>CACZXG010000053.1 GCA_902785055.1 uncultured Lachnospiraceae bacterium
TGTTATTTTGGAGCATCCGTTCACCTCTTTCAAATATCAACCTATGACTTTATAAGTATAGCACGCTCCTGTGAACTTTTCTACCGCGCAGACAAAAAAACAAGCGCCCCGAAGGAGCGCCTGCGTGATGCTTCTGTTCACATCTGTACTTCCGTTTCAATGCCGCACTTGAACTCAAAGGCAAGATGGTCATCGTAAACCGTGATCCGCTCGACCAGCTGCCGGACCATCGCCTCATCATAATCTGTCAGCCCCGTCACCTGCCCGTCCAGAAATTCTTCGAACTCAGTCAGCCGCTGTCTTAGTCCGGCGCGGCTTGCGTCCTCCATCAGAAGAGTCTGCTTTTCCTCCCGGAGCGCATCAATTTCGTCGGCCAGCGAGTCGAACCCCTGATTGGCGTTGGCTTTCTTCAGCAGCTCCTTCTGCAGGGCTTCCAGCTGCTTATCGATCTCTGTAACCCTCGGGCTGTTGCTCTGTCCGAGCATCCGCTCCATAGCGAGCCGCATGCCGGGCAGGAAGTCTTCCTTCTGCTCGACCAGCTGATTGAAGGCCGTCACGACCGAAGCCTGCAGATCCGCCTCGTAAAGGGTCCGTGAAGGACAGTCGATGCCGGA
This sequence comes from uncultured Lachnospiraceae bacterium, assembly GCA_902785055.1. Lineage (GTDB taxonomy): Bacteria > Bacillota > Clostridia > Lachnospirales > Lachnospiraceae > CAG-791. The sequence goes on from CACZXG010000053.1 coordinate 615, forward strand.
TTTCTTTTTCTCCAGCCTGCTGATGCAGCGCCAGACCGGAATGTGCTCTCCCCTGATGAACCATTGCGATCTTCGGAAAATGTCACCGCAGTGAGCGCAGTACACAAGGTGTGAAAGCGCGTACTTTCCGCTGTAGACCCGCCTCTTTCCGGTGCCGGTATCCAGTCGTGCCCTACGGACCATCTCCTCCTTCACCTGCATGAAGAGCTCACGGGGAATGATGGCTTCGTGGCTGTTTTCCACATAGTATTGCGGCACGATGCCCTTGTTGACCACTCTCTTCTTATTTAAGAAGTCTGTGGTGACTGTCTTCTGTAAGAGCGCATCGCCGATGTACTTCTCATTCGTCAGGATCTTCTTCAGCGTGGAGGCCAGCCAGTAATCGTTGCCTGCTGCCGTCCGGATGCCGTCCGCTGTGAGGCCCTGCCCGATGGCGTAGTAGCTCTTTCCCTCAAGGTACTCCCGGTAGATCCGTTTCACCACCTCAGCCTCTTCCGGATTGATGACCAGGTTGCCTTCCTCGTCTTTGTCATAACCGAGGAACCGGTTCGTGCAGACCTGCACCTTGCCTTGCTGGTAGCGGTACTGAAGCCCCAGCCGAACGTTTTGGGAAAGGCTCTGGCTCTCCTGCTGCGCAAGGGACGCCATGATGGTGAGCAGGACCTCGCCCTTGGCGTCCAGCGTGTTGATCGCCTCCTTCTCAAAGAAGACTGCGATGTTCTTTTCCTTTAGCTGCCGGATGTATTTCAGGCAGTCGAGGGTGTTGCGGGCAAATCTCGAAATCGACTTACTTATCACCATATCTACACGGCCTGCCATGCAGTCATCGATCAGCCGGTTGAACTCTTCGCGCTTCTTCGTGTTGGTGCCGGAGATGCCGTCGTCCGCGTAGATTCCTGCCAGCTCCCATTCCGGATGCTTTGCGATGAGATCTGTGTAATGCTCGATCTGGGCATCGTAGCTTGTCGCCTGCTCATCTGTATCCGTAGAGACGCGGCAGTATGCTGCCACCCGGATCTTGGGAGCATTCTCTGTTTTCTTCCTCGCGCCGACCGCAGGCCGGGCAGGGATCATTCTCACTGTTGCCATTTCAAACCTCACTTTCAATCAAGCTGTATATGTACTCCGCCTGCTGGTAAGGATCACTGAAGATCTGTGCCGCTTGTGCCATCCGGAAGGATGTGGGCGCGGGAACCGGCTCCACGGTTTTCTTCTGCATATTGTCCCGGCCCAGCGCTTTTTCCCGGCGCTTACGTTCTTTCTCAAAGGCGTCGAAGGTCTCTCTGTCAATGATGGCCGGGTAGAAGTCGTCACCCAAAAGGTGCGGATTCTGCAGGAGCCGTCTGACCGAGGCATGCACCATTTTTATCCCAGCTTCCTTCGCTGCGTTTCTCAGGGAAAGTCCGCCAAGGTATCCGGTGTAGATCTTCCGGATCTGCTCTGCCTGATCCTCGCAGATCACTGCAACGCCGTTTTCGATCCTGTAGCCAAAAGGCGTATGTCCTCTACTCATTTTCACCAATCCTTTCTGTCAGGCGCAGGCCGCATTTGAGATGGAAAACCACCTCGTTTCGACTCCGCACCTCTGCGTGGTCGAGAAACCGCCCGACCAGTTTCCCGTCAAAATGAGGGTCCGGCTCGGCGTGTCCCGCGTACCGGATCAAGTCGTTTAGCGCATCCGTTTTATAAAGGCTGCCGCTGATCTCCTTCACCAGCTGCTCTTTTCCCGCTGTGAGCGCATCCGCCTCGGCGGCGAGCGCATTGCTCTCCTGCGTGAAGAGCGCAGGCTCCAGATATCCCCGCGTCATGATGGTGGTCAGGGTCTGCCGCCGCTCCACGTTCTGTTCCAGCTTCTGGCCGATCTCGTCGATCCGTCGCAGGTTTTCCTTATGCGTCTCTCCCCGGATACCATCAAGCAGCGCATCCAACACATCCCTCTTTGCGAAGATGAGCTTGTTCATCATGGTCGTGAAGGCACGCTCCAGATCGAACTCCCGGATGGACTTCATGGAGCAGGCGCTGACGTTTTCCAGATGCTGACTGCAGACCCAAACCGGATACTTAAGGCTCCCTGTTGTGTTGATGTGCCGTTTAAATTTTCTGCCGCACTCTCCGCAGACAAGCATCCCGGTAAACGGATACTTGCTTGTGACCCGCAGTTCTTCCTTTTTGATGTTCTTCTCCCGCGCCCGCTGCTGCAAGAGTGCTCCTGCAGCCTCAAAGTCTTCCCGGCTGATGATCGCCTCATGATGATCTTCCATATAGAACTGATCGCGCTCGCCGTGATTGTAGTGCCTGCGAAAGCGGAAATCCGAGTAGGTCTTCTGGAACAGGCAGTCGCCGATGTACTTTTCATTTGTAAGCATTCCCCGGATCGTGGTGCCCGTCCAGTTTCCGTTTCTCCGTGTGGGTACCTGTTTCTCGTTGAGCTCCCGCGCAATCGCACCGCTTGATTTTCCGCTCAGCGCCTGCGCGTAAACCCAGCGGACCCACCTGGCTTCTTCCTCGTTAACGACCATCTCTCCGTCCTTCGAATCGAAGCCGTAAGGAGGGCTGGCGATCTTAAATGTCCCGTTCTCGAACCGGTGCCGGATGCCCCATTTGTTGTTCTCTGAAATGGACAGGGACTCGCTTTCCGCGAGGCTGCTCATGATCGAGAGCAGAAGCTCCGACTCCATCGATCCGGTGTCGAGGTTCTCTTTCTCAAAGTAGATCGTCACCCCGAGGCCGAGCAGCTTTCTGGTCAGCTCCAAGCAGTCCGTGGTGTTGCGGGCAAATCTCGATAATGACTTAACTAATACCCGGTCTATTTTTCCGGCTTCACAATCTGCGATCATCCGCTGCAAGGCGGGCCGCTTCTCCTTACTGGTGCCGCTGATGCCCTCGTCGTAATAAAGCCCCGCGAACACCCACTCCGGGTTTGCGCTTATGAGCTCTTCATAATGGCTTTTCTGTGTTTCCAGACTGACAAGCTGGGCATCCGCTTCGGTGGAGACCCTGCAGTAGGCAGCGACTTTCGTTTTTGTCATTATGGGCTGCGACGCCGTGGGCTCAATTCTCGTTATCTTTTTCATGGTCTCGCCTCCTGATCGTAGTCCGATGTTGCGATACTATCCGACACATATCAACTCAATTCTCATAAGAGCTCCGCCAAAATCGGCACAAATATCTTCCGGATTTCGACAAGGAGTTTGTCGTACTCGTCAGCGCTGATGAGCCCTTTTTCCAGCATCTTTTTTGACAGCCTCTCGGCCCGGCGATAGTTGATCTCGTCGTATAACTGCTTCTCAGAAAGCTGGTGCGCCTTGGGCACAGCAGGTTCAGTGGGGGTTGTGATTTTCGTCACTTGCATATTCTCGTTCTCCCTTCCGAGGGAACTGGTCCATCCCTCTGCCTTCCCATGCCTGCTTAGGGCCGATTTTTATAACGCTTGGGAGAACTTTTGAGCAAAAAAAAAGAAGCCTGCCGACTGTCCCGAAGGGCAGCCGACAGGCGTGATCATTATGAAGAGTAGAACTTATCGTGCCGTTTGATATAATCCAATGCGTCTTTTAGGGACTTGTATCGCCCCTGCTGCTGGTGAAACGGGTCTCTCCCATTGTGGCGATGAAGAATATAACAGCCTGGATTTTCATAATTTGATACCATGATCCAATCGTGACCTGACACCAGACTGTGGATCGTCACGTCGTGATGATTGGCCTGGGTGATGGTATAAGCGTCATGCTGTTTCAGATACTCCAGATCCTCTTTGCTGAACATTCTGCTCCTTCTTGTTTAAAGCCTTGTCAATATTATCTATGGCTTCCTGAATATCCTCCGTGATCGAACGAAGTGCCCTATCGATAACACTCAAGGTTGCGTATGCATTGGCATACTCCGGGTGGTCTGTAACTGTAAGGATCAAGGATTGTACGCTCCGAAGATCCTCACAGGCAAATTTCAGCAGCTGGTTGTTGTCTTGTATTTCTGTCATGGCTTTCTGCCTCCTTTCGCCGCGATAGTAGCACAGCCGAAGGTAGGATGGAATAGCTCACGCCACCGAAAATCCGAAAGCGGCCATTCTCGTGAATTTCGCACAATATAAATGTACAATTATTTGAACCAAACTGCTCTTATGTGACTCTTAATATATAGATGCATCTAAATACGATAACAGGAGCTCATATGGATGAACGCACACTAATACGGCAGATGAAAAGCGGCAACCGCTCTTCTTTTGACCGAATCTATGAACTATATCACGTACCCCTCTTTCGCAGCGCCTATCTGATCTGCGGAAACAGGGAGGACGCAGAAGACGTACTGCAAGACACCTTTGTCACCTGCTGGCTATGTATCGGTCAGTTACGGCAAGAGGAAAGCTTCAGATATTGGCTTTTCCGGATCATGACACAGGCTGCCCGAAAAAAGGCTAAGGAACATGGCAGACAGCAGCCGGATGAAGATATAGTCCGCAGAGCAGACCTTGCTGCAATGCAGCTCGGCTCATCTGCATCAGTCCAGAATGAACAAACAGAAGACAAAATATTGCTGGAATCAGCATTATCAGCCCTGGATCAGGCGTCCAGAGAAGTGATTGTTCTTTACTACTATGAAGAAATGTCTGTCAAAGAAGTGGCACAGACGCTTGGCATTTTGGAGGGGACCGTAAAAAGCAGGCTGTATTTTGCCAGAAAAAAGCTGAAAAGAATCGTTCAGGAAGGAGGGTATCGTGAGAAGTGATACAGAGTTTGATAAGTTCATTTCAGAAGAACTCAGGAAGGCTGCCGATCGAGTAGAAGTGCCGATTAGCAGCAAAACGAATATCGATGAGCGGATTATGTCCGCCGAGTCGAACAGGCAAACAGGAGGAACAACAAAAATGAAAAAATGGACAGCCAGAAGACTTGTGTCAGCAGCCGCCATTTGCTGCCTGCTGATCGGGACGAGCGTATTTGCCGCAGGCAGACTCGTTTCCATTATGTCGCACAGCAGCTCTGAACCGAGCATTACGGAATACGAGAAAATTGACAAGCTCGAAGCAGAAGCCGGTTTCGAGATGCGGACTAAGGAAGATTTTACGAACGGCTTCGTATTTACAGGTGGTGGGATCGTTGACACCGAAGGCCAAGACGAGCAAGGCGGAACGCTCTCTTCTTGGAAGATGATCAGCCTTTCTTATAAGAACGGAGAAGGAAAAGCTCTGACAATTGATGCGGAGCCAGCATCTGCATTTGAGCAGGATCTGTCCACTGACGCAGTGGAGACGAGGACAATTCTGGGAACAGAAGCATATTACAATTATACAGAGATGTACCTGGTTCCTCCTTCATATAGACCTACTGCGGAGGAAGAGGAGAGGAACAGGACCGATCCACACTTCAATATTGCATATGGGAGCGATGCACCTGAAACATTGTTTTCCAGCATGCTTTGTTTTGCAAAGGATGATGTGAGATACTATATTACAACTTTTGATGACGTGAGCGCGGACGATCTCTATCTGATTGCCGAGGAAATGCTGGAATAATACCCTGTATTCACCATTAAGCAAATAATGTGCATAATGAAATAGTTTGAGAAATCGATCCGATAACGGCCATTCTCGTGAATTTCGCACAAATCAAAAAGTGCCTGTGGACCATATCATTCTGATACAGCCCACAGGCCTTTCTTATACCTTCTCAGTCTTACTCAGCTGGATCCATCCGGCACCGCTCTTAAGCCTCCCCCAGTCACCCTTCACCTCGACAATCGTGAAGATACCGACCGGGCATTTTCTGTCTGCCTTACCATAGCTGGTTCCAGGACCTTTGCGGATCTCCATCTCCTTCGCCACTCGGACAAGGTACGGAACCTTCGGTCCCGCTTTCCGGTAAATCTCCTTCCCATTCCAGTCGAACACCGCATACGCGCTCCCTGCTTTGTCTGCAGCGTCTCTGGCATTGGCGAGGATACTATAGGCACCGATCTGGGAGCTTACGTTCTGCCAGGTCTTCCTGACACGATAAAGCTGAGCAGGCTTCCCGTCATAAGGCACATCGAAGGTCCAGGTCTTTCCGCCCTGCCTGACGGTGAGCTTTCCGGCTGTCGCGGTCATAATCAGGTCCGCATCCTGCATCAGAACTTTCACGCCCTGCTCCACAAGGCGCCTCGAGCCGTATGCCGTAAAGCCGGTCGTGCCGGGCCCCTTTGTCTCGATGTTGGTTTCATAGGCGATGACACAGCCGGCCTTCCTCGCTGCCTGCGCGTTGCTCATAGAGCAGCTGTTGCCGTGGTGCGGAACCTTCAGGACATACACTTTATCACCAAAGTAGGCAATCGCCTCCTTCAGCTCATTCGGTCCATCCCCTGTCGTGAGGAACCGGAGCTTCGGGAAGTAGCAACAGAGGGAACCATCGTTGGTGAAGGCCCAGGCATTTCCATCATCGTACTCCGTGAAGTGCGTCGGCTGTTTTCTCCAGACCTTGAACTCGATGTCTCCGAGAATCACCTGTCTGCCTTTGGCCAGATAATCGATCTTTGCACCCTTCCCCCGAGCCTGGCTGATGCAGGCGTTCAGGTTATTGAAGTCGTCCTTCACAGACCTGCCGTTCGCGCTGCTACCTATACCGTGCTTGATCGTCTCCGGATCGTAGCAGAAAAACGTTTTGATATTAAAAAAGCTGTCCGCCATGATCACTTTGAGACCTTTGTAGTGGTCGTAGTGAGGATGGGACAGCAGAAGATGCAGGTCCTTATAATTATGCTGTTTGAGATATTTGACAAGTGCCGTGGTCGGCGCTCCTCCGTCGAAGCCGTCGATGACAAGCGTGTGCCCGGTGTCACTGTGGATCACCAGCCCGTCGCCGTGACGCTCATCAGCCTTGCTCGTTTTAAATCCCGGTACAAACATTGTGATAGCCATGATCTATCCCCCTTATATCTTTTGGACCTCGGAGAGCTTCACCCAGCCTGCGCCGGACTTTAGCTTCCCGTATCCGTTCACTTCCGCCACTATGGTGTAAATACCAACTGGACACTTCCTTGCTGTCGCAGAAGAGGCAGACGCATTCCGTTTGATATCGATCCGCTTACTGACTCTGATCAGGTACGGAACCTTTGTGACATGCTTCTCTTCCTCCACCGGTGCTGCGTCTGCGTCATACTGCATGAGCTCCCACTGCTCGATAATTGAACAGAGTTTCTCAACATAGGTCGTGCTGGTCGCATAGCCACCGGACTTTATGATCTGCGCAGCCTTTCGGTAGTCGGTACAGCCTTTCAACCCTTCATACCGCAGCGCACTGCCCTTCCTGGCTCCTGTCAGGTATGCCGAATGGTCCGCGATGGAATCCTCGATGCAGGCATACTTCCGGAACTCGGCAGTGACGGTTTCAGTACCCCAGCTTCTCTGCTCCTTGGTCTTTTTGGTATAGATGCTCTTCCCGTCCCAGATGGATCCCGCCCAGGTGTTGCCGGAGAGGGACTTCTTCATCCCGAAGCAGTTGTTGGCCTGCTGCGCCAGCTCGCTCTTTCCATAGCCGGATTCCAGGATGAACTGCGCGAGGGAGATGGACGCGAGAACGCCAGTCTTTTTCTGATCAGCAGTAAACAGCGGACCGACTTTTGCGATCACTTCCTTATTAGAAAAGGCTGCGAGGTCTTTTGCCCGCAGCCCTTTATCTATTTCCGTATCATCTTCCTCGTCATCACCTGAGAGCTCTGCCGTGACCTTCTTAGCAAGATCGCCAAGCCGGGAATACAGCCAGTCCCCTGGACACGACTTCGAAGCGAACCACCGGTGCACAGTGATGATCATCTCGTCGGACTTCGGAGAATAGTTCAGGGTCTTATTCTTATCGCCAAACCAGATCAGCTTTCTTTTCCCATTCCGTCTGCAGATATCTGTGCAGAGTTTGATCAGCGTCTTATACACTGCATCGTTCATCCGGTAGGGACTGGCTGTATCTGAAGCGCACTCGATCGTGACGGCCCGCTGGTCATTGGCACTAGAGGAGGTACACCAGGAGCGGTTTTTCTCCTCCACGTAAAGACCGACCCGGCCATCCTTATCGATCCCGTAATTGCTGGATGCTCTGTAGGAACTCTTCGAGAAGATGTTTCCCAGACTCTCGGCAGTGACCTGCCCCACCACGCAGTGGGGCGAGATCCTGTCGATACTGTGTGTCCGCAGCCCGGAATGGTTTGGACTGAGCTTGGTACAGACCACCATCTTACTGTTCGTATAAGCCATTACTCTCCCTCCTTCTCAGCCCGGTCATGGAGCTGCTCCAGTACATCCTTGAGTTTCTCCGGGATGGGGAGTCCCAGATGCGCCGCATTCTCGAGTAGGCTTACTCCCTCATTGGAGAGATAGAAAAATATGATGGCGGTACGCAAAACCGATCCTGTCCCGATAACGTGTGTGTCAAGAACATGCCCAATACCCACCAGCATGAAGATGATCACCTTCTTGCAGATGCCTTTAAAGCCAACACCGCTGTCCAGCTTCCTGTCCTCGATAGCACACATGACGCCGGTGATATAATCCACCGTTACGAACACGACAAGGGCAAAGAGCAGGCCATCACATCCTCCTAGGAAGTACCCCAGCCACCCCCCGATCGCTGTAAATATGAATTGAATAAGGTTCCAGAACTCTTTCATGTTGCTCCTCCTTTGCATGAAAAAAGGCACCCCGCAGGATGCCTGTTTATGAGAATCTAAAGCTTAGATTCACTGCTGCGGTGACCGGCGTATTGTTTGTCAGAGCCGTTCCGCTGCTGTTTACCCATTTATTAGAATTGGTGACCTTGATCCTTACATTCCCGGAAGATTTAACGATCGTCACGCTCGGACTAAAATCGGTGATGTCCAGTCCACTGTATGTTCCGCCGGAAGCGGACGCCTTATCATATGCATATCCGCCGACCGTCCTGATCGTCATCGTCCCTGACACGACCGTTGCAGATGAAGCGGTGATCATCTTCCCAAGGGGTACGCTGAGGTATATTTCTTTCGAACTTGTCATCAGCGAGCCGAATGCCCATGTGGAACCCGAGGCAACAGTATCCCCTGCCTTTATAACACCGTCCGTAGTATCTGCCAGCCCGATCGTCTTACTCCCTATATTCCCATTGTTGGCATACAGGAACTGTCCGTTTGTCAGAGACGTCGGAGTCCCTGTACCGATGCTTGGGACCTGCGCTACAATATGCCCGTCTTGAGCACACAAGAACAGTCCGTTTCCGAAACTCGTCAGGGTCTGAGCCCCGATCGTGATGATGTCCCGGATATTTACCTGCACGCCGTTACCAGTAAGGAAATACACGTCATCCCTGAACAATGCTTTAAAAGCACAATCCAAGTAGTTTTCCGTTGTGGCCTTCTGTCCGAATGCGACGCCCTTTCCCCCATGCAGAAAATGCATCAGGTAGATCGCTGTCGAGATATAATCCGTGAAGGTGACAGTGCAGAACTGATCCGTCACTGAGTACATCACGTCATAGGAGAACTCCGTATCGAGGTCATCGTTGCCGCAGGTGTTCACCCCAGGCGTAATCGTAGTCTCAGAGCCGTAGACCACTGCATCCGTCTTCTTGTACTTCACCGTCAGCGTGATCGTGTTGTTCCCATTACAGGTCGAGAAACTAACCGCGGTCGTACTCTTGAAGTACGTGCCGTCGTTATCGATCTCACCATTTGAGAGACACCTCTCGCTGACACAGTTGGTGAATTTCGGAGCCGCATAGGGTACGAAGGTAACAGTTGCTGTCTTGCTCGCTGTCCGGCCTCTTGAGTCAGTCACTGTTACTGTACAGGTCAGGGATCCGCTCTGGGTGATGACATCGATCTGCGGAAGGCTCGATGCTGAGTAGTTCTGCGAGATGGACTGCGACCCTACCTGCAGCTTGATCGTCTTGATCGTGGAGCTGTAGGCACCCGCAGTCGTGACCGCCGAAACTCTGACCCCGCTTTTATGCTGAATGAACATGTTCCAAGCAGAAGGAACAAGCGTATTCGTTTTATCCGCCAAAGTGATGGACGTTACCGTCGGGACCACTGAAGCCGGTACAGACACAGTCAGTTTCACTGTAAAACTCGAATAAACCGATCCTCCGTACTTAACCTGACAAGTCACATTCGCCTGACCCGTTGCCGCATTCGGCAGTGCATTGCACCAGGCGATCGGGATTGCATATTCGAGAGTCTTCGTCGTAGACGTTGCCGTACCGGAATAGCTCCCCAGAGTAAAGGTCGCAGCGTAAGTAGCATCTGTCCCGGACGTGGTAAATACCACCTTGGACTTTGTACTGCCGTCCATCACCCCTCCGGAAGTCGTAGCCGCTGTCGGCGTTTTCTCGATCTCATAAAAGGAGAACTCATCGTTGTAGATCTCGCTTCCTGATGTCGCATTTACTAGCTTCAGATTAAAGAAAGGCTTATTGATCGTGAGCTGCTGGCTGGTCAGCTTCGTCTTATAAGTCGTCCCCATCCAGGTTTCAGTCTTATTGGTCGTCCACGTACAAGTCACCTTCGTGCCGTCAACATAAACATTAATCGTGCTCTGCACTCCCCACAAAGTATTATTAGCGGTAAATACCATAGTCAGCTTAGTCGTGGCTCCGGTGACTGACCCGGTAGACACAAGGGTGTTCCCTAATATATCTGTATATGTCCTCTTCGTCAGGCTCATTTATCCTCACCTCCAAAGTCCACCTTAAACACTCCTTCTTCATCCTGGACCGCTTCATACTCTTCCGCTCTCTTAGCCATCACTCTCAGCCCTGCCCTCATCATGTTCAGAGAAGCTCCATTCGACTGGTTCACTGCACGCCACTTGACGCCCATGCCGTACTCGGTCGAAATAAAGTCAAAGTATCCGCCGTCCGCTGCTGCTCCGACGGAAAGCCGATCCATTGCTTCGATCGCATTGATGTGCATCTTGTTGTACTGCACATAAGCGATCTCTGTACCATTCTGCAGAAAGGCCATCTTCTCGTTGTCGATGTTGATGGAGTAAGGCGACTCGTCACCGTCCTCCTGCTTTCCGATATTGAGCCCGTCCGTGTTGAAGCGAAAATAGGTGCTAGTCTCATGCTTGTAGTCAAGCAGTGCATCCTCCTGATCAGAGATCCGCTGCGTTAGAGTATCCACGGAGTCATTCAGAGCCTCGTCTGTCTGGGCGATGCTCTCCTGACAGTCCTGAATGCCAGCGGCGAGCGTTCCGGTCACCGTGCTGATAGAGATTTCGATCTCATCCGCCTTCTGGGAGACCGCGCTTTCCGCATATGTCCTGACGCGCTCCTCCGCGTCCACTACCTCTTCCCTGGCCTTCTCCGCGAGCTTTCTGGATGCATTGTCGAGCGGTTGGAAGGCGCCGTCCACAAAGGCATAGAGCCGGTCAGACGTTGCGAAGTAGCCCACCGTAGTGCTCGACATTACACCGAGCGGGATATAATACATCCCATCCTCTTCTGTCGGTACTACTGTCGTCAGCCAGTTACTTTCGGCGATGGTGAAGGTATTTCCTTCCACCGTTCCCTTCAGCCACAGGATCTTTGCGGCTGTTCCGCTTTCTATCGTTCCAGTTGTCGAGAAGTTCACATCCGGCATTGCCTCATAGGCAGTCTTTGCAGTGGAGTTCGCGCTGATCGCTGCCGAGGCATAGAGGATCGGATAGGCAAGGTCGAATTCCAATGACGCTGCGAAGTTTTTATATCCTTCGGCTGTTCCGGCAATCAGGTGCGCTTTCGTCACTGCCGCCGCTGCTTTGATGGCGCTGTTGTGAAGTCTTCGGTCGTAGTTATTGCTGTTCGTGTAGTAGTTGTCCGTTCTCCAGGCAGCACCGTCATAAGTCATCTTGATGACGGTGTACTGCGGGTAGTGGGTCGTGACCCGGGTGTTGTTCATATACACCGGTACAGCTTCTGTTTGCGTCCCATCTGCCAAAGTCAGAACAAGACTCGCATTCCCGCTTCCTGCATAGGGAAGTTTATAAGCGATCGTCTTTCCTTCATACAGCGCTGTATCCAGAGATACGCCAGTCCAGGTTCCAGTCGCCTCAGTCTGTGTTCCGACGATATACTCGACGCTCTGGGCAAGGGCTGTGTCAGCTGTCTGCTTCGCGGCTGTAACTGCGGCATCCAGATCCTCCGGTGCCGGCGTCCAGTCAGTCGCTTTATTGCCCTTTTCAAGTTTGAGGTTCCTGGCTTCGATATAATCCCCGACTGCATAGTGATTTGCATTTGCATCTGTAGACCTGATTCCGAGATACAGACGCTTCGCGGTAAGCGGGACCGTAAAGGTGTACTCAAGCCTTCCAGACATCTCCGTCCCCTTATCTGCCTGTGTAATCGGGAAATCTTCAATTGTGCCGATAGAGCTGAAAGATCCGCTCTCAACTGTCGAATACCAAAGCATGCCACCCATATATCGTGTGGCAGTATCAGCCATGCCCGTTTCAGACGACAGTATCTTCCATGACAGATCTGCTGAGAGTGTGTATGTCTCTCCTGCTTCCAGTCCAAGCATACAAGGCTCAGCTGAATTTGCTGATGCGCCAAAGTAGATATACTGCCAGTTCTCAGATGTAGTGGTAAACCGAATACCATGCTCTGACACCGTGCAAGTACCTCTTCCCCCGGTATTTGAGATCTGACCGAAGATATGCGGCCTTTTCAGGTTTGATCCCGTAGCATCCGGATACAGCGTATTAAGGATCAGGTTTCTGCCGCCAACCTGCAGGTTATCAACCTTATCGCTGGCGCTGTTGGCGGTTCCCTCCGCGGATACCGCCTTGTTGTAGGCAGCCTTGGCGGCTTCATAAGAACTGGACAGGGAGACGTCACTGTAGACGAACGTCCCATCCGAGAACACGGTCAGATCCGTGAAATACAGGCTGTTGGTGCTCCCGGACGTATAGGAAGGCTCAGTCTTTACCCAGCTTCCTCCGGGCGGATTCGCTGTCGGCTTTGACGGGATCGAGGAAGTAGAGCTCTGCAGGAGATAATATCTTGTAACGCTCTGCACATCCCGGATCGTCGCGAGCGTGATCTCTGCTTTTGCTTTTACTGCCATAGTTATCCCTCCAAAATATAACTCGTGTACCCGGGGCAGAAAGCCCCGGAAACACTACATTTTTACTTCGGGGACACCGTCCCCGAACTGACTACTTTTTCTCATATATTAGCCGCCGGAGGGTTTCCAATTCTTTTTTCAATTCTCGATTCTCCTCCTCGAGCCTTGCTATTCGTTTATCTTTTGCACTGATCAACACATCTTTGGATTTCGATGTACGATCGTATTTTTTATGCCAGGCTGAAGCACGTTCTTCATCTTCTGATCGGGCAGCTTCAATCATTTTTCTGATTTCATCATGCTCATACAGGTAGTGTTTTGAAACGCCGCTCTTTTTTTGAACGGTGCTGAAGTTTACAGGTTCATGCTTCTTTTTTAATGACTCTATTGCTTCCAACGCCTTTCGCCGGGATTCATCCGTTCTCCGTTTCCAGCTTTTTTCCAGATACTTCGATGATCCATCCATTTCACGCCTCCCTCATGGAGCCGCTCTTGTGGACGATTCCTTTTTCAGTCAGTTTCGACTGCATCTGAATAAGCCTTTCAAGGTATTCCTTGTTTTTCTCTACCCATTCTTCCCGGCCAAGGGTCTGGCCCAGGCGGATCATGGAACGCACTTTTTCAATCTCTGAAGTGTATTCGCTCAGGTTTTCTCTTGAAGAGCAAAAGCTCGGGCATTCCAGGCATTGTTCCGTCTGCCGGCGGCATCCTGCTTTTGAAGGTTTAAAGCATACACCAAATGGTACCCTTACTGCGTCCAGACCCGGCCGAACTTTTTCGTAATGAACAAGTCCATCCCGGACTGTTTCTTTTCCCGGAGAAGGTGTCACGGGCTTGAAAAGATCGAGCTTTTCCGTTTTCTTCCACTTCTGGTAAAGCGTATCCTCTGTCACTTTTGCGTAATGCAGGCTCATCTGCAAAGAGCAGTGCCCCAGAAGCCGTTGTATGATACCGATCGGCATTCCCTGTTCCGCATACTCCATGGCACGCGTGTGCCGCAGTCCATGCGCTTTGAAATGAAACAGTTTCCCGTCCGCATCCCGGATATCATTTTTGTCGATCATCCTCTGGACTGATCTTGAAAACGCAGGCTTGCTATACGGGAGGCCCATCCATCGGCCTTCATAACAGTTAAAAAGATACTTGTCAGGATTGTTCTCTTCGGTACTGTCTCTTTCGGCCTCCTCTGCAAGAAGTTTCACCATTGCAGCGACTTCATCCCGGATAGGATCCTTCAGTTGCGGAATTCCAACCTTTGTGATTTCCGCACACAGATAAGGGACAGAACGGCCTTCTTTTGCATTCCATATATATTGAAGACAACTGTCATACCGGAGATTCAGCACATCCGTTCCACGCCATCCTGTCTCCCGCAGCAGCACGTATACCGGCCGCATCTCTGCCGGTTCGATCTGCTCGATACAGGCATCCATCTGTTGAATGATCGGTGCCGGGATATAGCGGACTTTTTCGATTGTATCAGCGGCACGCTCCCTCTTAGGGACATCATCATCGAAAATGAGCCTTTCAATACTCTGCCGCGGTGCCTGTGGATACTCGGCGATCTGGATATAATCAAGCCAGCTTCGTACAAAGGAGACCGCCTTACTTCGAAATGTAGCATTCCTCTTTTCATAATCTTCCGCTACCCATCCGAGATAGTTTTCAACATCCTGCCTGTCCAACATTTCCAGAAAGCCATCCGTATACCCGTTTTTATAGAACGTCCTGAAGAAATACCGGATATACATCAGCATTTCTACGCAATAAGACCAGCTGCGCCGTACGACCAGTCTTTTCATGAACCGCCTGACAGATCTCCGATAGGCCTCCGGGATTTCCAGGAAATTCATACGGGGATGTTTACGCTTCATCGCCGCCGAAAGCTTTACTCCCGGTATCTTTAGTGCATTCCAGATATCTTTTTCTGTCTCTTCACGATCATCATAATACTCTTGGAAGAAACGGTGCATATCGACAACCAGACAGTTGTACAGACGCTTCACATCCGGCGCTGTCCCTTCCGGTACAAGCCTGCCGATACTTGTATCCAGCTCGCAAAAGCTTTTATCCGGTTTTTCTTCCGTAAGAAGTGTCCCCGCCATTACAATCGATGATTTCAGACTTTTTTGCACATACTCTATTGCTTTCCATTTATGCTTCATGGAGAAAAGCAGATAGTACTTCATTTCCAATTTCATCAGACCGCTTCTATAGGAACTGAAATCTGGAAGCACACCGACTTTATAGGGTTCATCTAACCCGCTCGCCCTGTACGCTTTACTGTCCGTTTCCCAAATATCATTTTTGATCCAGTAACCATCTTCAGCAGACAGATATGCCTCCATCTCAACCCGCTTTGGGTTGATTGACAGATTTAATGCGGAACTTCCTTCCGTGATCATTCTTCCGCCTCCTTCCCAGGGAGACGGAATCTGTCCGCAGCTTCCTTAAATGCTGCCGTCACTTCATCCTCTGACGGATGAACGTAAGTATTCAGAGTCGTATAGATGTTTTTATGGCCCGCACGCTTCCGGAGCAGTTCCGGCTCCCAGCCTGCAGAACTCAGCATGCTTAAGGAAGTATGGCGGAACATATGCGGCGTGATATAGATCCCGGTTTTCCTGCGGATCTGCCGGAACAGGTTGTCCACATCCGTATAGTTCATGGCTTTACCGGCGTTCTTGCCCTGGATCTTCACAAACACATGGTTTGTAGGAGTGCTTTCGGTATGGAAGTAGCAGATATATTCCGTGAACACCTCCATCAGGTCGTATGTGCAGTCAATCGTCCGGGGACTTGAAACCGTCTTAATCTCTGCAAGGTTCTCCATCTCCCCGCGGTCAACGATTCTGATCCTGCATTCGGATATATCAAAGTCCTCCAGCCACAGTGACAACGCCTCACCAATCCTCATCCCGGTCTCAAACAGCAGGTACATCAGGAAATAGTCCCTGACGTTTACACAGGCCTTCATGACTGCCTCTACTTCTTCCTTTGTTACCGTACGAAGAACACGCTTTGGTGTCGGAAGCCTAAGCAGATACCTCTTTTCCCGCCTCCGGTCGGCTATCCCGTCAAGGAAACTCCTGTACGCCCCATGTGGATTCTTGATGAATGTGACAAGCTTCTCGGATACGTTATTATCTAATCCGCCCCGAAGGTACTGATAGTGGTAAAACGCTAATACGGTATCCAGAATAGCATTGATCGTCTCAGCTCTATATTTCGGCTCCAGATTCAGCGGAATAACCTTCTCATCTATCCGCGGGTACTTCAGCCAGGCCAGAAAGTCGGCCAGATCATCAATCGTAACTGCCTGCCAACGCAGCTCTCTCTTTTCAAGGTACGTAAAAAAGTGTTTCATGAAGATACACGTCAGCCGGAGAGTGTTCCTTGCCGCTCCTCCATTGTCCCGGAACCTCAGGTATTGTAGTACCGGGTCTACAGGTATTCCGTCATCATTTGCGAGGTAGTACCGGGTCTGCCCAGCGCTGGTCTCTACTGTTACTACTTGCATTGCTCATGCTCCTTTCTTTATAGTCATGAGCAATACTAATGGAACTCATCCCTTCATATCCATATCTTTTTCTTTCAGTTCAGGTACTTCGGGTACTTTGGGAACACTACACGAGTTATGACTGTCCCTCAACTACTCTATGAGTCAGTTCGGGTACTTCGGGTACGGTGTTTTTTATACACGAGTTATCAACTGTGCGATATAGGTTGCCTTATTCGTTACATCTCCAGAGCTGATATTGAGCGTCGCTCCGGTAGTAGACATCGCTGTGGAAGATCCGTCCTTGTACCACTTGATCGTTCCAAGCTCCGCGATCTGTGCTGCCGTCAGCTCCGTTCCCGCCTTGTACACATGAGCGGTCAGGGTCGTGACGACTGCCGTATTTTTGAAGATCGTACCATTGGAGCTCGTCACCGTCATGGTGATGGCATCGGCTCCCGGTGCTCCCGTATCGCCTTTTCCGCCTTTGATGTTGCTGACGTACACCCACTTAGCTGCAGAAGCGGCTCCGCCGACTGTGCATCGATAAGTGTTGTAGGTACTCGTATTGAGATACATATCACCGACTTTGGCTGCCGTAATACCGGAACCGGAGAACGCAGTTGCTGTCGTACTGGTTCCGGTGATCTTCGTGCCCGTGTACCAGACAGCTCCGGGACCGACATCTCCGGTCTGTCCCTTGATGTTGCCGACATACACCCACTTAGCTGAAGCGGCAGCTCCGCCGACTGTGCATCGATATTGTCGAGGTTCCTGTGATCCCGGTTCCCGAATACCACTGCGCACTGTATCCCGTCTGGCCCCTGAACGAGATCTGGAAGGTAAACATCTTATGGATAGTGATATTGCCGTTGTCGATGGATACAGGGATATCTACGACGCCTCCTTCCGTCACGGTATTCGCAATACTAATCGTGATCGTAGGCTGGGTCGGATCTGTATCGACAGAAGTCGTAACGCCGGTCGGTGCAACGATGTTCGAGTTGTTGACAGAAGCTGGCACCTGGCTCCCGCCGCACATGGCGATGACTGTGGTCTGCGTGCTTCCCGCCACGGCAGCGGAAACACTCCCGGCGAATGTAAATGAATCGTTTGTCAGCATGACGGAATAGCCGTCTGTAAGGTCGACAATACTGATCTGGTCTGAACTTTTAATAGCCATTATTCTCTCCTTTATTAATCAATGATCATGCTGCACCGGAAGGTAACTTTCACGTCCACGTCCTCCGGACTAAGTGCAAAAACAAATCCGCCGTCGGAAAGCCTTGTGTCCGAAGCGGAAATAACGCCATAACGGTCCTCGTCCATACGGAGCCACTCCCATTCAAGCCTTGCTGTATTTCCGAACACAGCCCTCAGCTGCTGGCCGGTCGTGATCCTCTGGCTCCCGTAGTAAATGGTCACGTTGAGGACTGTAGTTACACCGGTATTCTTAAATACCGTACCCCGGCTGGAATCAATCCGAAGGAGTACAGCCGCTTCCCCGTCAGCGCCAATCGCGCCGGAAAGGCATGTCGGAGATGAGGTTCTTGTATTTCCGCTGGCGTAGGTTGTGACAGTCTTTTGCCACATATACATGCCGTCCACCCACTCAGGAGCTTCCAGGCTCCACCCCGGGTCGTTGTCCGGAGGCGGAACTGTCTCCGAGTTATTCAGAGCATAAAAAACAGCCACGTCTGTGACTGTTCCCTGAATCTGTGTGCTGATCTGTGACACCGTCCTTGTAACACCGTCAGCTGTTTCCTCCACCGTGTTGACCCTCGCCGTGAGCGACTGGACTGTCGACCCGTCCGCCTTGCTTTCGAGCGTTGTCTGTACATTCCCGATCTGGGTATTCAATCCATTGATCGTCTGCTGCTGGGAGGTATACTGGTCGGAAAGCTGTGTGATACTGTTTCCCAGAGGCGTCACTGCCTCCGTGATATCCGACTGCCACACCTTCTGTGTGATCTGGCCCTGGACCTCCCGGACCTGAGTCTGCAGCGTCTGCGTGGCTTGTGTGTTCTCTCCGATCTGGGTGTTCATGGTCTCGTAGGTCGCTTCCAGTGTGGTCTCATTCATCACGACGCGGGAAGCATCGACCGAAAGCGTCCCGTCATCTGTCAGCTCCCTGGCTACAGAACGGATGTTGAGTTTGGACCCGTCAATGGCTGCGTCGTTCGCCACCATGCTGTCGACGATCAGCCCGTCAGGTACACCGTCTGCTGTGATGCCTTCCGGAGACCAGATCAGGTTCCCGGATGCATCCCACAGGTAATAGTTGAAGTTTCCCTGGCCGTCCTTACCGATCTGGACGCGGGGAGTATTATTCGAATCCTTAATGAGGATCGTCGCGCCATCGATGGAGAGCGCTCCGTCCCGGGAGCCGATCTTAATGAAGTCGGTATAGATGGTCGCAGCGGTGACATTTCCTGCCATCAGGTCATCCATCACGGCCTGTGCAATGGTGGCGTCCTCGATGACGATGTTGTCGCCGGTCAGGTGGATCGCCTGCAGCGTACCTACTCCGGCATTGCCCGCCAGCAGGCTCTCGATATTACCGGTCGCTGCCTGCAGTGACGCCACCGTGGCGTTCGTGGCATTGAGATCCGTAATAGCTGCCTTCTCGGCGACCAGGTGCTCGATCCTTGCGTCCGCCGCCTGAAGTGCAGCCACGTTCGCATTGGTGGCGTTCAGGTCGACCACGTCCGCCTTCTGGGCAAGGAGCGTATCGATCTCTCCCACCTGTGCGTGCAATGCTCCTATGTCTGCGTCAGTTGCCTGCAGTTTATCCGTCACCACATGTTTGAAAGCTGAAAATCTCTCAGAGAGTGAGGTGAGGACCGCTGCCGTGCCACGCGACATAGACGAAGCCAAGGTGATAAGTGTCGCGCCAAGTGTGAGCCTGGAGTTCTCCGGATGAAGGAGATCCAGATAGATCTTCTTGATCACCATATAGTCATCCAGTCCATGAGGCTCCGACACAACCCGGATACTGTCTCCGACCTTGCAGCGCTCGATCTCCACATCGATAAGATGTAGGTCGACCGCAGTGATCTCGATCGTCGTAGTGAGGAGCTTCTGTCGGTCCAGGACTTCCTGACCTTTCCTCAGAAGGTTCTCCGGAAGCTCTACGTCGTCATATTCGACCACTTTCACGATCCGGCCGTAAATAGCGATCGCCTCGGTGTCCTCGATGTAGTCCTTCCCGCCATTCACAGAGGCAACAGTGAGTCTCTCGTCAGTCTCCTCATCCCTCTTTCCCAGCGGCACGATCACGGTCGCTAGAGAATCGCAGTCACCTTCCCTGGTGAGGTCCAGGATGTTCTCACCGAACCGGATCATCTGTGTATTCGTGTGTCCGTAGTCCTCAATGTAATCGATGTACCTCTTCCCGTCCTCATGCCGGATGCGGATATAACCACCGAGCCGGCTAATCAGTCTGTCCTCGATCGTCTTCCAGGTATTCTCGTAAGTGCTGTAGCGATACAGGCTGTCGTTACTGTCGGTGACAGTCACCTGTCCCACCGTGAACCGCTTTCTCTGATCCACATCCGCGTTGTGCTTCGTAATGAGATCTGTGAAATAATCACTCACGCTGATGTCGTGATACTCGTGATAACGCTGGATGCTGTCGAGGAGGTAAGAAAGCTCTCCCTCGCACTCAACAGTTCGGTTCCCATAGAAATCATATCCGTCAGACAGTACCCTTCCGGTGTAGAGCCAGTCGTCGTCCTGGTAAACAGAGAGCTCGGAATACATCTTTTTAAGGTCATCGATCTGCGGGTGCGTCTTCGGGATCGTGAACTTCAGTGCCCCGGACTTATTGACTTCCATCTCCAGGGTCAAATCCGTTAGCCCTTGATCCGGACTGCGGGGATCATAGAATAGCTCCCCGTCTAGATAGATCAGATACATTACAGACACCCCCTCCTGAAGCGGAACGTGATGGAAGAAGCTCCAGTCACAGAGATCGCGTTCTCATATGGACCAAACACAAGCCCCGGAACATTCAGGTCCTCTCCCGCAGCAAGTTCGTATACTTTCCCGCCGGCAAAAAGCTGGCATGCACCAGGGACCGTCACCTTCGGCACAGCAGGCATCCGCAGGTTCTCCACTGTCCCGGACAGTGTATTAGTTGCACCTGTGATTGTTACCTCATACACCTCAGACTCATAGCGGTAAGGTTCAGCGTCGATCGTGATCACCATCGTTCCCGCGGTTGCCACTCTCTTCGGACTTGTGATAAAGCATCTCCCCACATAAAAGTGACCGGGATCCTCGTCGAATGTGACGTGGACGCCCCGGCCATGATACTTATTGAATATATGGAAACAGGTCTCGATCCATCGATCCCTGTTCGTCTGTGCCGCGAGCTCCAGTTTGATCTCCCGGTTGCTGTATGTGATATCCCCTGTCAGGACTTCCGACAGATCAAGCCTGCCGCTCCTGCCAGGAACTTCCAAAAGCACCGTGTTCGGCTCTGGCATCCCGATCACGTCGCTGTTTGTGATAATGGCACCCCAGTCAAGGAGGGTGTGCTCGTCGCCGATCAGCGCGCCCGTAAATATGCTCTTCATCGATTCCCACGCCCTCCTCTCATGTTATATTTTGCAAGCCCGGCATCGATTGCCGGAAGAAGATGCCCCACAAGGGTTCCGTCCTCCAGGTAAATCCCGCGGCTTGAGTTGTCTGCAATGACCATCAGATACTTTTCGATCCATGCCACGTTCAGCTTTTGATCCAGCATGGCAGAGAGCTGGTCATAGAACCCCTTCAGGGGAAGAATCGCTTCTGCACCTGCTTCGCCGCCTGCCATGATGGAAGATCCGTTGATCCCAAACATCGTAGGTTTCGTCATGATACCGCCTTCTTTATACCAGCTTACCGAGAAGTGTGGTGTGGACGGCGGCATCAGCGAAAAGTGCCCCCAAATGCTCACGTGCGGCAATTTCAGATGCGGCAGACTCCAAGAGAAGTTAAAGAAGGAGCGCATCCTGTCGATGGCTGCCTTCACCATATCCCTTGCCTTCTGTACCGGATTTACGATCGCTGTTTTGATCGCGTTCCAGGTAGATGTCGCCTTACTCTTGATCCCATCAAACACACTGGAAGTCGTGGACTTGATCGCATTCCAAACATTACTGATCGTAGACTTGACCGCATTCACGATCGTTGTGATCGTGGTCTTGATGCTGTTCCATACGCTGCTGGCTGTGTTGCGGATATTGTTCAGTGTGGAGGTGATGAACTCCTTAATGGCATTCCACACGTTTGTGATGGCAGTTTTGATCGCATTGATCACAGAAGTCACTGTCTCCTTAATCGCGTTCCAGATATTCGTAAATGTCTGGCTGATCGCGGTGAGCACAGTGCTGACTGTATTTTTGATGCTATCCATCACACTGGTAAAGAAAAGTACCAGTGCATCCCAAAGTCCTGTGAAGAACTCCTTAATCGCTGTCCACGCCTCGTTCCATGTGGTCTCGAACCATGACAGCACGACCTCCGCGATGCCTTTTATCGTATTCAGTGCGACCTCAAATATCCCCTTCATGCCTTCCCATATGGAAGAAAAGATCTCGCTGACGCCCTGCCATACCAGGTCCCAGTTTCCTGTAAACAGGCCGCTGAACACATCGAAGATCCCGGTAATCACGCCAAGGATCATCTCAAGGTGTACCGCAATGGCATTGAATGCGCCGATAAATACCGGACCGAGGAACTGGCAGAGTCCGTCCCAGATGATGCGGATCGCGGCTGAGATATTCTCAAAGGTAAGTCCCATGTCGGAAAGTCGCTGCTTTATCCCCTCCACAAATGTGGAAATGGTGGATTTGATCTTCTCCCAGGTCCCGATGATAGCTTCCCGGAAACCCTCGTTTGTTCTCCATAAATGGAGAAACGCAGCCACAAGGACTGCGATCACTGCAACGACTGCGAGGACCGGAGCGGATACTCCGCCCAGCGCTGCGCCTATCTTCCCAAGTATTCCATTGGCACTTCCCACCGCCACTTTCAGCTTTCCGAACACACCGGCGAGCTTCACAAAGCCTTGCATGGCGATACCAACTTTAGATATACATGTCCCGAGTATCACGAGGAATGGTCCCAAAGCTGCTACAAACAGACCGATACGGAGAATGGCATTTCTCTGACCTTCACTCATGCCGTTCAGCTTGTCGATGAACCCCTGGATCGCGGTCACAATCTTCCGGACCGCCGGCATAAGAGCGTCTCCGAATGAGATCGCCAGTTCTTCCAGCTGGGACTTCAGGATGGTGAGCTGGCCGTTCAGGTTATCCTGCATGACCGCTGCCATCTTCTCCGCGGCCCCACTATATCCGTCCACCTCGTCAGAGCAGGTGGAGATAGCCGTTTCGAGTTTCTCAATGTCTCCCGGCGCTGCGTTCATCAGCGCAAGGAACCCGGACATGGCATTCTTGCCGACCAGCGTCTCTGCCGCCGCGGCTTTCTCGGATTCGGTCATCTTGGAGAAAGCACCACGGCAATCAGCAATGATATCAGAGAACTCTCTCATGGATCCGTCGGCATTCGTAGTTTGGATCGTGACATCACCCAGCGCCTTGCCAGACAGTTCCAACTCTCCCTGGAGCCTTGTCATGATCGTGCGAAGAGATGTGCCTGCCTGTGAGGACTTGATACCGGCATTGGCCATAAGACCGATCGCCTCAGCTGTATCTTCCGCAGAGTAACCCAAAGCACCAGCGATTGGAGCACAGTACTTAAAGGTCTCGCCCATCATGGATACATTGGTATTTGCGTTTGAGCTGGCAGCTGCAAGAACATCAGCGAAGTGTCCGGAATCCGCTGCTGTAAGTCCAAAGGCTGTCAGGGCATCCGTCACGATATCAGACGTAGTTGCCAGGTCTTCTCCGGATGCCGCAGCGAGATTCATGATACCTTCAATACCACCCAACATGTCTCCGGTCTTCCAGCCTGCCATCGCCATATATTCCATGGCGGATGCAGCCTCCGATGCAGAGAACTTGGTCTTGGCACCCATCTCACGGGCTTTGTCCCGAAGGGCCTGCAGATCATCCCCTGTCGCACCGGAGATTGCAGCGACCTTGCTCATGCCGGCATCAAAGTCCGCGGCTGTTTTCACTGCGGCCGTTCCTGCCGCCACGATAGGGAGAGTGACCTTGGTCGTCAGATCTTGTCCGACATCCTTGATCGAGTTTCCAACATTCTCTAAAGTCTTTCCGACCTGATCAATCTTCTCCAGGGCAGCATTTGTGTTCAGGGATTCCCGCTGCAAGCGCTGGAGCTCCTGCTCGGTCTCTACGATCTCTCTCTGCAGGGCGTCATACCTGTCCTGGCCGAGAGTCCCGTTCTCCAGCTGCTGTCTTGCCTGCTCCTGGGCTGTTTTCAGTGCGTCGAGTTTTTCCTTCGTCGCACCAATGGCTTCCTTCAACACCCTGTGTTTCTGGGAGAGAAGTTCCGTGTTGGAGGGATCCAGCTTCAGCAGCTTGTTGATGTCCTTCAGCTGAGACTGGGTAGACCGGATCGTAGAATTTACGCCTTTCAGCGCTTTCTCCAGTTTCGTCGTATCGCCGCCAATCTCAACGGTTATTCCCTGTATCGGTTATTCCCTGTATCCTTCCCGCCACTGCAGATTCCTCCTTTCCTTATAAATGGGCATAGAAAAAGCACCAGCCATTTCTGACTGATGCTTCTTTGAAAATACAATTTATAGCTATTCTTTTCTATTAGTACTACAAGACTACTACTCTGATAAATATAACTCTTTAAATCTTATGGGTTTAGTGAATATCTACATAGAACGCATAAAGAAGTGGTACCGTAAGCTTATTGCCCATCACGGTTTCATATGTATGAGTTCCTCCAAGAAGACCATATATATCCACTATATCTTTTTCCAAAATACGACTCTCTCCTTGTTCTGCAGTATAAGATACAAGAATAGGGTCTTCATAGCCCCAATCTGATTTAGTAATGCTTACGCGTAGTGTATAACTATTACCATCCTGCATTGACTGTATTACTTCACCAGTAAATTTTGCTTTTTCTCCAAGATATTTATCAGGGTCTCTTGCTATCTGCTCATAAGTATAAGACTGACACTCATCTTTAAATGTTGCCTCTTTTTCTTCTTCTGATAATTCGTATGATTCTGTTTCCAGTTGTTCACCGCAGACTTTACAAACCTTAGCTCTTTTTCCCGCAGAGGTAGATGTGGCTGCTTCAATAACTTGCCATTCATCGCTTGGAGTATGTCCAGTTGCTTTAACTGTCTCACTAACAAGTTGACCGCAGACACTACATGTTCCTTCACGAGTTCCAGCCTCTGTGCATTTAGGTTCAACCGTTGTTTTCCATTCTTCAACTTTATGGCCTAGAGGTTCGCCTTTAGTCTCTTTGCATACTTTACATGTTTCTGGTTCTGTACACGTTGCATCAAGCCACTGATGCCCCAATGCATTACCCTCTGTTGCTCCGCATATTTTACATGTTTTTGGTTCTGTACAAGTAGGGTGACCCCAAAGATGGCCTGTAGGTTCACCTTCAGTCTCTCCACACTCAGAGCAGGTCCTTGGCTCAGTACATGTCGCATCTACCCAAGTATGTTCATGGCCACAGCCAGAAACGAGAACCATTATACCAACGATAAGCGCAACACTGAAAACGCCTTGCCTTTTCTTTATCATATCAGCCCCCCCCTTAAGATAAGATAATATTTTGATATCTATCATTATATATGGAATTTGCAGATTGGTAAAGGTAAGCATTTCACGCAAATGGTTTATTTATCCGGGCTATTCAAATTAGAAAATTTATGCCCATAACCTGCTTTTTTGTTAAATCATCGAATTATGATTTGTCAAAACTTATCAAAATCTTTCTGCGTCGCTTCCCTGACGGTACCGCCCGCCGCTTTATACTTCACGCTGTCGTTTGCCTTCTCAGTCCAAATATCAAGGACCATACTGTTGGTCCTCTCCTGTTTTTTTTACTCTCCACATCGGTGAGCAGATTATCTCCCCAGAGCTCCAGGATTTCCGGGAGCACCTGGTAAATCGAAAACATCTCGAACTGGTCGAGCCACTCATCAATCGTTCCGGGGATCGTTGGATCCGCGTGGTACGCCATGATGTAAGCGACGTTCTCAAAGATCTCAAGATCCTCGATTTCCATGGAAGAGCCCTCCTCACTGCCCTTGTCCTTATAGGATTTCTGCAGCTTATTGAGGTCCCTGAAAATGTCCCTTTTAAACTTTGTTCTGTAGAGCCTCGGCACTGTGGCGGAGGAGCGGAACCGCACCTCCTGTGTGCCGATCTTGATTGTCTTCTCAATCATCTATCCGTACCTCCTTACGGTGCCGCGTTCGTGCTGGTCTGCGGAGTATAGACTTCCTGGTACCAGTTCGCATAGGTAGCAGCAGAGGTCGTATCCCCTGTTCTTGCCTTCACCAGGCCGTCCTCTCTCGGATCCGCAGCAAGGGAGAGCGTCTCTGTGCCCGGCTCGATCGTATCCTCCTTCGTCTCGGACTCGATGGACGGACGGGCCGTCGTGCAGTCATAGAGAACGTGACGGATCGCATTGATATCCCCGTCAAATTCGAAGAGGAGCGCGAAATGCACAGACTCCAGTTTGTCCGCGCTCTCGATCAGGACGCCATTGGCATCCAGAGTCTCCTGGAGGATATCGGTACGGAACCATTCCGGGATCAGGGCGATCTCCAGATCACCGGAATATCCATTGTTCGTAGTGCTCCTGAAATATACGATCCCATCAGCGTAGAAGGGTGTATTTTCCCCTTCCGCTTCCAGGGAGATACTGACCGCACCCGGGATCGCCTGCGGAGTCCCGTAGCTGTAGGTACCGTTATCCCCTTTTGTCAGGATCGCCGCGTGTACGTTTTTCAGGTTGTACTTGACCTTATTCTTAGACATTTGTTACCTCCTTCTCAAAGGAATACAAGACTTCATATAGTTTCTCGGAGTCGATCCAGAC
>CACZXG010000054.1 GCA_902785055.1 uncultured Lachnospiraceae bacterium
CAGCCATGCGGGGCCAAAGTAGCAGAATACATCGCCGGGTGCCTGGAAGCCCTTGCTCCAGTCATCACTCCACATATCGTTGGTTGTGGTCATGCCTGCGTCAACGAGAGCCTTGGAATCGTCTGCCCATTTCTTTACGTTGTCATCAACGACGATCTTGCCGTCCTGTACCCACTTGCCGGATACGTTGTTGGAATATACACGGAAGGTATCGTTAACTGTAGCAACAATCTTATATCCTGCGTCTTTCATCTTCTGAGCTGTCGCATTGAAAGCATCCCAGTCAGCAACTGCAGCTTGGACAGTCTCAAGGTCATCAGAACCGAGAACCTGCTTAGCGATCTCTCTGTTGAAGATAAGGCCGCCGGAGCATGCCTGCCAGGAGGAACCGCGGATCTTGCCATCTGCGTCTGTAACTACATCCTTGGTGTACTGGAACTGCTTGGAAAGATCAGCGTCTGTGATTCCCAGCTCATCCAGAGGCATTGCTACGTTTACTTCAGGATCTGTATACTTCATAGCGTAGTCAGCTTCGATCAGGAAGATATCAACCTTATCCTTGTCAGCTGCGGTAGCCTGTGCTGAAAGCGCCTCATCCAGCTTGTTCTGGTACATGTTGTCCTTGTTGTCGGTTACGATGAAGTTGATGACCTTGTCACCAATCTTGCCGCCCTTTGTAGAGTCAGCGGGATCATTCGCCTCGAATCCGGGATAGTGATCCATCATTCTGTTGGGGAACTCATTGTTCCAGCAGTAGATGTTAACAATAGATGCATCGTCCGCTGCAGATGCTGCTTCTGCTTCCGCTGCAGGGGTCTCTGCCTCTGCCGCAGGCTCCTGCGCGGGTGCGCTGGAGCTGCTCGCAGAAGTGTTTCCGCCACATCCGACGAGCGATCCGGCCACCATAGCCGTTGCGAGAATCAGACTAAGTGTTCTTTTTTTCATTAGGTATACCTCCCTTTTATTTGCCGCACACACTATTATGCACGGTATTGTTTTGTACTTTATTGGCAATCCGCTTTCGCGGCAGTTGCTCTTTTGGTTGTTGCACAGACGCCGCAATGCCTTTACTCGGCAACTTTGTTGATATCCTTTACAGTGCTTCCCTCGTAAAGTTCGCCCTCCACAACGATCGGACGGATGATCGTGGACCTCGGGTGTTCGATCAGCTTGATCAGGTTTTCCGCTGCCAGCTTTCCGATCTGCTCCGTGTCCTGACGGATCGTTGTTAGCTTCGGTTCGATGTGCCTTCCGATCCGTATTCCATCGTAAGCCGCCACCGATATGTCTTCCGGGATCCGAAGCCCTCTCTCCCTGATCGCATTGATCCCGCCGAAGCCCGCGAAATCATCCGGATAAAGGATACAGGTTGGCGGATCACTCAGATCCAGAAGCTCCATCGTCCTTTGGTAGGTCTCTTCCGTGTTCCTGTAATCAGCTACTTTTAAGTATTCATCCGGCACTTCAATACCCAGCTGCGTACAGGTTGTATAGAAAGATGAAACCCTTGCCTGCGTTACAGAAGAGTCATTCCCGTGAATGTAAGCGATCTTTCTGTGTCCCATTCCATACACATAAGTCACCAGATCTCTCATTCCCTTCACATTGTCCGAGATCACTGCGATCCGGTTATTGAAAATGTAGTCGATCGTCACAACCGGTATGTTGCTGTCGACAAGTTCGATCACTTCCGGGTCTTTGAAATCGATACAGGCTATTACCACTCCGTCAAATCCCCTGTATCTTGCCCGCTCCAGATAAGTCATGGATCCGTGATGTTCTTTGCTGCAGTTTACAAGAGTCAGGTCATAATCCTGCAGTTCTATGGTCCTTTTGAAACTATCCAGTACATTCGCGAAGAAATCATGGGTCAGTCCGCTTTGAGCTTCGTCTACAAACAGGACTCCGATATTGTGGGATCGGTTGGTCTTGAGGGCCTTGGCTGCTGAATTAGGAAAATATCCCAATTCCTTGGCCTTCTTTCTGACCATTTCCTTCGTTTTGGCACTAACGTCATGCTGGTCATTCAGCGCTTTACTCACGGTTGCTACTGACACATTGCAAGCGGCGGCCAGGTCTTTCATCGAAACCATACTTTTCTCCCGTAACTATAAAATGACTAATTCTGTTTCGCCGCAAACACGCTTAATTTACTTAAACGTTTTTGTAGTTCTACTGTATATCTATTTTTTACATTTTTCAAGTATCATTTTGACTTTTTTGGCATAGTTTCTACAAATTGTTAGATTGCTACAAATATTAAACAGTGGTTTTGTACGAAATGACAGACGTATTCAAGTCTTTTAGTGATTTTATTCTAAAACGTTTACGTATTTTTGGCATAGTTATGCTTGTACTTGAATTTTACTAAAACTATAATGTATTCATATTAGTTTATCGTTACTTAAAAACCGAAAACATGGAGGGAAATATGAAATTCGGATATTTCGACGACGCCGGCAGGGAGTACGTGATCACAACTCCCAAAACTCCTCTCCCCTGGATCAATTATCTCGGGAACCAGGACTTCTTCACCTTGATCTCCAACACATGCGGAGGTTATTCATTTTATAAAGATGCACGTCTTCTGAGGCTTACACGTTATCGTTACAATGACGTTCCTTACGACGGAAACGGAAAATATATATATATTAAAGATGGGAATACTGTCTGGAACAGCGGCTGGCAGCCTTCCAAGACAGAACTGGACAGTTATGAGTGCAGACATGGCATGGGTTATTCCCGCTTTAGTTCTTCCAAAAACGGCGTAGCAGTCAGCCAGCTCAACTTAGTCCCCATGGGAGATACCTGCGAGCTCATGCTCCTTGATATCAGGAACGAGTCAGATCATGAAAAGAATCTCAAGGTATTCCCTTATATAGAATGGTGCCTCTGGGACGCTGACGACGACCAGAAGAATTTCCAGCGAAACCTATCTACCGGCGAAGTCGAAATAGAGTCCAATCTCGGTTATGAGATCAGCGGTCTTAAGAAACCCGCCAGGACTTCTATTACTAATTACAGTGAGCTTGATTACGCAGCCGTTTATCACCGCACGGAGTACAGAGAGCGCAGAAATATGTATGCGGTCTTCTCCGTTAACCGTCCGATCAGCGGTTTCGATACCGACAGGCGATCCTTCATAGGCGATTACAGAAGTCCCGCCCTTCCCGAAGTGGTTGAAAGAGGCTCCTGCAAAAACACTGTCGCAAGCGGGTGGTCTCCCTGTGCCGTCTTTGAAATTGACCTCACACTTGCCCCCGGCGAAAGCACAAGCTTAGTTTTCCAGCTGACATATGTAGAGAATCCTGTCGAAGAGAAGTGGGAATCCTACGGTGTTGTCAATAAGACTAAAGCGCATGCCATGATCCGCAAATACCATGAGCGCAGCGCTGTTATTGAAGCTTATGAGACGCTCCGCACTTACTGGGGCGAACTTCTCAGCAAATTCCATGTGACCAGTTCCCGTCCGGAAGTAGACAGAATGGTCAACATCTGGAATCAGTACCAGTGTATGATCACCTTCAATATGTCCCGTAGCGCTTCTTATTATGAGTCCGGTATCGGAAGAGGCATGGGCTTTAGAGATTCCTGTCAGGATCTGCTCGGTTTCGTTCACCTTGTACCCGAGCGCGCCAGACAGAGGATCATCGATATCGCATCCACTCAGTTCCCTGACGGCAGCGCGTATCACCAGTACCAGCCCCTCACCAAGAAGGGCAACGCGGATATCGGCAGCGGATTTAACGATGACCCGCTCTGGCTCATCGCAGCTGTCAGCGCTTATATCCGTGAGACAGGCGACATCTCTATTTTGGATGAGTCTGTGCCCTTCGATAATGATGCTTCTCTCGCACAGCCCCTCATGGAGCACCTGCGCAGGAGCGTGAACTACACGATCACCCACAAGGGACCTCACGGCCTCCCGCTCATAGGCCGCGCTGACTGGAACGACTGCCTGAATCTAAACTGCTTCTCAGAGCATTCAGGAGAATCCTTCCAGACCTCCGGTCCCAGTGAAGGGCCGGTTGCCGAATCCGTGTTTATCGGTGGAATGTTCGTCAAATACGCCGGCGAGTACGCTGATCTGTGCGATCTCATCGGGCTTAAGGACGAAGCCGCTTCGATACGCAAAGAGCGCGATATCATGGAGAAGACACTTCTCACTGACGGCTGGGACGGAAAGTGGTTCGTCCGCGCTTACGACGCATTCAGCCATAAAGTCGGATCACACGAGTGCGAAGAGGGCCAGATCTTCATTGAGCCCCAGGGCTTCTGCGTTCTTGCAGGCGTCGGCAAAGAGACCGGCGAAGCGCTTCAGGCTCTCGACAGTGTAAAAGAAATCCTGGATTCCAAGTATGGCATTGCCCTCTTGAAACCAGCTTATACAAGATATCATGTGGAACTGGGTGAGGTTTCCTCATACCCTCCGGGTTACAAGGAAAACGGCGGTATCTTCTGCCACAATAATCCCTGGGTATCTATCGCGGAAACCGTCATCGGACGCGGAAACAGAGCCTTTGAGATCTATTGGAAGACGTGCCCTTCCTGCGTTGAGGAGTTCAGTGAGATCCACAGAACAGAACCCTATGTCTATTCTCAGATGGTGGCCGGTCCTGAAGCACCCAACTTCGGTGAAGGCAAGAACAGCTGGCTGACCGGAACAGCGGCCTGGACATTCACAGATATCTCCCAGTACATCCTGGGTGTATATCCCACTTTGAGCGGTCTTAGCATTGACCCCTGCATCCCCGATGATTTCGGCGATTTTGAACTGACCCGTGCATACAGAGAAGGTGTATATCACATCAGCGTCAGGAATCCCGACCATGTGGAAAAGGGCGTAAAGAAAATGATCGTCGACGGCAAAGAAGTTGCCGGACATGTAATCCCTTACAAAAAGGGACAGAAAGAATATCGCGTAGAAGTGATCATGGGATAAAGATCACTGCCAGATAAAATGTTTTCATAATCCTCCTTTAAAAAATGCCCCGGCGCAAAGCCGGGGCATTTTCATATCTGTCAGTGGTCACTGTTTTGCCGGAAATGTGCATCATGCGTACTTGCTGATTACTTTTGAAAGCTTGGGCAGCATCTGCATCTTTCTGGATACAAGGCCCTCCTGAACGCTGTGGGGCTCTCCTTCCTTATCAGGATAAGCCTCAAAGAGCCAGTTTCCTTTCTCTCCTGACGAGAACAGGATCGATCTGTTCTCCAGCGCCGAAGTAATGGAAAGGATTCCGATATCCGCATTCTTGTTCTTTGTCAGAAGATCCAGCGCCTGCTGCATATCTTCCGCTCTGTCCCTGTAAGGCTCCACCTGAGGAACATTTACCTTCGTGAGCATAAGCCGGACGCCCATGACATCCTCGAAAATAATATCGCGGCTCATCAGCTCTTCCAAAGATCCTCCCTCATCCTCTGTAAGAGAGAAAAGTTCCTCTGAGAACTGGTCGAGATCAAGCCCCGCCAGAGCAGCCAGTATGTTGGCTGTCTGTCTGTCCTTGTCTGTCGTCGTTGGTGTCTGAAGATTCATCGTATCCGACAGCAGTCCTCCGAGCATAAGACCCGCCAGATTCTCCTCAATCGGTACCTGGTTCTCTCTGAAGATCGTCGCGATGATCGTACAGGTACTGCCTACGATCTCATTTCTGAAACTCACAGGTCTGGATGTGGAGAAATCGGTGACCCTGTGGTGGTCGATCACTTCCAGGACTCTTGCCTTTTCAATTCCCTTGACTGACTGGGAGAACTCATTGTGATCTACCAGGATCAGCTGCTTGTCATTGTAGTTAAGGATATGGGATCTCATCGCATATCCCACCAGGTGATCGTCATCATCTACGACCGGAAACGCCCTGAACTGCGTGCGCGCCATCTTCCTTCCGGCGTCCTCCGCCAGTTCATGTCCGTAGAACTTCATGGGCTTAAGCGTCATCATCATTCTCACAGGCGGGGCAAAATACAGATACCTGGAAGTATTCATCGCGCCGTAACCTGACGTTATGATCGTGCAGTGATGCTCCTTCGCGAGTTTGAGCACGCTGTCATCCACGGAAGTCTCCCAGATAATGATCAGCATGCCGGCCCCTTTTTCGATCAGGATCTTCTGAGCTTTCTTATTGCCGCCCGTGATCACGATCCTGTCCGTCACCTCGTAATCTTCGAGATTCTCTTTGTTCGTCATTGTGAGAATACTCACCTTTCCGTTGAGGTGCCGCTGATCATCATCGTAGTGGATGCGGCCGTCGATCGTCTTGGCTATATACTCTGTAGGAGTGTCCTTAAGCATCGAGTGAGAGTACTTCGTATCATTGAGTGCGATATTGGCCAGATCCGACTTGGAGACCCATCCGATCACCAGGTCATTTTCATCAACTACTGCGAATCCCTCTCTGTCCTCTTTCTTCATAAGTCCTACTGTCTCGAAGATAGTAGTCTCCGGCGTGATCGAGTAGGGATCAGCCAGATCCACTTCGTCAAGGCGCACCTGAGCCGTCTCGAGCAAATGGGGCTTTTCAAATCCGAATCTGTCCAGAAGATACTGAGACTCCTTGTTGATCTTGCCTAAAACACAGGGAATCGCGTCAAACCCCTGTGCTTTCTTGTATTCCGCGTAGGCGATTGCTGCCGCCACTGAATCCGCATGCGGATTCTTATGACCTGTTACATAAATTCTGTTATCCTGTGCCATATATTCCCTCCCGGCAATTCGGTCAAGAGCTGCTCTTGTTTATAAATCAATGATATCATGTTCGATTTATCCAGACAATGAATTCCCTCTTCTAAAATCCTGTCTTTGTATGGGTACAGCGCATCATGATTCTCATTTGACAACTGCAAAATGAACAAATTAGTATTTGCCATACTCCCCGACTTCTTTTAAGATGTATAAAGAATAGTTCCGTAATACGGAGAATACCATTCACAGCGGAGGTAACAAAAATGGAAAGAGAAACAATGTGCATTCAAGCCGGTTATTCGCCTAAAAACGGCGAGTCCAGAATGATCCCGATCATTCAGAGCACAACCTTTAAATACGATACCAGTGAAGATATGGGCAAGCTCTTCGACCTGGAAGCTTCCGGTTACTTCTATACCCGTCTTCAGAACCCCACCAACGATATGGTGGCCGCCAAACTCGCTGCCCTCGAAGGCGGCACAGCCGGTATGCTGACCTCTTCAGGACAGGCAGCTAACTTCTTCAGTATCTTCAACATCGCGACCTGCGGTGACCACATTGTGAGCGCCTCCACGATTTACGGCGGCACTTTCAATCTTTTCAACGTAACAATGCGCAAGATGGGCATCGATTTCACATTCGTCGACCCTGACTGCAGCGACGAAGAGCTCGAGAAAGCTTTCCGCCCCAACACCAAGGCAGTTTTCGGCGAGACCATCGCTAACCCCGCCCTCGTCGTTTTCGACATCGAGCGCTTTGCAAAGGCTGCACACGCACACGGCGTGCCGCTCATCGTAGACAATACCTTTGCCACTCCCATCAACTGCAGGCCGATCGAGTGGGGCGCTGACATTGTCACTCACTCCACGACCAAGTATCTTGACGGGCACGACGCAACCGTAGGCGGTGCTATCATTGACGGCGGCAAATTCGACTGGATGGCACACGCTGATAAGTTCCCCGGTCTTACCACTCCCGATGAATCCTACCACGGGATCACATACGCCGAGAAATTCGGTCTCGGCGGCGCTTTCATCACAAAGTGCACCGCCCAGCTCATGAGAGATTTCGGCTCCATTCAGGCTCCCATGAACGCTTTCCTTCTCAATCTCGGCATTGAATCCCTTGCTGTCCGCATGCCCAGGCATTGCGAGAACGCGCAGAAGGTTGCCGAATACCTGAGCAGTAATGACAAAGTGGCATGGGTTACCTATCCCGGTCTTCCCGGTGACAAATACTACGAGAGAGCCCAGAAGTATATGCCGAACGGAACCTGCGGAGTCATCTCCTTCGGCCTCAAGGGCGGAAGGGCTGCTGCAGAGGCATTTATGAAGAACCTTAAGGTCGCAATGATCGCAACTCACGTTGCTGACGCTCACACCTGCATTCTTCATCCCGCCAATTCCACACACCGCCAGCTCACCGACGAAGAGCTGATCGCAGGCGGCGTTGGACCGGATCTGATCCGTCTCTCCGTTGGTATCGAGAATGTAAATGATATCATTGCCGATATCGAGCAGGCACTGGCCTGATTCCCGGACTTAAAACGCAGCAAATTGCTGAAGGGGCTGCCGTATCAAGCGTAAGGATTTTTCATCATCCTGCGCCGGTGCGGCAGCCCCTTTGTATTATCTATTTCCCCGCAGCGCTCTTGTGACCTTTCCCCTGTCACCAGCGCGACCTGTTTAAAACAACCGTCGATTCAACAGATTCTACTATAAACCTGTCTCCTTCGATCAACATACCTGTTAATCTGTTTCCAAACACACACCCCGTATCCAGTGCGATCATTCCCTTTGCGGGAAGCCTGCCCCACATTCCCTCTGTGATCTCCCCTACGGGAGAACTGCCGTTAAAATAAAGCGGTACCTTGTAAGGTGTATGACCTGTCAATAACAGTTTGCCCTCATAGTCTGTGTCCCGTCCCCAGATAAGAGTCTCTATCGTATTCTTCTCCGGGTCCTCATCTTTCATACAGGCATGTGCACACACAAACCTGTCTTCCTCGTAGTAATAAGGCATCTGCTCGTACCAGTCCCGGTATTCCGAGATCTTATGCTTGTGATTCAGGAATGCGAACACAGTCTTCTCACCGCTGTTCATATACCACAGATCTTTATAGTCTCTTCTCCTTGGAGAATCTTTCGTGGCATCCAACATCATCTGTTCATGGTTTCCCCGGATCAGCACGCACCTTTCTCCCATCTCCTCCTTCAGATCGCGGAAGAATTTAAAAACCTCATAGATCTTCGGTCCCCGGTCGATCGTATCTCCGAGGTTGATCAGCCTGTCTCTTGTACTGTCAAAACCCAGTTTCTCCAGCAGTCTCCCGCACTCATCGAAGCAGCCATGAATATCTGTGATGACCACTACGCGTTCACTTTGCACAAGCACCACCTCTCAATCCCAAAAATCAACACAGAGCCCCGGATTTTCCTCACATGCCGCCCTGCACACCTGACGCATGGCTTCCATATACCTTGGCATCTTTTCACTGGATCCTGCGCACCCGGTGAAACAGATCAGGCAGTCTCCTCCGAATTCAGGTTCTGTAAGCACGTCATACAGCGCGTCCAGATTTCTTCCGTACCACTCCGGAACCGGAAGCCCCTGCTCAATCCGGTCGTGAAGTTCCGTGCGGTTCTCCACTCCCGTCAGGTCTATATAAAAACTATTGCTCATGATCAGCCGATTCCTTTCCCTGATCCTCTCTCAGTACAGCTGCGTAAATGATTTATAATGGTCATCTGTATAATATATTCTTCCGTCATCGGAATATATGATGCGCTTCGCTCCTCTGCTCTTCTTACCCAGTGTATCTATGTCACATTCCCGGTACTTACCCTCCGGCAGGAGCCCTTCGTAATTGCCAAAATAATTGCCGCCAATACATTTTCCCGGAGCATAGGGCTCCAGAGATCCCCCTGACCAGCCCAGTTTCTGTGCCTCCTTCTTGGTGATAAAGTTGGAGGGAAGTTTTCCAAATGTGTGAATATACAGCGCAACGTCATCCTTAGTCGTATAACTGCCGTATTCGTCGATGGCCGCTGTCTGTACAGCTTCCTCTTCTTCCTCCGGCTGCTCCTCCTCTTCGGCATATACGCTGTCCCGAAAGTCCTCATCGTCATAGAGGATCAGTTCCTGTCCCTGGTCCCCCGCTTCCCCGGTATCCTGCGATGTCTTCGCCTCTGAAACAGTGCTGTGCAGTGCTGCAGAATTGCCCTGGTCCCCGGCACCGGCTTTCCGGCACCCGGTCAGAAGGCCGAGCGTAAGCACCGCCGCCAGCAGCAGAACCAGCCACAGGCTCCTCTTCCTCTTCTTCATGACAGCCCTCCGTTAGTCAAAGATCCTGCGGATCCCCGCGATCGTCCTGTAGTCGGCCCTCTCACTGATCTTGATGCCGTCCCTGCTGTTGGATGCGTGAACGATCCTTCCGTCGCCGAGATAGATCGCTACATGTCCGTAATAGCAGATGATATCTCCTGCCTTCGCCTCCGCGAGAGATGCGACGCTCTTTCCCTTAGTCCGGATCGCCGCGTCGTAGTGCGGAAGACTCACGCCGAAGTTACGATAGACCAGCATTACAAATCCTGAGCAGTCCGTTCCCTTGGTGAGGCTGCAGCCTCCGTACACATAAGGGTTTCCGACAAACTGCAGCGCATATGCCGCCACCATCTCGCCCTTGGTCTTCACTGTCTCTGTCTTAGCGTTCTCCACTGTTGCGGCACTGACATCCTGCGTCTTTTTTTCATCAAGAACACCGTTGGTGTCAAAATAGTACTTCTTCCCGCTCAGTGTGAGCCAGCCGGTCTGTGCGGCTCCGCTGCCAGTCAGATAATATGTCTTGCCGCCGGTCTTGAGCCAGCCTGTCTTCATCGCTCCGGCTGCCGTCAGATAATACAGATCATTATTGTCCTTCACCCAGCCGGTCATCATATGGCCATCAGATGCCATATAGTACCACAGTCCCTTGTTCTTCACCCAGCCGGTCTTCATCGCTCCGGTGCTGTCCAGATAATACCATTTGCCGCTGACCTTTGCCCAGCCGGTCTTCATCGCCCCGCTTGTCCCCAGATAATACCAGGTATTGCTGACCTTTACCCAGCCGGTCTTCATCGATCCGTTCGTTCCCAGACGGTACCACTTATTGCTGTCCTTCACCCAGCCGGTCTTCATCTTTCCGTCTGTCCCCAGATAATACCAGGTGCCTCCGGATTTCAGCCAGCCTGTGACAGCCTTTCCGCCGCGCACGTAATACCATGCTCCGTCCCTGTAATGCCATCCGTTCCCGAGGTTCCGCAGCTCTCCCGCGAGGTCAGCATAAGACATGCCTTCCCGCACAGCACTGCCGGTCCTTGCAGGCTCCGCTGCCGGAATTGTTCCCGCCGCAGCTGCCTGCGCGGGCACTGCCGCCGATGACAGGATCAGGATCATTCCTAAAATTGCCGCAAATCTGATCTTCATAATATACTCTCCGTATTGTCCGCTTATGGACCTTCATTTTCATCATTTACAAAGAGTATAACACATTCGTAACAATTTTAGAAATATTTTGTAATTAAAAAGAAATATTTATTTCCTTGTCACAAACCATCTCTGATTTTCCTCATAGAACAGATTCACCTCCTGTCCCCCAATCATACAAGTGTACATGAGCCCCATACCTCCTGCCTTGCGGCTGGCGCGGCGCTCACACTTCTTCACCCGGTCGATCATATACTTTCTTCCGTCCTCCCATGTGATCCTGCAGGGCCTCAGGAACCCTTCCCGCGTAAACTCCGCAAGCACGTCCACATAGACCTTCGCCGGATTGACTTGAAAGCAATCCTCTTCCCCGTCACTGTAGATCCTGATCGCGCCTCCGCCTTCGGGATCCCTTTTCTCCGTGCTGCCGCGTTCTCCGTTCAGTCTCCTGGCCGGCTGCATTCCGTAACTGTGCAGGGCATCCCTGCTGATATTCGTATCTGTGTGAGGCATTTGTCCGTCCCTCCCGTATCAGATTACTGTATATTCCTGTACTTGCCGTTTATCCTCTTTTTTAGTGTCACACTCCGCTCCTGTTGCCCCGCTCGAAGTACCCGTGCGGGTGAACGACATGGGTCTCGGCGTCATCCGCCGACAGCTTCATGTCTATGTGCATGAGTCCCCTGCGCACTGCCTGAAACCCGAACCTGTCCCGGATCTCGTCCACCGCCAGATCCGCTTTCAGCTGCTTCTCTCTCCACTCCGGACTTGTGAAGAGGCTGATCTGGTACGGGTGATCTTCAGTCATCAGATGAGTTACCCTGACTCCGATGCTGCGGACCGGTCTCTCCCAGCTGTAATTCTCCCTGAAGAGCCTCATCGCCTCCCGGGCGATCTCCTCAGAGATATTGGTGGGCATATCCACCTTGTGCTGTCTTGTAAACCCCTGAAGATCCCCGTCTCTCACGCAGATCTCCACTACATCTCCCGCAAAGCCGTGTCTGCGCAGCCTGGAAGCCACGCTCTCTGCCAGCATGTATATGACCATCTTCACATCCTGATCCGTAGTCAGGTCCCTCGGCGTAGTAGTGCTGTTCCCGATACTCTTTACCGGCACTTCGCTGCAGCCGTCGGCCACCGGTGTCTGATCCTCTCCTCTGGCAAAAGCGGAAAGGACCAGGCCGATCTTACCGAAGACTCCCTGCAGAAAGAGCGGATCCGTCCGGGCAAGGTCTCCGATCGTCAGGATCCCGTATCTGTAAAGTTTGCGCCGGGTCGCGCTTCCCACGAACAGCAGGTCAGATACCGGACTATCCCAGACGATATGCCTGTAATTGTCCCTGTCGATCACCGTGATGGCGTCCGGCTTCCTGTAATCCGATCCGAACTTGGCAAAGACCTTGTTCCAGCTGACGCCTATGCTCACCGTGATCCCCAGTTCCCGGCGGATCCTGTCCGAGATCCGCGCCGCCAGCTCAGGACCGCTACCGAGGCATTCCCCGCTCCGGGTGCAGTCGATCCAGCACTCGTCGAGCCCGTACGGTTCCACCAGGTCAGAGTATTCCCTGTAGATCTCTCTTGCCTGCTCCGAAAAGCGCAGGTACAGGTCCATTCTGGGCGGCAGGATGATCAGCCCGGGACAGGCCTGTCTCGCCTGCCACAGAGCCTCTCCCGTCTTCACTCCGGACCTTTTCGCTATGTAATTGGCTGTCAGGATGATCCCGTGCCTCTGCTCCGGGTCCCCTCCGACTGCCAGCGGTCTTCCGGCCAGTTCAGGGTGATGGAGCATCTCCACGCTGGCGTAGAAGCAGTTGCAGTCCGAGTGCAGTATCACTCTCTCCATAGTCCTGCTCCTGTTCCGGGATCCGGTCGAAAATTCCTCTCCGGATGCATCTGAATTTCCTTTAATGCATTTTAATTTCCTCTTGCAAACAGTATATTTCGAACGTACATTCGTGTCAAGGGGTTTTTCGTGTTGACACGTCCAAAAAGCTCGGATACAATTAAGGAAATTAAATTTCCTCTTGTGTGTATTTTTGCATCCGCAGGGATCCTGCGGACGCAATGAAGGAGAAAGGGATCATGACTTTCGGAGAAAAGGTAAGAGAGCTGAGGATCAGGAACGGATATTCCCAGGACCGGCTGG
Source organism: uncultured Lachnospiraceae bacterium (assembly GCA_902785055.1). Taxonomy (GTDB): domain Bacteria; phylum Bacillota; class Clostridia; order Lachnospirales; family Lachnospiraceae; genus CAG-791. Next base: position 13,293 of record CACZXG010000054.1, read on the forward strand.
CTGAAATGACCGGCGTGACCAAGCGCACCGTGCGCAACTGGGAAACAGAGGGGAAATATCCCCGCAGCCAGGCGCTCTATGCAAGGCTCGCCTCTGCCCTCGGCTGCAACGAGGAGTACCTCAGGGGCGAACAGGAACTGTTCCTGACCCGGGCCGCGGAAGCTTACGGAACAAGGGGGCAGCAGCAGGCACAGGCCTTCCTGGACAGTACACGCGCCATGTTTGCCGGCGGCGATCTCACGCCCGAAGATATCGACATGATCGGGAAGCACTTTATGGAGATGTTCTGGGAAGCCAAGGAAAATGCGAAGAAATATACGCCTTTGAAATACAGGGATGCCGAGGACGGCAGTGCTGTTCAGGGCGGTGACAGCCCGGACGCCGGCGCCGACTGAGGAGGAGTTTTCGGATGAGCAGGCTTTATGTCTATCAGAAAATCGGGAAGCTGGTCAGAAAGTACGGGACCCGGGACCCTTTTGAACTGCTGGATGCTATGCACGTGCAGGTCCGTTTCTATTTTGACCTTCACAGCACCAAGGGATTTTCACGCTATTTCCTGAGGCAGTATTTCGTCGGGATCAACGGAAATCTCCCCCGGGAGCAGCAGCGGATCGTCGCGGCCCACGAACTGGGCCATATTGTGCTGCACGCGCAGGCACTCAGGAATTCCCCGCTCTTTGACACAGCTGTATATGACAAACGCAGCAGCACGGAATATGAGGCCAATCTGTTCGCGGCGGATCTTCTTCTGCGGGATGAGGACGTAATGGAGGCGGCAGGAGGACCGGAAACGGATCTTGGAAGCCTGTGCCTTTCTCTGGGCGCGGAGCCCGGGCTCATGAGTTTCAAGTTCCGCAGCATGTACGCAAGGGGACTCGGGATCCCTCTCTTAACCGAATGCGACAGCCGCTTTCTCGCGCGGCAGTAAATGTGTTCTTTCTGTGATTTCATTTGCTATACATCCCCCATTGATGGTATACTTCCACTGGCACCGGGAACAGTATTGTTCCATTGTATTGTATCCGCGCAAGGCGGAATAATAACAAGGAGTATGACAAATGAACAACAAGAAAGACACACGTTACATGGTAACCCTTGCCCTGATGGCAGCGATCGTGATCCTGCTGGCGAACACACCGCTCGGTATGATCCAGCTTCCTATCATCAAGGCGACCACGGTCCACATCCCCGTTATCATCGGATCCATTGTTCTGGGTCCCGCGGCCGGAGCTTTTCTGGGCGCAGTTTTCGGGATCTGCTCTATGATCAGTAATACGCAGGCTCCCACTCTTCTCTCTTTTGCCTTTTCCCCCTTCCTTAGTACAACCGGCCTCATCGGCGTAATAAAGGCTCTTTGGGTCAGCATCGGCTGCCGCATCATGATCGGCGTAGTATCCGGCTGGGTCTCTGTCGCCCTTAAAAAGCTCAGGGTCCCCGCAGCGGTGCGCCTTGCGGTCACCGGCTTTATCGGCTCCATGACTAACACTGTTTTTGTCATGGGCAGTATTTATCTGCTCTTCGCCCAACAGTACGCTGAGGTCAAGAATGTGGGAATGGAAGCGGTTTTCGGCCTTGTTATGGGAACAGTTGCAGCTTCCGGCGTTCCTGAAGCGATCGCGGCCGCGATCCTCGTCACAGCCATTACAGGAGGCCTGATGAAGTCCGGCGTGCTTCGGCAGAACACTGTCCTGGCCGGTTCCCATTAAGCATTTATAAAATCACGGAGGTACAGCATGCTTTTCGCTATTGATATCGGCAACACAAATATGGTGATAGGGTGTATAGACGGGGATAAGATACTCTTCTCCGAGCGGCTCTCCACTGACCACAGCAAGACCGCGCTTGAATACGCTCTTGCGTTCAAGAATGTCCTGGATCTTCACGACATCGACCGTACCCGGATCACGGGAGCGATCATTGCCTCTGTAGTTCCTCCGATCACAGCCATCATGACCGAGGCACTGGGCAAGATCATGTCCTGCAATGTCAAAATAGTGGGGCCCGGTCTCAGGAACGGTCTCAAGATCTGCATGGACAATCCGGCACAGGTCGGCGCCGACCTGATCGTCGCCGCAGTAGCGGGCGTCCGGGATTATCCCTGTCCCCTGATCCTGATCGATATGGGAACAGCGACGACTATTACCGTTGTCGACAAAGATAAGAGTTACCGCGGCGGCATGATCCTTCCGGGACTGCGGGTCTCCCTGGATTCCCTCACTTCCAGGACCTCTCAGCTCCCCAGGATCAGTCTCGATCCTCCCAAACGCCTTATAGGCACCAACACCAATGACTGCATGAAGAGCGGTATCCTCTACGGAAGCGCCTCCATGCTCGACGGAATGATCGAGCGCATCGAAGATGAGATCGGGATGAAGACGACAGTCGTAGCCACCGGAGGACTGGCCAATGCCATCGTCCCTTTGTGCAAACACGAGATCATTCCGGATGATGATCTTCTTCTTCGCGGTCTCCGCTACATTTATGAAAGAAACAGCTGACCGCATCTCTTTGTAAGGAAGGAGAAACTACTATGCTGAAAGGAAAGACGATCCTGATCGGCGTCACCGGGAGCATCGCAGCCTATAAGGCCGCGGATCTTGCGAGCCGCCTTATGAAGCAGCACGCCCAGGTCCATGTGATCATGACGGAAAATGCCGCGAAGTTCATCTCGCCCATTACATTTGAGACTCTTACGAACCGCAAATGTATAACCGACACCTTTGACCGGAATTATCCCACGGATCATCCCGTCGAGGTGGAGCATATAGCACTTGCCAAAAAAGCGGATCTCGTCATTGTCGCCCCCGCGACAGCCAACATCATAGCCAAGATGGCTTACGGAATAGCGGACGATATGCTCTCTACCACGCTCCTCGCCTGCACCTGCCCGGTCCTCGTCTCTCCCGCCATGAACACGAGAATGTATGAGCACCCGGCTACACAGGCTAATCTCGCTGTTTTGAAGGAGCGTGGAGTAAAGATCATCGAGCCCTCCAGCGGGCATCTCGCCTGCGGAGATGAGGGCAAAGGCAAGCTTCCGGATCCTGCAGTCCTGGTCGACAGCATCCTGCTGGAGATCGCCTGTGAAAAAGATCTCGCGGGGAAGAAAGTCCTGGTAACTGCGGGTCCTACGCAGGAAGCCGTTGACCCGGTCCGTTTCATCACAAATCACTCCAGCGGCAAGATGGGCTATGCCATCGCTCATGCAGCCGCCCTTCGCGGCGCCGAGGTAACACTGGTGTCAGGGCCTGTCTCCCTCACTCCTCCCGCAGGAGTAAAGCTGGTCCCGATCACATCCGCGCGCGATCTGTTTAATGCAGTCACCGCGGTATCCGATCAGCAGGATATCATCATCAAGGCCGCTGCCGTCGCCGATTACCGGCCGGCCGCAGTCAGCGATGAGAAGATCAAAAAGGCTGACGACGACCTGAGCCTGAACCTGGAGCGCACAGAGGATACTCTGCAGTATCTGGGACAGCACAAGCGTGCGGGCCAGATACTCTGCGGATTTGCCATGGAGACTTCAGATTTGGAGAACAAAGCGAGAGGAAAGCTTGCGAAAAAGAATCTGGACATGATCGTGGCCAACAATGTCAAGGTCGCCGGAGCAGGTTTCGGCACAGACACCAATGTGGTAACATTTATCACCCATGACAGCACTCAGCAGTTGGAGATCATGAGCAAGGAAAAGGTCGCTATGAAACTGCTGGACCGCCTCATCACGCTTTGAAAACACACTTTTAAAAAACTGCCGCACTGAGAAAGCAATCTCTTGTGCGGCAGTTTTTAACATTGTACGCAAAAGGATATGCCGCTCCAGCGAGGGATGCAGGCAGTCCGCGCTTGCGCATTATCCTTATTATGTTAATATTTAAATGTAATATTATTAATATTGGCTGTTAAAAAAGACCCGGCGTCCGACTGCTGTTTAGGGAGTAGGCATATCTGTGGACGCGAGCCTTTTTTAACACTGTCATTATAAACCTATAATGTTCATTTTTCAAAACCTTTCAGGTTATTAATTAAAAGTTTCTGACCCTCTATAATTTTCTCATGGAGTACTTGCAATGAGTGATTATAAAGCAGCGATTGGAAAAAGAGTTTCGACTCTGAGAAAAATGAATGGAATGACACAGGAGAATCTTGCCGAGTTACTGGACTGTTCTGTCAAGCACATCAGTCACTCGGAGCGGGGAATCGCCCTTTTGTCCCTTGAGAAATATCTCTTTCTCAGCGACTATTTCGGCTGCAGCCTCGACTACCTGCTAAAAGGGGTGTCCCATTCAGACGTTTCCTCCTCTCTTCCCACTCCCATATTGGAGATCCTGAGGCAGGACGAAGGCGAAGAACAGGAACTGCTTCTGGCTTACCTGAATATGTACTCCAGAATAAAAAATATAGGCAAGTCAGGACCACCGGCTTAGCCGGTGGCCTGCTCAGCCCCTATAAGGGGCTATTACCTGCTTGCGCCCGGAAGGCGCACTGAACGGTCTGCCAGCTGC
>CACZXG010000055.1 GCA_902785055.1 uncultured Lachnospiraceae bacterium
TAATTATTTCTTTAAGTAATAACGGTTATATCAAACGTTTACCAATTGATACCTACAAACTGCAAAACCGCGGAGGCAGAGGTGTTAAGGGCATGAGTCTGAATGAAGATGATGTTAATACAGGGCTGTCAAGTCTGGAAAATGAATTTTGTGTTGTAAGCTTTGATAAAAATAATAATTGCTTTGACCTGAATGCTGAAGCTCACGGATATTTCCGGGCCAGTCGTATTTATAAAGAGCCGAGCGGGCATGGCTGTCAAAGCCCGTGATATTCTTTGAGTTTTCGGAATTGTAGCGTTCCAGGAAGGAATTCAAGAGAAGCGGAATATCGTCCTTACGCTCGCGCAATGGCGGCACTTCGATATGGATTCCATTGAGGAGGGAAAGAATAATTTCATCTTCTGCATTTTGTACAGCAGACAGGGAAAAAGCGGCATTTCTGTAGCCGATGTCACCACCGGAGAATTCTATATGACAGAGACGGAAGGCGACCGGAAGATCTATGACGAGATTGTCCGCTATTCTCCCTCGGAGATCATCTGCAGTGACAGTTTCATGCTGTCAGGGCTGGACCTGACTGACCTGCAGGAGAGGCTCGGCATCATCATCAATACGCTTGGCGCACACTATTTTGACGAAAACGCCGCGGAAAAGGTCATAAGTGAGCACTTTCACGTTTCCAGCCTTATCGCGCTCGGAATGGATGACAAGAGAGCGGGCAGCACCGCTGCCGGAGCGCTTCTTAAGTACCTTTATGATACGCAGAAGAATTCCCTGTCCAATATAACCGGTATTAACGTCTACGCTTCAGGAAAGTATATGCTCCTGGACAGCTCTACGAGAAGAAATCTTGAGCTGACCGAGACAATGCGGGAGAAGAAAAAGAGGGGATCCCTTCTCTGGGTCCTGGACAGGACCGGAACAGCTATGGGAGCCAGAAAGCTCCATCAGATGATCGAACAGCCGCTGGTAGACAGGGAAATGATCGAAAAAAGGCTCGACGCTGTAGATATGCTGTGTCAAAACACAGTTGACCGCGACGAGATCCGCGAATATCTGCAGCCTGTCTATGACCTTGAGCGCCTTATGACCAGAGTAAGTTACGGCACCGCGAATCCCCGGGACCTGATCGCTCTTCGGGGTTCTCTTTCCATGCTTGCGCCGATCAGACAGGTCCTGGAGGATTTCGAAGGCGGCCTTCTGAAAGAGCTCAGAGACGATATGGACGATTTCAGGGATCTGGTCGATCTTCTGAACCGCTCCATTGAGGACGAGCCCCCTCTGCAGGTAAAAGAGGGCGGGATCATCCGCAGAGGTTTTGATGCCGATATTGACATGCTCAGAGAGGCCAAGACCCAGGGCCGGCAGTGGCTGATGAACCTGGAGGCAGAAGACCAGCAGCGCACGGGTATCAAGAATCTTCGCATCAAGTACAACAAAGTTTTCGGATACTATTTTGAAGTGACCAACTCTTTCAAGAACATGGTCCCTTCGGATTACATGCGCAAGCAGACGCTCGTCGGCTCCGAGAGGTATACTTCCGAAAAGCTCAAATCCCTCGAGGACACCATCCTCAACGCGGAAGACAAGCTCAATACTCTTGAATACGACAAATTCTGCGAGATCAGGGATACTGTCGGCGGGCAGATCTCCAGGATCCAGAAAGCAGCGAGGGCGCTGGCCATGCTCGACGCGCTGTGCTCCCTCTCCCTTGCCGCCGAGAGAGGACGCTACGTGCGCCCTTCGATCAACGAAAAGGGATATATTAAGATCAAAGAAGGCCGCCACCCGGTGGTGGAAAAGATGCTGCAGGGCGAGTTTATATCCAACGACACGGTCCTTGACGGCAAAAAGAACGCGATCGCGATCATCACAGGCCCCAATATGGCCGGCAAATCCACTTACATGCGTCAGGTAGCCCTGATCTGCCTGATGGCCCAGATCGGGAGTTTTGTGCCCGCCGCCTCAGCGGATCTGTGCGTTGTCGACAGGATCTTTACGAGAGTGGGGGCTTCCGATGACCTCGGAAGCGGACAGAGCACGTTTATGGTGGAGATGAACGAAGTCGCCAATATTCTCAGAAACGCGACGCCCGCTTCGCTCCTGATCCTGGATGAGATCGGAAGAGGCACTTCCACATACGACGGCCTTTCAATCGCCTGGTCCGTGATCGAACATATAAGCAACAAAAAATTCCTTGGCGCCAAGACACTCTTTGCCACTCATTATCACGAGCTGACGGAACTTGAGGGCAAAATAGACAATGTCAGCAACTACTGTGTGGCCGTCAAGGAAAAGGGAGACGACATAGTTTTCCTTCGCAAGATCATAAAAGGAGGCGCCGACAAGAGTTACGGCATCCAGGTCGCCAAGCTCGCCGGACTCCCCGACATTGTGATCGACAGAGCCAAGGAACTTCTCGACCAGCTCACCGACAGCGATATTACCGAGAAGATCCAGAACATAGAGACCAAGGCCGGACAGAACACGGGCAAATCCAGAAAAGTCAGACATTACGACGAAGTGGATCTGGGTCAGATGTCTCTTTTCGAGACCGTAAGCGATGAAGATGTGCTGAAGGAACTTCGGGATATCGATATATCGAACCTGACGCCCCTGGATGCGCTGAACACGCTTTACAGACTTCAGACGGAACTCAAGAACCGATGGAGCGTCTGAAAGCGCGGACTATCCTTTGAGAGGTACTTATTTTGGAAATCCATTTACTCAGCGATGAGACGATAAATCGAATAGCTGCCGGAGAAGTGGTGGAGAGGCCCGTAAATGTCGTCAAAGAACTGGTGGAAAACGCCATTGACGCGGGGGCAACAGCGATCACCGTGGAGATCCGGGAGGGCGGAAAGAAGATGATCCGTGTCACCGACAACGGCTGCGGTATCGAGAAGAGCCAGATCACCAAAGCTTTTGAGCGGCACGCCACCAGTAAGATCCGCGATGACAGCGACCTGACCAGACTTGTAAGCCTCGGCTTTCGAGGTGAGGCCCTCTCAAGCATCGCTGCCGTATCCCAGGTGGAAATGATCACAAAGACACGCGGTGCCCTGACAGGCGTAAGAGCCACGAATCAGCTTCTGAGCGGATTTTCCGAGGATGAGAGGGTAAAACTTGACCTTGAAGAGATCGGCGCACCCGACGGTACCAGCGTGGTCGTCCGCAATCTTTTCTACAACGTTCCTGTTCGCTCAAGGTTTTTGAAGCAGCCTCAGACGGAAGCCGGCTATATCACGGATCTTGTGGAGCGCCAGGCGCTTTCTCATCCTGCTGTTTCCTTTCATTACAGGGTAGACGGCAGGGAGAAGCTTCATACCACCGGAAACGGTGACCTCAGAGAACTTCTGTACAGGATCTACGGGCGGGAGATCAGCAAAAAAGTGCTTCCCGTCTCAGTCTCGGAAGGAAATTATCGCCTTGAGGGCTTTATCGGAAGGCCTGAGATCAGCCGCACTACAAGGAATTTCGAAGTTTTCTTCGTAAACGGAAGAATGCTCAGGAGCAATACTTTGTCCAGGGCGCTCGAGGCCGGTTACAGGACGGATCTCATGCAGCACAGGTTTCCTTTTGCCGTCCTGCACCTGACCCTTCCTCCCGGGGAAGCCGACGTCAATGTGCACCCGACAAAGATGGAAGTCCGCTTCTCCGAAGCGGAAGCTGTCTATCATTTTATCGACGAGAGTGTCCACAATGTCCTTCACGCCGCTGAACTGATCCCCGCCGAGATCCTTGAGACGCAGGCGCAGGAGAGAAAGCGGAAAAAAGAAGAGGCGCAGGAGGCGATGAAAAAGCTTCAGAGCGAGCCTCACCCGGAGCCTTTCGAGAGAGCAAGATTTGTCATGGATCCTCCCTCCGAATACGGAAACTCCGGAAGTTCTTCCCTTGAGATCGTCTTTACTGATCCTGACCCTGTAAGCCCGTCCGGGCCTTCCCGCATAGAGACCGAAGACTTTCTCTTTGTGGATAAGCGGATCCGCGATTTAAAAGGGACAGATACAGGTTCCGGTCATTTGCCGGAAATCTCACAAAAACCGGCTTCTTCCGAAGGAGTCTTCAGGCAGGCCAGCCTGTTTGAAAACACGGATTTTACCGATAACAGCGAGCCGAAGATGATGCTTGAGGACAACAGGCCGTCCTTCCGCGTGATCGGCCAGGTCTTTGAGACCTACTGGATGATCCAGTATGATCGGAAACTTCTGATCATCGATCAGCATGCCGCGCACGAAAAGGTCAACTACGAGAGACTGATGAAAAGACTTCAGGACAATGATCCGTCGTCATCAGGATCCCAAATGCTTGCCCCTGCTTCCGTGATCACTATGACCGGACGCGAAGAGGGCGAGTACCACAGACACGAAGATGTGTTTAAATCGATGGGATACGAGATAGAGCCCCTTGGCGGCAGCAGTTACGCGATCCGCGCTGTCCCCATGGAACTGTACGGTAATGACGCCACTGAACTTCTCCGCGATACTCTCGAGGAGATGGTGGAGGAGAAGATGACGGGTACGCCCGCTGCCATCCTTGCGAAAGTGGCCTCCATGTCGTGCAAGGCAGCCGTAAAGGGCAATACGATCCTTTCAGCCGCCGAAGCTGAGGCTCTGATCGAGGAGCTTCTGAGGCTCGACAATCCCTATCACTGCCCGCACGGGAGGCCGACTATGATCGTCTTCTCCCAGTCTGATATGGACAGGAAATTTAAGAGGATCGTTACCTGAGCACCTATAGAGAGGCATCTATGTCAGATGAAGTCAAAACAGAGAAAACTCCATTACTGATCGTCGCGGGCCCGACCGCATCGGGAAAGAGTGACTCCGCTGTGGAACTTGCCCTTCGGATGAACGGGGAAGTGATCTCCGCCGATTCCATGCAGGTTTACAGAGGGATGGACATCGGCAGTGCCAAAGTCACCCGTGAGGAGATGCGGGGCGTTCCCCACCACCTGATTGACTGCGCCGACCCTTGCGAGAACTGGAATGTAGTGCGATTCCAGAAAGAGGCGCGCAGGGCAGTGCAGGACATTGTATCCAGGGGCAGGCTCCCCATTCTGTGCGGCGGTACTGGCTTTTATATTCAGGCGCTTTTATATGACATAGACTTCACGCAGATGGAAGAGAATACGCCGCTGCGGGAGAGATTATCGGCTATGGCCGCAGAGAAAGGGCCGGAAGCGGTCCACGCGCTGCTTGCTCAGAGAGATCCCGCATCCGCGGCTGCGATCCATCCCAACAATATAAAGAGAGTGATCAGAGCGCTGGAATTCATGGAAGAGAGCGGAAGTTCCATCGCTTCCCACAACGTACAGCAAAGAGCGAGGGAACCCTTTTACCGGTCTGTATTTTTTGTCCTGACCATGGACCGCGCAAAGCTGTATGAGAGGATCGACCGCAGAGTGGATCTTATGATGGAGAGGGGACTTGTGGACGAAGTCGCAAGGCTTCGTGACATGGGGATACGAAGAGACAGCACGTCTATGCAGGGTATAGGGTACAAACAGATCTATGGGTATCTTGAAGGTGAATACGATCTTGAAGAAGCCGTTCGCCTTGTAAAACGTGACACCAGGCATTTTGCCAAAAGACAGCTTACCTGGTTTAAAAGAGAAAAGGACGTGATCTGGACAGACCTCGACCGGTTTGAGGACCGGCATCAGCTGTGGGATCACATGCAGACGACAGCAGAGAGAATAATACATTATGAAGGAGACTGAAATTATGCGATCAATTTACCGGCAGTTCGGTATTACGGATGAGGTGCTGGATTACGCGGCGCCGGTGCTGGAGAAACTTACAGAGCGCTTCAGGCAGATCGATGAGACGGCTGAATACAACCAGCTCAGAGTGATCAAGGCAATGCAGGACGCGCACATCGGCGAGGCAAACCTGAAAGGCACGACCGGTTACGGATATGACGATATCGGAAGAGACGGTCTGGAGAAAGTATACGCTTCCTATTTTCACACTGAGGACGCGCTTGTGAGACCGCAGATCACCTGCGGTACCCATGCGCTGGCCCTGGCCCTTATGAGTAATCTCCGTCCGGGAGACATACTGCTGTCGGCAGCGGGCGCTCCCTACGATACACTGCAGGAAGTGATAGGGATCCGGCCTTCGAGAGGCTCCCTCGCGGAATACGGGATCGGCTACAGACAGGTCGACCTTAAGCCTGACAGCACCTTTGACTTTGAGGGGATCCTGGAGGCGCTTAAGGACAGCAGGATCAGGCTTGTGACTATACAGCGCTCCAAAGGATATCAGAGCCGCCGCACATTGAGCGTCTCTCAGATCGGAGAAGCGATCGCGGTCATTAAAAATGCCCGCCCTGACGTCATCTGCATGGTCGACAACTGTTACGGTGAATTTGTCGAGAAGATCGAGCCTTCTGACGTTGGCGCCGATATGATCGTCGGCTCCCTCATAAAAAATCCCGGCGGCGGACTTGCTCCCATCGGCGGTTATATCGCAGGTACCTCTGAATGTGTAGAGAACGCTGCCGTAAGGCTGACTTCTCCGGGACTTGGAAAGGAAGTGGGAGCCACTCTTGAGGTTCTTCCCTCCTTCTATCAGGGATTCTTTATGGGACCTACCGTGACAGCTTCCGCGCTCAAAGGCGCGGTACTGGCGGCAAATCTCTATGAGCCTCTCGGATTTGATGTACTTCCCGACAGTAACGAGAGCCGCCACGATATCATCCAGGCGATCACTTTCGGAACGCCCGAGGGAGTCATCGCATTCTGTCAGGGTATTCAGGCGGCTTCGCCGGTAGACAGTTTTGTGGCGGCCGAACCTTCTGATATGCCGGGCTACGACAGCCAGGTCATCATGGCAGCCGGCGCATTTGTCTCAGGCTCCTCCATTGAACTGAGTGCGGACGGACCGATCAAACCGCCTTACAACGTCTATTTCCAGGGCGGACTTACATGGCCGCACGCCAAACTGGGGATCCTGAAGTCCCTTCAGAATCTTCTGGACAGAGGTCTGTGCCGACTGAATTAAAAATGAAATGCATGCCGTCTTTCTGACGCCCGGAGAGGCTTTGGGAGGTGGAAAATGCAGCAGATCAAAGAACAGCCCTATGAACGTTTTCTGTCCGTCGGGCCCGGAAGCCTTACGAACGCGGAACTATTGGGGATCATCTTAAGGACCGGTACAAAAGGGGTATCGGCCGTGGAACTTGGAAGGAGAGTACTGAGCCTTCACGACCCGAAAGGCAATTCTCTGTCAGCTCTTCCGGGTCTTAGCATGCAAGAACTCAGGACACTTCCCGGGATCGGAGAAGTAAAGGCGGTAAAGCTCCTGTGTCTGTCCGAAATCGCCCGCAGGATCGTCAGGGAGAAAGTCCGGAATTCACGAAGATTTGACTCCCCGGAAAAAATCGCCGATTACTACATGGAAGATATGAGGCACCTTGATAAGGAACAGACTGTCGTCCTTCATTTCGACAGTAAAATGGCGCTTCTTGGCGAAGACGTCATGACTGTAGGCACAGTCAGCGGAGCGCTGATCTCGCCCAGAGAGATCTTCATCAAAGCGCTTGCAAGACAGGCTGTCCGGATCGTCCTTCTTCACAATCACCCCAGCGGTGATCCGAGTCCGAGCAGAGAGGACATAATTTCAACAAGGCAGGTCCGAAAGGCGGGAGAGATCCTTGGGATCACCCTTACGGATCACATTATAATCGGAGACCTTTCTTACTGCAGTTTGAAAGAGATGGGATTATTAAACGATGAAACCACTTAATCTTAAGAGCCGCCCGGCTTTACTGGCACTCTTTTCCGTCATACTGGCTCTGATCCTTGTCGGACGCCTTTATTATCTTCAGATCCTGCACGGCGAGGATTACACACAGTCTTTTGAAGAAAGTGTGACAAGGACTGTCAGTATCCCTGCGGCAAGAGGCAGGATCCTCGACAGAAACGGAATTGTGATCGCAGATACAGTCGCCTCTCAAAACGTCACTATTGTGGACAATACAGGCAACACAAGAGAGGAAAATGACAGGCTCAATGCGATAATACTGAAAACCCTGCAGATCCTCGATCTTAACAACGAGGATACTGAGGGAGATTTCGGGATCTCCTGGAACGGCTCCGGGTATGTCTTTAATTACGACGGCTTTGAGCATCTTCGTTTTCTTGCCGATGTATACGGTTATCCCCTCACAGACACCCTGAGCGAAGAGGAGAGATCGGCATCGGCTGAAGATGTGCTTCTTATGCTGGCAGACCGCTACAGGATCAGCAGGGAATTGAATACGCCGGAACAGGCTCCTCTTTTCTTAAGCTCAGTCGTCACACGCTACCGGCTGGCCCTTAATGCTTTTCAGAAGTATATTCCCACGGTGCTTGCGCGTAATGTCGGCAAAGGTACAGTGGATGCGATCATCGCAGACAGCAGCCTGGACGGCGTGAGCATCGCGAACGATTATAAGCGCGTTTACAACGACAGCCTCTATCTGTCGGCAGTGACGGGATATACAAGCCTTGTCAGCGCACAGGAACTGGAAGAGTACGGTGACCTCTACAACTCAGGAGATTACATTGGAAAAGTAGGCATAGAAGCCAGTATGGAGGAGACGCTTCGGGGTAAGAACGGCTATCGTGAGATCAGTGTTGACAATCTCGGAAGAGAGCAGAATGAACTCACCTATGTCCGCCCCGTGGAGGGAAATGATGTCTGGCTCACCATCGACAGTGAACTGCAGAAAAATGTCTACAAGATCCTGGAAATGAATATGAGAAACATCATCCTGTCCAAACTGACGGATAGTGTTACTTCTTATGAGATCACAGCTGAAACGGACGGATCCGATATCCTTATTCCCGCAGCGGACGTTTATGGATCTCTTCTCAGTTATAAGATCGACAGAGATCATTTCAGCGCGGAAGATGCCTCAGACAGCGAGAAACAGATGAAGGGGATACTGGATGCATACCTCGAAAGCGTCAAGGAGGGGATCCGCTCCGAACTGCAGGCAGGCAGAACACCCTTCAGCGCTCTTACATCCGAATATCAGGAATACGCCGCTTACATAAGCAGAGCCCTCTTCGACAGAGGCGTGATCGACACTTCCCTGGTGGACGGAGACGACGACATTTACAGGGGCTGGACTGCGGGCAGTTCCGTTTCCCTCGGTGAATTCCTCTACCATGCCGCGGCGGAAGACTGGATCGACACAGAGATGATCGGTGCGGACTCCGAAGATACGGACGATATTTTCAACACACTGACCGGATATGTTCTCGATGAGCCCTGTGAGGACTACAGTTTCGGCAATATCGTATGCAAATATCTCATGGAATCAGGCGCCGCAAACGGAGAACTGGTATGTATGGTCCTGTTCGATCAGGGAATCTATGATCCTTCGGAATCCGAAAGAGAAGGCATTGAAAGCGGGAAAAGAAGAGCGGCTTATAACTATGTGAGACGCATTATTGAAAACGGAAGCCTGACTCCCGGTGATCTTCATCTTTATCCTTTCAGCGGCTCGATCGTCGTGACGGATCCGGCAGACGGCACGGTGCTCGCGCTCGTGAGCTACCCCGGCTACGACTGCAACCGACTTGCTCAAAGCAGTTACATGGATATGATCAAGCGCAATCCGTCAAGACCTATGCTCAATCATGCCACGCAGCAGAGGACCGCTCCCGGCTCCACTTTCAAAATGGTGACCGCCGCTGCCGGAATCGGTGAAGGCGTGATCAATACACGCGATTCGGTGGACTGCTACGACATATTTGACAAAATAGAGCCGTCCCCGGCCTGCTGGATCTATCCGGACGGACACGGCTGGCAGAACATGCAGAACGCGATCACTAACTCCTGCAACACTTACTTCTATGAAGTGGGATACAGGCTCGGGGGACTTGAAGGCAGTTTCAGCAACGATACCGGCATCGAACATCTGTCAAAATATGCGTCGATGTACGGACTTGACAGAAAATCCGGCGTAGAGATCGAGGAAGCCGATCCGTCTGTCGCGACCAGGGACGTAGTACGTGCCTCGATCGGGCAGTCCAACAACGGATACACTACAGCAGCCCTTGCAAGATATGTCTCAGCGGTCGCTTCCCGGGGAGATGTATATGACCTGACACTCCTTGATCACTCCGAGGACAAGAACGGTACTGTTCTCGAAAAGTATTCCCCCAAGCCGCTTGATCCCATTGAGATCGATGACTCCTATTGGGATAGTATTACGCAGGGAATGAAGAGAGTCTGCACTTCAAAATACGGATTTTCTTCCATTTACCGTACCACGGAAGAAGGATCCCGGGAAAGGATCAGCGCGGCAGGAAAGACCGGAACTGCCCAGCAGGGCCTCAATACGCCGAACCACGCGCTGTTTCTTGGCTATGCACCTTTCGACGAACCTGAAATTGCGGTCGCTGTCCGCATACCGAACGGATACAGTTCAAGTTATGCGGCCCTGACGGCTGCTCAGGTGATGCAGTACTATTTTGACCCGGATTCTCTGTCCGGCATCCTTTCCTCCGAGGATATCCCTGTTTATGAGAATGGTGATTAAGAAATGAAAACGAAAAAAAGCAGTTCAATATCCGGGAATATCAAAAGAATAGCGAGGATCGATCCGGTCCTGACTGTCTCTGTGATCCTGCTGAACCTTATGGGACTTATATCCATCAGAAGCATAACCGGGATCTCCGGAAGCAGCAGCATTTTGATCAAACAGGCAGCAGGCAGCGTCATCGGTATCATTATTATGATCGCACTGAGTGTCGCTGACACAGGAAGAATCACAAAATACTGGAAGATTTTCTATATTATTACTGTTATTTCCCTTCTTGCCGTGCTCATTTTCGG
Organism: uncultured Lachnospiraceae bacterium; assembly: GCA_902785055.1. GTDB lineage: Bacteria > Bacillota > Clostridia > Lachnospirales > Lachnospiraceae > CAG-791. Next base: position 10,836 of record CACZXG010000055.1, read on the forward strand.
CTCTTCGGGCGGCGGAGCGAGAAGATGGATCACCATTGCGGGACTCACTTACCAGCCCTCCGAACTGGCAAAAATTTTATTGATTTTATTTTATTCTGAGTACATAATTGAAATGGAGGGTAAATTTTCCCGGCCGCTGGTCTATGTTTTCAGTACTTTGCTGATTCTTCCGCCGTTCTTCATGATCCTTAAAGAACCGGATCTCTCAACCGGTATCATGATCTTCCTCATCTTCTGTGTGATCCTGTTTGTCGCAGGAATTGATCGTAAGATCGTGGCGGGAGTAACAGCCGCCGCAATACCGACAGCATTTATTATCGTTTACCTGTCTCTGATCGGCGATATGCCTTTTCTTGGCGATTACCAGCGTCAGAGAATACTGGCATGGCTTCATCCCGAGGATTACGCTTCTTCGACGGCGTATCAGACAATGAACTCCATGACCGCGATCGGGTCCGGCCAGCTGATAGGGAAGGGTCTTCACGTCGATGAATCGAGTACCCTTCTCGGTACGGGATTCATCTCCGAATCACAGACCGATTTTATCTTCGCTGTGATAGGAGAGCAGCTGGGTTTTCTGGGATGCTGTATTATGATCCTGCTGATCACGGTCGTGACCGTGCGCTGTTATCTGATCGCTTCTGAAAGTGCCGGCAGGCGTGACAGGATCATCGCTGCAGGAATGGCTTCGTGGATCGGGTTCCAGAGCTATATCAATTTAGGTGTTGCCACGGGACTCCTTCCGAATACCGGGATTCCGCTTCCATTTGTGAGCTACGGGCTGACAAGCCTTCTCTGCCTGTATTTTGGTCTTGGACTTGTACAAAGTATTAACTCGACGAATGATCTCAAAGCTGCATCTGAACAAACTGTAAACTAGGGGAGAAATCAATGAGGATTGCGCTGATTGCACATGATGCAAAAAAGAAGCTGATGCAGAATTTCTGTATCGCATACAGGGGTATTCTGAGCCGTCATAAATTATTCGCCACCGCTACAACGGGAAGACTGATCGAGGAGGTCACAAACCTCAATATCCACAAACATCTCGCAGGTCATCTCGGCGGCATGCAGCAGATCGGAGCACAGATCGAGCAGAATGAGATAGATCTGCTCATATTTCTGCGCGATCCGCTCAATCCCAAGAGGCATGAGCCGGATGTAAACGATGTTGTCAAGCTATGTGATATGCACAACATACCAATGGCTACCAACCTTGCGACGGCAGAGCTGTTGATCAAATCTTTGGACCGGGGAGATCTTGAGTGGCGTGAAATGTATAAGTAAGAATATAAAACTGATTTTTCTCGGCGCATTTTTATGCGCCGCTTTAACTGGATGCGGCAGAGTCATCAATGACGATTACGAGAGTATGCTGGATTCCGAGCAGATCAATCCCATGGTGACTTCCCAGGAATCCGTGCTCAAGGAGAAATCCTTTGCGTATGACCTGTGTCTTCCTGAAGACACGAAGGCACCGGGCGGCTCGGATCTGTCCGTGGGCACAGCAGGACTTTTCGATCTCGGCAGCCGCAATACGATCTATGGATCCGGCCTCACTACGAGAGTCTATCCGGCAAGTACCACCAAACTCATGACGGCGCTTGTCGCGCTCAAGTACGGCAGTCCCTCTCAGAAGATCACGATCTCAGAAAACGCGGCATATCCGGGCGCGGACGCGCAGCGGCTGGTACTGGAGCCGGGAGATTCCATGTCCCTGGAGCAGGCGATCAATTATCTTCTCGTTTTTTCCGCCAACGACGTCGCGATCGCGATCGCTGAGAATATAGGCGGAAGTTATGACGAGTTTGTCAGCCTCATGAATACAGAAGCCAGGGCTATCGGGGCGACCGGAACGCATTTTACCAATCCTCACGGACTTCATGACGAAGATCATTATACGACGCCTTATGATCTGTACCTGATCCTCAATGAAGCGGTGAAATACGACCTGATCAGAAAAATATTGCCGCAGTCGGGTTATAACACCATGTTTGTCGGACCTGACGGTTCCAATAAGAGCATCGCCGTAAACGCGACAGACGCCTATCTTACAGGCGATGTGGATGCTCCAGAGGGGATCACTGTGCTGGGCGGCAAGACAGGCACCACAGAGCCGGCAGGTCATTGTCTCATCATTCTGTCCCAAAATGCGGCCGAAGACTATTTCATTTCGGTCGTTATGAAGACAGAATCCCTTGATGAGCTCTATTCGGACATGAATCTGCTGCTGTCTGAAATACCGAATTAGCGGTTGTATTTTAGGGGCGGATAAACTATAATGAAACCAACAATTCCCTGTTTTTTAAAGGAAAACAGGGAATTCCCATCATTACAAACAGGAGGGTGAGTCCATTGGTTCAATTAATCATCGGCAACAAAGGAAGAGGGAAGACAAGGTATCTTCTTGAGAAAGTCAACTCCGAAGTAAAGGATACTCTGGGTAATATCTGCTATCTGGATAAAAGCTCCAAGCATATGTTTGAACTCAACAACCGCGTTCGTCTGATCAATGTTTCGGATTTCGCGATTGAGAATACAGATCAGTTTATCGGTTTTATCTGCGGTATCATTTCTCAGGATCATGACTTGGAACAGATGTACTTTGACAGCTTTCTGAAGATTGCTCATCTGGAAGGCCAGGATATTACTGCTACAATCAAGCGTATTCAGAAGATTGGAGATATGTTTGGTGTCAGTTTCATCATCAGCATCGCAATGGACAAGGAAGATGTTCCTGCTGAATTCGAGGAACTGATCGCAGTCGCGCTTTGATCAATATGATTACGGAGGGCCTTGGGAATCAAGCATTTCCAAGGCTCGTTTTATTCTGCAGTGTGACTGCGGAAATAACCTCCATTACCTGTCACAGATCCGGAGGTACACGATTTTGACGGATAAACAGCCTACAGCAAGAACAATTCCATACCGGCGTCCTTTCAGGCTCAATGTGGGCCTGTTCATGTTCCTGATCATTTTCATCTACGTTCTGATCAGCGTCTTAACCTATCTCACTTCCCATAAAACGGAAGTCTACGAAGTGCGCTCGGGATCTCTCTCTGACAATCTGATCTATCAGGGCATCGCTCTCCGCAATGAGTCAGTTGTAAACAGCGACTATACAGGAACGATCAACTTCTATAACAAAGAAGGTGAGCGGGTGCCTGAGGGCGGACTGGCTTTTTCCGTGGATGAGGCCGGAAAGATCACAGACTATCTCAAGCCTGATGAAGAGTCCTTTTTGTCCAAGGATGATGTCAAAACATTCAGGGAAGAGGCGATCCTGTTCTCACGCAAATTTAATCCCGGCGACTTTGTCAATGTATACGATTTCAAGAGCGGAGCTGTGAGCTCTGCCCAGAAGATATCAAACCGCAAGGTACTAGGCGAGATCCCTGACCTGAGCTCTACCTCCATACATCCGTGCTACGCGGAGGAAACCGGCGAGATCCTCTATTATGTCGACAACTGCGAAGATATAACGTTTGAAAAACTCACAGTTGAGGATTTTGACAGAACAGGTTATAAGAAAAACCAGATCGCCAATGGAAGCCGGATCACAGCCGGAGAGCCCGCCTACAAAATGGTGACTGACGAAAACTGGTCAGTTGCGATCCACGTTGCCTCTGCTGAAGAGGCCGGCGAACTTGTAAAGCGCGGTTACATACAGGTGCGTTTCCTTGAGAATCAGATGATCTCCTGGGCTTCCGTATCATCGAGGAGCGATGAAAATGATAACTATTATGTGAACCTTCGTTTCAGCAATTCCATGTCCGACTTCTGCTCGGACCGATTCGTGGACGTTGAACTCATCGCCTCACAGAGGTCGGGGCTTAAGGTTCCCAACAGTTCGATCACAAAGGGGTCTTTCTTCCTGGTGCCCAAGGAATTCGTATTTGAGGGCGTAGGAGGGCAGAGCGGCATCCTTCTCGAGGTTTACACGGAGAATAACGAAAAGAGCGTACAATTTGTTCCGGCGGTCCCTTACAGTGAAAATGAAGACTGTTATTATCTCGATGACAGCGTTCTGAGAGCAGGCATGATCATTGACCGTCCAAACTCCTCTGAGCAGTTTACGATCGGTGATCAGGATCAGCTGATCGGCGTTTACTATATCAACAAAGGATATCCGGATTTCCGCCAGGTCAATATACTCTATCAGAACGAGGAGTATGCCATTGTGGAGCCCAACTCGCTCTACGGACTGCAGGAATATGACTATATTGTTCTTTACGCGGATACCGTCCGTATGAATGACTATTATCGCTGATAAAACAGCAGGATTCCGTAAAGAAAGGAAGCGAAACTTTGATCAAAGAGAATATTGAGAACGTGGAAGAGAGAATCCAAAGTGCCTGCAGGAGAGCCGGAAGAGACAGATCTGAAGTCCATCTCATCTGTGTCACAAAGACAAAACCTGAAGAGATGCTGCGCGAGGCCTATGAAGCGGGACAAAGGGACTTCGGTGAGAACAAGGTGCAGGAGATCTGCCGGAAAAAGCCGTCCCTGCCCGGCGATATAAGGTGGCATATGATCGGCCACCTGCAGAGAAACAAAGTCAGGCAACTGGTCGGACAGACAGTAATGATCCACAGTGTGGACAGCCTGAGGCTGGCGGAAACCATCAGTTCGGAAGCCGTAAAGGCCGGGGTCGTCATTCCCGTACTTATAGAAGTCAATATGGCCGGCGAGGAGAGCAAGTTCGGGGTGCCCTCCAATGAGGCTTTACAGCTCGTCAGAGACGCTTCTGTACTCGAAGGCATAAAGATAGAAGGCCTTATGACGATCGCTCCCTATACGGAAACCCCCGAGTCCAACAGGCCCTATTTTGCCGGACTCAGGGAATTAGCAGTTGACATAGGTCAAAAATGCATTGATAATGTGTCTATGGGTGTTCTTTCAATGGGTATGACCGGCGATTTTGAGGTCGCAATCGAAGAGGGCGCGACGCATATACGCGTCGGGACCGGGATCTTCGGAGAGCGGATCTATACTTAAGAGCACTTTTCCGCCCCCAAAGCCGGTGAATTATTATAAAGGAGTATGACAGATATGAGTGTTATGGATAAGCTTATCAACGCCATGAAGTTTAATGACGATGAAGATTTTGATGAAGATGAGGAGTATGAGGACGAGGATTATTACGGAGATGATAAGCCTGCCCCTGCAGCGGAGCCTGTAAGATCTTCGAGAGCTGCCCAGACTTCAACTTTCGATGAGACAGCTGAGGATGATGAACCGGTTCCTGCACCGAGAACCAGGAAGCGTTTCGGCGGTGCCTCTGCCGACAAGAGCGAATCCTCAACGGTTTCAAGGCAGGTGAAGAAGCAGTATTCGGAGGCCGGAATGGAAGTATGCATCATTAAGCCCACATCTGTCAACGATGCGAGAGAAGTCACAGATACACTTTTGGCCAACAGCACAGTAGTCCTCAATCTTGAGGGGCTTGATGTCGAGATCGCGCAGAGGATCATCGATTTTACATCCGGATCCTGCTATGCGGTTCACGGAAATGTCATGAAGATCTCTCATTATATCTTCGTGATCACTCCCGCAAACGTCGATGTATCCGGCGATATTTCCACCCAGGCCGGCATCGGCCGCACGGAGAGCAATTCCCTGAGCATGCCTTACGGCGGAAGAAACTGAAGATTGCGGAAGATTATTTTTATCTGATAAGTATATCGAAGCGCACCGGACAATGTTTGGTGCGCTTTTTACAGTCACAATACAAGCAGCATACCAAAACGTAAAATTGACTATTTTGGTCTTTTGACCAATTCAGTCATACTGATTCGGTCAATAATTCTCTTGGAGGAGCACTAATGAAGGCAGATTTTTCAAGAATCATCAAGGCATGTGTCTTATTTCCGGTCTTGATCGCATTTGATCTTTTTACCAAGTCCATTGCGGTCAACGCCCTTGATGGCGGGAAGAGGATCCCGCTTATCCCCGGAGTACTTGAGTTTTACTATATTCAGAACAGAGGAGCAGCTTTCGGCATTTTCCAGGACGGGACATTCATACTCGGCCTGGTATCAGCTATTGCATTGGCAGTTCTGATCTTCGTGTATCTCAGAGTACCTGACGGCAAAAAATATCTTCCTCTGAGACTTGTACTGATCTTTATTGCCGCAGGAGCGGCCGGAAATCTGTACGACAGGATCACACTTCAATATGTAAGGGATTTCATTTATTTCTCCCTGATCGATTTTCCTGTATTTAATGTCGCAGACATTTATGTCACCTGCAGTGTCTTTATCCTCGCATATCTCATCCTTTTTTATTACAAGGAGGAAGATCTGCAGTTTAGAAACCGGAGGTCCTAAATGGAACAGATCAATGAATTCACAGTTCCGGAAGATCTTGACGATGAGCGTTTGGATGCAGTGGTTGCCTCGCTCTCTGAAGGGCAGTCGAGAAGTTATCTGAAAAACCTCATTAAAGACGGAAGTGTCCTCTTAAACGGCAAAACAGCGAAGCCCAGCACCAAAGTTCGGGAAAACGACAAGATCAGCCTTGTACTTCCCGAAAAGATCATACCGGACATACTGCCGGAGAACATTCCTTTGGACATTCTTTATGAGGATGATGATATTCTTGTGGTCAATAAACCAAAGGGGATGGTCGTACATCCCGCTCCCGGGCATTACTCGGGAACACTTGTCAATGCCGTCCTGTATCACTGTGGCGATAGTCTGTCAGGAATCAACGGTGTGATGCGGCCGGGTCTTCAGGAGCACAGTATCGTGCGGCGCTATTTTGCCATATTGTATGACAATATCGCGGAAGACGAATTTACGGTAGACGCTCCCCTGGGAAGAGATCCCAGGGACCGCAAGCGAATGGCTGTGAGAAGTGACGGAAAAAGAGCAGTGACTCACTGCAGAGTCCTGAAACGGTTTGGGAAATATACTTATGTAGAGTGCCGGCTCGAGACAGGGCGGACCCATCAGATTCGTGTTCATATGGCCCACGTGCATCACCCGCTATTGGGAGATGAAGTATATGCGGGGCGGAGGAAATCCCCTTTTGAGACACAGGGGCAGTGTCTGCATGCCGGGATTCTCGGATTTATTCATCCCAAAACAGGAGAATACATTGAGACACACGCGCCGCTCCCTCAGTATTTTGAAGAAATACTCAGCAAATTAGACAATAATTAACTTTAAAAGCAAATTATATTATTGAAATTGAATAACAAAACCGGTACGTGTATAATACTATTAGAAAAATGCATGCTTGATCATATGTGTTTTTTGGATTTCCGGCAGTAAATGACAGCGCTCACGGAGGTAAAAAATGAACACAATAATCACGATCGGAAGACAATACGGTTCGGGCGGCAGGGAAGTAGGACAGAAGCTTGCGGCCCATTACGGGATCAACTTCTATGACAACGAGCTGATCACTAAAGTTGCATAGGAGAGCGGTTTCTGCCAGGAATTCGTACAGCAGCAGGATGAGCGTCCCACAAACTCATTCCTTTACAACCTCGTGATGGACACTTATTCTTTCGGGTTCAGCGGTTCCGGATTCTCCGATATGCCAATCAGCCAGAAGGTATTTCTGGCTCAGTACGATACGATCAAGAAGATCGCAAAAGAAGAAGGTGCCTGTGTGATCATAGGGCGCTGCGCCGACTGCGCGCTGCAGGATTTCTCCAATGTCATCAATGTCTTTTTCCACGCGAGCGAAGAGTTTCGGATCGCCAGGGCTGCGGAGTATCCCGATGTGCCTGCAGAAGATAAGGCCAATCCCGACAAACTGCGGGATTACATTCTTCGCAAGGACAAGCAGAGACAGAGTTATTACAATTATTATTCCATGAAAAAATGGGGGAGAGCGGACACCTACGATCTTTCCATTGACACCGGTCTTCTGGGAATAGACGGTACGGTAAATCTCCTGACTCAGGTCATTGAGGATTTTGAGAACCGGTGACAATATTACCGACTGCGGATCTCATATATTTAAGTCCGTTTTACTATCGATTAAGGAGGATTCAATATGAGCAAAAAATTTAAGGCCGCGTTGGCAGGACTTGCCTTTGTGGCAGGCTGTGAGGTCGGTATAGCGCTTCAGCTGATGAAGATGATCCGTGAATACACTGTAAAAGAAAAGGCGCTCAATGAGCCTCTGGAGGCCTCTGAGGAGGAGATTGCCGCGGAACAGGCCATTAATGAGGAATTAGATGCTGCGGCGGACATAGAAGAAACCTGCGAAGAAGATACAGCCGAAGAAGATCAGCTCACCGTGACAGGAACAGAAGGCGCAGCCTTCGCAAACTGAGAGGAGGACTCCATATGGCATTCAGGATCATCGCCGATTCAAGTTGTGATATTTTTGACCTGGACCGTAAAATCGATGGTCTGTATTTCAATACGGTTCCCTTTGTGATCACTGTCGACGGCAGGGATTTTGTAGATGACGACAAGCAGATGTATTTGCGCTCACTATTTCATCCAATCTCTCCGGAAGCTACAACAGCGCATGTACTGCCAGGAATATGGTACTTGAAAACGATCCGGACAGAAATATTGAGATCCTCGATACTCGCGGAACAGGTCCGAGTCTTTCCATGACCATTGACAAGCTCTGTGAACTGATCGGACAGGGCCTGGATTTTGAAGAAGTAAAGACACAGATCCACAAGTTCATGGCAGATCACAAACTGATCTTTGCGCTTTCGTCCTACCACAATCTGGTGAACAACGGAAGAATGCCCAAGATCGCCGGCATAGTTCTGGGCCATCTGGGTCTGTGGGGAGTCGGGATCGCCAGCGAGGAAGGCACGATCAAAATGAAGAAGATCGCTAAAGGCGGCAAAAAGACTCTTCAGGTGATCATGAACGATTTTAAGGAGCGCGTGGCCGATAAGGAAAGCATCGTCATATCACATTGCCAGAATGAAGCATTTGCCCTCAGTCTAAGGAAAGCGGCGGAAGCCGAGTATCCCGGAAAGATCGTAAAGATCTATCCCACGAGAGGCTTATGCAGTTATTACGCGGAAAAAGGCGGAATCATTGTCGGATTCTGATAAGATTCATAATTTCTATACAAGAATATAAAGCGAGGCAGCCTTCAGGATCTGATCTGACAGGCTGCCTTTTACTATAGAAGCAGTAGTATATTTCGGGTTCTATTACGCCGCTAAATATGGATTTAACGTCGTAACTATGCTATAATAACCCGGAAACAGACGATCATTCGTCTCACCCCATATTATTACAATTATTACAAGACCACAAGGAGCTCTCTCATGGAAACATACCGCGATGAAAAAAATGCGCGCGTACTCGAAAAAATAAATGACATTACTGTCGATCTCCCCATGTTTGTCCGCAGATTTGCAAACGAATATCTTGTCACCAAGAACAAGGCTCCCCGCACGGTGCTCGGTTACGTAGGCGACATCAAAGTCTTCTTTGAATATCTCGAAAAGACACTGGGGATCCCTGTCATGCAGATCCGGATCCAGACGCTCGGTTCTCTTACCGCCGACGACATCCAGGATTACCTTATGTACCTCATGCGCTACAACCGCAAGGATCCCAACAACAATAAGACTATTAAGGAATCGAATCAGGCGCCTGCAAGAGCAAGGAAACTCTCCTCCCTGCGCGCTTTATACCGCTATTTGATCGCGCACAATCATTTAGAGAAAAATGTGGCGGAACTTGTGGATATGCCCAAGATCGAGGAAAAAGCGATCACATATCTCGAAAAAGAGGAAGTCAGAGAAGTCCTTCAAGGCGCCGAGACCGGCGATTCGCTCACAAAGGAACAGTACAAATTCGCCAAAAATTCGCAGATGCGCGACGTCGCGATCCTCACTCTTCTGCTCCACACAGGCATCCGCGTCAGTGAAATGGTCGGAATCGATCTGCAGGATATCGACTGGAACGAAAGGCGCATCAAGATCTTCCGAAAAGGCCGCAAAGAACAATATGTTTACTTTAATGATCCCGTTCAGGAAGCGCTTCAAGACTACATTGAATATGAGCGAAAAGCGCCGTCAGAGGATCTGAACGCGTTGTTTATTTCCAGAAAGGGCCAGCGCATATCCGTTCGCGCCGTGGAACGCCTGGTCAAAAAATACACGGCCGGAGCGGTCCCCATGAAGCGGATCACGCCCCATAAGCTCCGCAGTACTTTCGCCACTAACCTCTATGAAGAGACCGGGGACATCTATGTTACGTCGGACGCACTGGGCCATTCCAGTCTGGAAACGGTTAAGAAATACACAAATCTTCACGATGAGAGGCGCAGAAAGGCCGCAGAAGCCATCGAAAAAGCTTATTATAAGGAAGACCCTCAATAAAGATTAAAGCGGTTCTACGGGCTTTTAAACGCCGTAAAACCGCTTTTTAAACGTTAAAACGCTGCTAATAACAGGCTATATTGCTGTCTGTGCGCGATTCCGTGCCGCCCACCAAAACGCCATCGTCCGTGCGCAGAATGATCTGTCCCCGTCCAAAAGACGAAGTATTGAGGTCCACCCGAACGTCATGGCCCATTCGCCGCAGCGCTTTCGCGATCCCTTCGTCAAAGCCTTGTTCCACAGTGACGCTTCCGTCCCGAAGCCATTGCCAGCGCGGAGCATCCAGCGCCTGCTGGGGATCCATGTGGAAGTCGATCATATTCATCACGACCTGTACGTGGCCCTGGGGCTGCATATATCCGCCCATGACGCCGAATGGGCCTATGGGATGGCCATCCTTCATCAGAAAACCGGGAATGATCGTGTGATAGGTTCTCTTTCCCGGCATCAGACAGTTGGCATCCTGAGGGTTTAAAGAGAAATCAGTACCGCGGTTTTGAAGTGCGATCCCTGTTCCTTCTACCACGATCCCGGATCCGAATCCCATATAATTGGACTGGATGTAAGAGACCATATTGCCTTCGGAATCCGCGCAGCACAGATATACCGTTCCGCTTCTGGGCGGGATCCTGTAAGTCCAGATTTGTGCCCTGTCCGTCATTTCCAGCGCTCTCGCAGCTCCGTATTCGGGCCTTAGCAGTGTGTGGTAATCGATCACCATCCTGGCGGGATCTGTCACATAGTGGAAAGAATCGGCAAATGCCATTTTCATCGCCTCAATCTGCCTGTGGCAGGTCTTAGGACAGTCTCTTTGCGGAAAACTAAACTCTTTGAGGATGTTGAGAGCCATGAGCGCAGTGATCCCCTGTCCGTTAGGCGGAATCTCACAGACATCATAACCTCTGTAATTTACACTGATCGGATTGACCCAAACGGCTTTATGTACAGCGAGATCTTCATAGCGAAGGTATCCGCCGTATTTGCGGCTCTGCGCGTCTATCTTTTTTGCCAGTTCCCCTTTGTAAAAGTCTTCTGCTCCGGTCTCTGCAATCAATCTCAGAGTTTGAGCATGGTCGGGAAGCTTCACTATTTCTCCCGCGTTATACGGCCTTCCAAGAGGCGCAAACGTCCTATACCATGCGTTAAAGCACTCTCCGCTAAACTCCTCTTTATAAGCCTCAAAACAGTTTCTCCATGTCTGGGCCAGATTCGGCGCGCAAGGATATCCTTCCTGCGCATAGCGCACTGCAGGATCAATGACTTTTGTCAAAGACAGCTTGCCAAATTGTTTATTGATCTCCGCCCAGGCCATGGGTGCCCCGGGAACCGTGACGGGTGTCCAGCCCCGTCTGGGCATCTTCCCGTTATCATCACGCCCCTCATTTATTATCTTGGAGATAGAGGCCAGCATGGGAGCCCGCCCGCTCGAGTTAAGTCCGTAAAGCTTTCTGTTCTTTTCAGACCAGATCAGCGCGAAAGCATCCGACCCGATGCCGTTTGCCGTCGGTTCAACTACAGTGAGCGCCGCGGCGGCAGCTACAGCCGCGTCCATCGCGTTCCCGCCCTTTTGCAGCACAGTAAGACCTGCGGATGCAGCCAGAGGACTGGAGCAGTTTACCATGCCGTTTCCGGCATAAATGGGATATCTCCTGGAGGGATATTTCTGGTAAAGGGGATCAAAGCCAAATTTCATACTTTTCTCCTTCAGGCATTTTCAATGAACGTAATAATATGATGGATTGCCAGGTCCATGATCTTGGGATCTGTAAACCGGTGATCGCCGTTCTGCATAGGGATAAGCTCAATTACATTTTTGTCAGCAAATTCAGCAGAGACCTCGAAAGGTATGATCTCGTCTTTTGTACCGTGAATGATCAGCATATCGTCCGCGTACTCTATATAATCGTTATTTGTGATATCAGCTGCGGCAAGTTCCTCCAAAAAGGACTTGCTGATCTTGATCTTTCGGTCAAAGCCGACCAGAACCGGCTTGCCTTTCAATATTTTGTCATAGTCGTCCTGCGTCATAATGCGATGGATCATCGAGTCATAGATCGTGATAGCCGGACAGCGAAGCGCGATCCTGCGGAACGGATTACCGTGCTCTGCAATATATTTAAGAAAAAGAAACCCTCCGAAACTGGTGGCGTAGGCGTAGATCTCATTTGTATCAAATTGCTTCCTTGTATATTCCAGGACATATGTCAGATATGCGTCACACTCGCTCAGAAGCAGATTCTTGCGGGCGTCGTCCCCGTGGCAGGGCCAGTTGAAGGCGATCACGCAGAATTCTTTGTGTTTGGAGATCAGCTTGTGCGCGAATTTCTCACATGCCTTGTTGTCCATATGTCCGCCAAAACCGTGACCGAAGATCACAGCCTTTTTAACTGCGCGTGCGTCGCTGCAGTACAGCTTGCAGCGAACGCTGTATCCGGCTTCATTGATGTCAAAATATTTCTCCATTCCATTTTCTCCGCATTATATTTATGTTCGTCTTATGAATCTATTATAACCGAAAAGAAAGCCCGGAGATAATTTCTCCAGGCTTCAAATTTTCTTATTTATAGTCAGTACCTTCAAAACTGAACACCGAAGGAACTTTTCGTTCCGTCCAAGAACTTAAGGATAAGCTTCCGACCGATTAGTACGTGTCAGCTGAATGCATTACTGCACTTACACCTCACGCCTATCTACCTTGTACTC
>CACZXG010000056.1 GCA_902785055.1 uncultured Lachnospiraceae bacterium
TGCTGGTCTCGTTGTATGCCATAGTGATTTCTCCTTAAACGTACAGACTATGGATGTAATTTATGATAACGCAATGGTCGTTACGATTCAATCAAAATATACATGCATATCACTGTGATTGCTCTGTGTCAAATTTATACATGCATATTTTATTATATACATGTACATCTCAATTGACATATACATGTATATGTCATATAATAATTATAGAAACAATCACAGAAAACAAAAAAATACAGCAGTGCACGGGAGCGGCAACTCCCATGCACCCAGCAGGTGATACCAGCACCTACCAGCGGATCAATCCGCGCTGCATTTGTAAGTATACAATCGATCATTATTATTTTCAATGGATCGGCTCTATTCTTGTATTCGCAGCGTTTCAGGACTTGTCTTTCTGCCGTGTAGAGCAAAAGCCTGCACGGTTTTTTGTTTTCCAAACTTAAAAGGAGAGGCAGTTACTATGAACGCAAACAAGAATTATCTGAACGCAGCCGATGTATCCGCGTATATGGGCATCTCGATTCCTATGGCGTACAAGATCATCCGCAAGCTCAATGACGAGCTCAGGGCACAGGGTTTTATCACCGTGTCCGGCAGGATCAACCGCCGTTACTTCGAACACAAAGTCAATGGCTTCAAGACAGCATAAGGAGGAGACAGAATGCCCGCATACAAAGATAAAAAGGCCAACACATGGTATGTCAAGTTCAACTACAAGAACTGGAAAGGTGAGACGAAGTTCACCACAAAGAGAGGCTTTTCCACCAAGCGCGAAGCAACCGATTACGAAAACGAATATAAGCTGCATATTGCCGGTAGTCTGGATATGACCTTTAAAGATTTCATAGAAGTCTATCGCGAGGACCGCTATCCAAGGATCCGTGTCAGTACCTCCGTCAACAAGGATCATATTATTGATACAAAGATCCTGCCGTATTTCGGAAAATATAAGGTAACTGATATCCGGCCGAAAGATATTGTAAAATGGCAGAACGAGCTGCTCAGATACAGGAATCCCCGGACAGGAAAGCCTTACTCCAAGACCTATCTCCGCTCTGTACATAGTCAGATGAGCGCCATTATGAACTTTGCTGCCAAATATTATGATCTCGGCGAAAACCCGGTTTTGAAAGCCGGCAGTATCGGAATCAGCAATTCCGAGGAGATGCTGTTCTGGACTCTCGATGAATACCTGCTCTTTGCCGACGCCATTATGGAAGAACCCTTTTTCTACTATTGTTTTGAAGTTCTCTACTGGACGGGGATCCGTGAAGGTGAGCTTCTCGCATTGACATACGATGATTTTGATTTTGTGAATAAGACCATTTCCATTACGAAGACCTATCAGGTCGTGAGAGGAAAGGAGGTCATCGGCCCTCCCAAGACCTCCAAAGGCATCCGCATCGTGAGCATGCCCGACAGGCTCTGTGAGGAAATGAAGGACTATTTTGAAATGTGCTACGACAAAGGGAGCAGCCGTGCATTCGCCACTTCGAAGCATTCTCTGAAAAAAGCGATGAAGAGAGGCGCCGGTCAGGCTGGTGTCAAAGAGATCCGGATCCATGATCTCAGGCACTCTCACATTTCGCTGCTGATCAGTCTCGGATTCAGTCCGGTCGAGATTGCCAAGCGGGTCGGTCACGAGAGCATCACGATCACACTTCGATATGCCCACATGTTTCCGTCAGCGCAGAAGGATATGATGGACAAGCTGAACCGCCTGACGAGCGATGAACCAGAGGAGGATTGATATGTCGGCAAAAAACAGAGATCGGCACGGCAGGTGGCGTTCTAGGACTGTCGCCTTCCGGGTGTCCGAAGATGAATTCAGATCTATCGATGAAGCCGTAGCTTTATCAGGTCTTACCAAACAGGATTATTTGATTAGCAAACTGCTTGACCGTGATGTTGTAGTATATGGGAACCCCCGCGTCTTTAAAGCGTTAAAAACAAAGATGGATGCCATATATGAGGAGCTTCACCGTCTGGAATCCGCAGGTGAAGTCAGCGAGTCTCTTCAGGAGTCCATCGACATGGTTGCCAAGATATACAGCGGCATGACCGAGGCGCCTGAGAAACACTGATCCATATATAAACAGGAGCCATACCTTCGAACTTACTCAGGAAGGTAAGCTCGGAATTATGGCTCCTCTGGTATGACCATACAGGTTTTCAATCCCCATAGTCACCAGTGTATTTTTTCAGAATATCAATCGTCCTGCGCATCTCATATGATTTATATCCCTCACGTACCGTATACTCCACTTCCTCAGGATCATTGGTGATTGGTTTGATCTTCAATTTGTCGTATTTTTCCAAGGCATAGATCCGCGCCCGGACACATCCCGCGCTGCTCTCTATTTGGATCGTTTTGTTCCCCGAGAACCGCTCCTCATAAAAGACGGGCAGTGTGATCCGTTCATCTATCTTGTCATTAACGAGCGGGCGGTTTGCCATGCGTTCGCTTAATTGATGCAGCTTGCTGTCCGTATAGTCCGGTCTGTTGATATAGGGATCGTCGATACAGTGGCCCAGCAGATACTGGATGTCGGGATAGTCCACACCGAGGATCTTTAGGTGGGTCGCAAAATTCCGGCGCAGCAGATAGGCCGTGACGTTGCTTTCGCTGATCTCCAGCCTGGCGTTTTCTTCTTCCATCTCAATCTCTAATGTGGCAAGCACTTCCGATGCGATTCCGGCCTGCCTGAAGACCTTTTTTGCTTCTTCTGTCACATCGTCCGCTTTCAGCCTTTTGCCGATTTCTGCCGAATCATCATAAAGCGCACAAGCCGCAGCAACTGGAATTCTGTTTATATCAACTTCAAGGCCGTTTTTTTCAATGATCTCTGTAACGATGGCTTTTCGCTCAAGCAGGAATGCTGCGACTCTACCCGGAATGGGTATTCTTCTACCCGTATTCCATGTTTTGCCGCTTGACTGCAGGATACTCGTATTGGGGATCGTGGACTGCTTAATGACCGCAACATAGCAGCCGCTGTAATACGGAAGCTCATAGATTTCCCCGAAATCCAAGCCGCACGCTTCTCCGTCGCGGAGCCCAAGTGCAAACATTAACAGCAAGGCAATGCGTTTTCCGTTTACTTTGGGAGATTCCATCAGAATGGAAATGAGTGCCTTCTCCTGATCTATAGAAAGGGATCTTTTGATCTGCGTTTTCGAGCGGACAGCAATAGTCTCCCGCCCGAAGTTCAGTTCAAATTTCGTGCCCCACAGGAATCTGTCACAATAGCCCGCATTGGCAGCATGGAAGAATACCGAATAAATCAGATACTTGAAATGGTTTATCGCGTTTTCCGAGTACTCGCACTTTACTCCTTTGTTGTCGTATCCGTCCTCCTGTATCCTGCGCAGCATCTCCTCACAGTCTTCTTTGGTGTAGGATGAAATGATCTTAGTATTGTGGTTATCAATGTGTGGCAGGATCACATTATTGTAATCACGATCGTATTTTTTCCTTGTTGTGTCCTTCCAAAATCTGGCAATCACTTTATAAAACTCTTCCAGTGTTCCGCAAAATGTCAGTGGAGTGATCATGACTCCATTTCTAATTCCAGTCTGTTCATCGCTGTGATACTCCCTGGCCCACTGGTCGGATATTAAGGGTCTACGCATGGAAACTCCCTCTGCTCATAAGATGATATTGCTATCATAAAACCATGAGTGCTTTCTACGCGGATTGTAATTGGCTCATTTACGACATCACCGCTTTCTGTAACACCCCTGACAACTTCAATTTCAGCGTACGGGACACCATCGCCGATTCCCTTGATAGTACCCGCTGCTGTTGATCTCTGGTAATCAGCTTGTTTTCTGGAGTCATAACATACCAGCCACCGGTCCAATTTCCGTGCCATGATCAGCTGCACATACGGATTTGTATAGTCACAATAGTGCTGTGAAAAAGTATCAGGCTTTTTAAGCCCCAGATAATAATTCAGCTCGTCCAATCCGAATCCGGCTTCATTAAGTGCCTTGTCGCGGAAGTTGGTCCTAAAAATGTCACCATTGTAGCTGTTTATGTCTGTTTCAATATCGTTTCCGTCTTTGCCCGGCAGAATAATCGGGAACTGCGGTATTTCGGCAGCTTCAACAGCTTTCCTGCATTTCTCAGCAACGGCTGCAGGCTTGCAGTACACTGGTTTATGCCCCTTGCGCATATGTGCAAGGTCTTCGCGAGGTAAGATGATTGGATACTCTTCAAGCGTCTGGTCGTCCAGTTCCTCTTTTTTCAGGTAGTTCTTTCTGGCCTTTAGGATTCTGCCAAGCAATGCTGAGATTGGAAGTATTCTGTATTTTTCCCAATTCTCTTCTACTACGTGATGTATTACCTTCCCGTTTGAATCAACAAATTTCGTTACAGAGAGTGTATAAATATCTATCTTGTCATCATAATGAAAGTCGCTCCATTGCAGTCCGCACACCTCTCTGATCGTAATACCAGTCATCAATCTGATCAAAGCAGAGAGGTAAATGCTGGACTTAACGCATAATGGCAGCAGGTATTTCACCATCCTTTGCTCTTCAGCCGTTTCAAAGCTGCGTTTGGTTAGTGCCTGCCGAACCTCTGCCTGGCGTTTAGTCGCTCTGTTCTGGGCGGCCGATATCAGGGGGAGGATTCTGTTTTCTGACAAATATCCCTGCTTCACGGCCTCTGTAATGACCAGATTAACCAGTTTGAGCAGCCTGAGCTCTTTCACCTCTTCTCCCTCTTCAAGCTGTTCTTCGATTGCTTTCCTGAACGCATCTCCTCTGTCTCTGTCAGGATATAGGTCGGAGATTGCAGTCCCCCTGGAAAACAGTACTTCCATCGTATCGTCGTCATAAGAAGTGTTCTTCTGCAGCTCATACCTGAGACAAAACCATAGAGTTTTCAACGTTACTGACTCGCCGGTTTTAAGGTAGTTCTTTAAAATATCTGCTGTGATGGCCTCGCTCATCGATTTGCTGTAAGGAACCTTTTCCAATGCATCAATGACTTGGCTGGCGGTCTTGGCACGGAGTCCCCTTTCAACTCTTGTTGTTAATGCTTTCCCACGGACTTCCGGCAGATGCGGATACTTGGTCGCCGCATAATATGCCTTTGCATAGCAGCCGTTATGACCACGATACAGTGCATACGAAATTGGGATCTCCCGGCTGAAAGCATATAAGTCTGCTGACGTGTAATCGCTTTCCTTTTTCCCTTTTACTTCCTTATCTTCTTTGTCTTCTCCCGACTCTTCATTTGAAGCATTTTTCCAAAGCTGATTGAGCGTCTTGCAATTCATCAGTTCTTCCTGTCTGACGATCATTTTATGATCTGCCAGAGAAACCGTTTTCTCAGAACTGTTATATTCCATTTTCTGAACCGTCAGTTCCTGCTCCAAGACCAAGTCTTTTTTTTTACTTTCTATGCTGATCAGACACTTTTTTCTTGGTGTGGAATTGGATGCTTCGTTCGGCAGGATGACCATGCCCCGAATCACATAGCGGCCTGCTGACAACGCTTGCCAGAACAGCGACTCCTTATTGTCTATCAGTCTGGTCTGGATGATGCCATATATTCTTTCTACGCGAACAGTTCCGACATACTCCATTATCTTCCGGAGTGACTTTTCATCGATATTCGTGGTGAAGATAATCATTACATCTGCACCGGCAACGTTGTGGATGTTTTCGATAGAGACAAATTCCGAGCGCTTGAATTGCTTTGAATAAAGGCTCGCCATCGTCTTGTCTATAACCGCGTAAGCAGTGTTCCTTCCGTTCTTCTCAACGGACTCCACCACAAACGGGCTCGGATTTATGATCAATACTCTCTGATCCGCGGCGATACTGTCCTGGACCAAGCTTAGAAAGACCCTTTCCAGCGCAGAATCATTGCGGTTCTTATTGCGGTAATAGATGCTCTTTATGACAGAAATAGGATTCTGCCTGTAAAGAGACATTGCGGAGACATTGAACAATGTCTCCGCTGCGCTGACTCCGCAGACCACGGGAGTGCCTTTTCTGATATGTATGCTCTCCCAAGGATTAACAGCCGTTTCCAATAGATCCGGATATGTAATAACATCATTGTAGTCCGTTAATAATTGGCTTAACGGGACTCCCATGGTCGTATATGTGTTTATTGCATCAGCAATTGTCCCATTAGTTCTTAGGGTAATTGACGCCAATTTCATATCTTCCATAACTTCGTATCCATGTTTTTCGTCAATGCATTTGCAGAGAAAATCAAAATCTGCTTAGCTGAATTGATCTTGCACCAATAACCTCCCCTACATCCCTCACATTTTCTCGGGTACAGCGGGCACTTCTCAGCGCACTGATCTTTTCCCATCATCGCAAATACGGCGGCAACTAATACATCCAGCGGTTCGCATCTGGGCTTGTATTCATCGTAGGTTCCGTTGCTCCTTGCGCCGCCCCGAAAGAGTTTCTTTTTAATCTCTCCATAACAATTACTGACATCCAGACAAAACCTCACAAATGAATACTCTTTAGTCTCTCCGTCATGCCAAAACATAGTCAGCCAGATCTCCTTTTGTTCCTTCATCATAACGATGATCCGTTCCGAGGTATCCGCGTCAAATTTCAAGCTGCCGACCCACCTTGCATCGATAATCCTCGCGCCGATCTTAACAAGGCCTTTTTTCTCCCAGACATGCTTTGCCCATTTATCAAAAATGACGAAATCCAGAAATCTATAACTTGATCCCATATAGGTGATATCTAAAGGGTTCTCATCATAAATGCCTGCCTTCACAAGCTGTATGAGCTGTGTAATTCTTTTGGGTTTGAATGGTGCATTTTCGGGCTCATCTTCTTCTCCACCGGTGGGAAGAGTAATGCCTACTCCGCTTCCACCGCCTCCAAGGCGTTTTTCAGTATTTTTGCTGAGCATTGCAATCAGCTCCTCCGGTGAAATATTTGTAAGCACCGGTGCAGATTTTTTGCCGTCATATGCCTGACATACTGACCGATGTACTTCTCCGTTTTGCAAGACAAAATGATATCTATCTGTTTCATTCGGAAACAGCTTCACATGCATCTTAGCGCCACAGTGTATGCACAGTACATCTTTCCTGCGCAGCTCCTCTCCTTCATCTGCAAAAACTCTTCTGCCGTTATACCAACCTTCTATAATGCTCATTGATGTCTTACCTCCTCTTCTGGGCCATCCTTTACATATATACATATATAAGATTTTCTCGGAAAACCTGCATTTTTGAGCCCAAAGCGTGACGTACATAAAAAAGCACCTGCCGGCATACCACGGGCAGGTGCTTTTCACCATTCGTTATTGCTTGATAGGTGCCCTTATTAGCATCAGTTTTCCGACAAATATTCTTTTCAACCCCCTGTTTTTTTCTTCAAATTTGTCGGTATTTTGGGTCAATGTTGGGTCAAAAGGGCATAAAAAATCCCCGGAAAGCCCATAAATAAAGGCTTTCCGGGGATCGTTAATTATTCATACTCTACAGTAGCCGGGGGCTTGGGTGTAAAGTCGTAGAGGACGCGGTTGATACCGGGAACCTCTGTGATAATACGCTGAACAAGGTGGTCGATCAGCTCGTTGGGCAAATGCTCAACAGTAACTTCCATGACATCGGTAGTGTTGATGGCACGGATGATGCAAGGCCAGTCGAAGGTGCGCTTGCCGTTCTTGACGCCGGTGGACTTGAAGTCCGGAACGACGGTGAAGTACTGCCATACTTTGCCCTCGAGGCCGTTCTTGGCGAACTCTTCGCGAAGGATCGCGTCGGATTCGCGGACTGCTTCGAGTCTGTCGCGGGTGATCGCGCCGGGGCAGCGTACGCCGAGGCCGGGGCCCGGGAAGGGCTGGCGGTCAACCATGCTTGCGGGAAGGCCGAGCTCTCTGCCGACCATACGGACTTCGTCCTTGAAGAGGATCTTGACGGGCTCTACCAGCTCAAATCTGGAAGCGATATCTTCCGGAAGGCCGCCTGCGTTGTGGTGTGCCTTGATGCCGGCTTCGCTCTCGAGAATGTCGGGCCAGATGGTTCCCTGTGCCAGGAACTTCACGCCGTCGAGCTTTCTGGCTTCGTCAGCGAATACGTCGATGAACTCCTCGCCGATGATGTGTCTCTTCTCTTCGGGATCAGAAACGCCTGCGAGTTTGTCAAGGAAACGGTCTACCGCGTCGACATAGATGAGGTTCGCGTTCATCTCGTCGCGGAAAACTCTGATGACCTGCTCGGGCTCGCCTTTGCGAAGAAGGCCGTGGTTTACGTGAACGGAAATCAGCTGTTTGCCGACTGCCTTGATCAGAAGCGCTGCTACTACAGAGGAATCAACACCTCCGGACAGTGCCAGCAGTACCTTGTTATCGCCGATCTGCGCGCGGAGCTCTTTAATCTGCTCGTCGATGAATGCCTGCGCGAGAGCGGGAGTTGTGATTCTTTCCATATTTTCGGGTCTTCTCTCTGTCATTGATTCCTCCTGTATTAGAATAAATCTTCTTATTAACTATATTGTAACATTTTAACCGCTCCGGGGGCTTCGCACAATTCAAAATATTGACAATATTACCCCTCTGAAAACGCCATTAACTGACAGATTTTGCAGTATCGGCAAGATTGTGCGCCCGGTTCCGGGATCACAGTTCCCTTATCGCCGGCGGTTTATGTCCCCGGCCTCGGGATCACAGCCCGTAGAGCTCTGAATATTTTGCCTCCAGATAGTCCAGGAAGTCGACCGGTGTGAACTCGCGCCCGGTGATGTCTTTGATCCATTCCTTGGGCGAGAGTCTGTCTGCCTTGTTAAAAACATGCCCGATCATCCAGTCGTTGAGCGGCGCAAAGTTTCCTTCGCGGATCGCGGCGTTTACATCCACTTCTTCCTTGAGGCGGTTGTAGTACATGGCGTTGTAGAAGTTGCCGATGGCGTAGGTCGGGAAATATCCGAAGCCGGAAGTCCAGTGCACATCCTGCAGGGCTCCTTCTCTGTCGGAAGAAGGGCACACGCCCAGGTATTCCTGATATTTCCTGTTCCAGAGCGCAGGAATATCTTCCACCTTGATCTCGCCCGCGAAGAGCGCTTTCTCGATCTCATAGCGGATGATGATGTGGAAGGTGTAGGTGAACTCGTCCGCCTCAGTGCGGATCAGCGAAGGGCTGACCGCGTTCACCGCCTCATAGAACTCCCTCTCGGAGACATCTGCCATCACCTGCGGGAACACCTCGCAGACCTTGGGATATACAAAGTGCACGAAAGCTTCCGACCGGCCGATCCTGTTCTCATAGAAGCGGGAGACCGACTCGTGCATGCCCAATGTTTTGCCGCCTATGATGAAGTGGTCGTGGTTCTCCTGGGGCTGGTTCTGGTCGAACAGCGCGTGCCCGCCCTCGTGAATGGTCGAATACATCGAGGACAGGAACCTTGTCGGATAATAATGCGTCGTGATGCGGGTGTCGAATCGTCCCATTCCCGCCGTGAAGGGATGCTCTGAGGTCGTAAAGGCGCCGCGGTTGAAATTGAAGCCCATCTGTGTGAGGAGCCATTTTACCATCTTCGCCTGCTGCTCGTCCTCCACGCGCCGGCTCAGGAAGTCCGTGCGGATCTTCTTGGGGCTCTTGCGGATTTTCTCGAGCAGCGGGATCAGGCGTTCTTTGCAAGCCCCGAAGGTCTCGTCCAGCACATCCGAAGTCATGCCTCTCTCATAGTCATCCAGCAGTGTATCATAAGCAGTCTTGCCCGCAGCGTCCGCGCCGCGCAGCTCGATCATGCGCCGGTTTGTGTCCGCCACTTCTTTCAGGGAAGGCGCAAAAAGACTGTAATCGCCCGCTTCTCTCGCCTTGCTCCAGTTCACGAAAGCGCGGTTGAAAGTCAGCATGAACTCGTGCTGAAGCTCGGGTGTCACATTTTTGCTCTGCAGGTAATTCCTGTGCAGCTGCTCCGCCATCACCCGGTCCAGCTCCTCCAGTTCGCTTCTGTGCTCGTACAGGCACTCCGCCGCCTCGATAAAAGAAGGATCTTTGGTCAGTTTGTAGGACTGATTATTGAGAAAAGCCCAGACTTCGCCCTGCTCCTCCATCGCGTCGATGGGACAGATCGTCTCCTGATCGTAGCTCAGGACGTTGACCGCGTGGTCGTATTTCTCGGCGAGCGCCAGGGTCTGTTTTACATGCTGCAGTTTCTGTTCCAGTGTTGTGTTTGCCATTTATCGTGTTGTCTCCTTGCATTAATTGTTTACCGCTTTTCCGGCACCAATCGCCGGATCTGTTCTGCGGCAGCCCCCGGCAGGTATATGCCTCGGGCGTCACCCGTCCAGCCTCATCTCCATCTCATGCCAGGGGTCGCCGCCCCACACAGAGTCCGAAATGCCCAGATCCCGGAATCCCATCTTCTCATACATGGGTACCTTCTCGTCGTGCGCCGTGAGCACCATCCTGTGACGTCCCTTGACCTGTCCCCAGATCGCATACAGCCGGATCAGTTCCTTCGCCAGGCCCTGCCCCCGATACGCCGGCAAAACATCGAGTCCCATAAGGAAATCCGTCTGTGCCGCAGGATCGTGCAGCGTCATGTCCGTAAAGAATTCATCTTTGAATCGGTCTTCATCTGAAGATATTCCGTCCAGAAATCCTGCGATCTCCCCGGTCTTTCGGTCGACCGCCACAAGGAACTGCCCAGGCATCATTTTTACGCGCCTGTACATCTCTTCTTCCGGGCACGCCTCATTAGGAGGAAAACAGATCCGCTCGATCGCGTTGATCTTCTCCGCTTCATCTGCCCGGACCTGCCGGAACTCGTACCGTTTCAGGAGTTCTTCGTCCCCATAAACCCCGAACAGGATCGCCGGATCCTCATGTGCCAGAATTCCCGTGAACTGCGGCACCTTGAAGCGGTCCATGAAGAGCATGCACTTGCACATGAAGATAAAGAATATATTATACCCGCAGCCGTAAAGCGTCTCGTAGTTGGCCTGCCCCTTAGCAATGACCACGCCTGCGTGCGCGATTGCTTCCCGCGCCTCGCGGGACACCGTTCTGAGCACCGTTCCATCTGTCGCCGTACCATTGCCTATGCAATGTCCAAGCTTTGTAAGGCCGACCTGCTCCGCGTCCTCCAGTGTCGCGTCGTTGGCGACCGGCCCTCCTCTCACGATCACAGTGATCGACAGATCCGGGTTCATGCGGAGAATCTGGCGGAGCAATATTTTGTCCATAACAATCTCACCGCAGTTGTCGGTGATGAGGACCAGTGTGCGGGCTGTCCCGGCTTGCTCCCGCAGCTGCTCCAATGCCTCCGCATCGACCGTGATATCCGGTGCGCGGTCGATCAGCTCCATGAGCTTGCTCTCCTCGACCTTGTCCAGCGCGGCAAAATCGATGAAATTTCCCATCATCGCGTACTGCACGGCGCTCTTAAGCGGATCCGCCGACGCTTCGACCCGCTTTTCCAGCTCCGGCTCGATCTCCAGCATCAGCGCGTTAAAATGGCGTTTGATCTGCTCGTAATCCATCTCTCCCTCGCCAAACAGGCGCTTCCTGAGCGCCTTGACCTCGTAGAAAACCTCCGGCCCGGTGGGCACCGCTCCCGTCTGGTCCGTGATCCTGACCAGCGTCTCCTGATACTCCCTGATCAATTCTTCCGGAGCACCCTCGGGATAGTTATTCAGATGCTTGTTCAGCATACATTCTTTACACGCGCTGTTCATTACTTCCTCTTATATCCCGTTACCATCGTCATAACAAAACACGCCACTGTTCCCCATGCAAAAAATCTATGCCATTTCATGTAGTCTCTCCTCTTCTTTTGTGCCGCTTTGGCGGTTTCTGTGCTCTTTATTGATTTTGCGTTTGCGGGTGATGTATTCGGCTCTTTATCCTGTGCAGGCTCCGCGGCTGCGGCTCCGGGGTTCCTTGCCGCCCCTGCGTTTGCGGCTTCGGCAGCTCTCATCTCCCCGTTCAGGACGCCGGCTTTCTCGCGCGGATTCCACATGATTCTCTCAATCCCCGTCCGAATCCTGATCTCGTCTCCGCTGTGCACGTAGTACAGCTGGTTTCCCATCAGTTTCTTCATGGCATTGTAGGGCTCGACGCCTGTGCAGTGGCCGGTATAGAACACAGTTTTATACTGTCGAAGCGCCAGCGCCGTGTCGATGATCATGTTGATGTCCTCGTCCGAGTAGTTGTGCTTCTTCATCATGTGGAAGCCGCTGATCACATAGTCGGGCTCTTCTCCAAACAGCTCACAATACCGGTCCATGATATTGAGAATTCCGTGATGGGCACAGCCGGAAAGCAGCACTTTTTTGACCCTCTCGCTGATCACGAGGCACTGCTCGTGGGCGAAGTCATCCTGGACAAATCCATCTTCCGTTTTCTTCTTCAGGCGCTGATTGGTGGACGGAATGACGTGTTCGCTTCCGATTCCGGAGAAGAGGGAGAGTTCATCGTCAATGCGGTAGATTCCGGTTGATGCATCGGCTTCCTCACCGGCTTCCGGCTTGGCTTCCGCACTCACCTTAATCACCTGCGGCAGCTCCTGAATTTCTTTTGCAAGCCCGATATAATGCGGCTCGCCATCCTTGTTCATGGAGTAATACTCTCCAAAGGCCGCTTCCGGAACATAAATCTTCGCGGTCGGATTGATCTTTGCAAAAGGAAGAATCCCTCCGCCATGATCGTAGTGTCCGTGACTGAGCACAACTGTATCCACCTCAGTCAGGTCGATGCCAAGTTTCTCCGCGTTCTCGAGCAGCAGACCGGTCTGTCCGGTGTCCATAAGAAGCTTATGTTTCTCTGTCTCAATATAAAAGCACAATCCGTGCTCGACGCCGCAGCCCGAGGCGCCTTCTGTGTTTTCGACAAGATTGATTATGCGCATTGGTACCTCCTTCTGATCTTCTTCCATGTGGCAACTGTGCGGCTCTTTTCGCCTGTAAATTCATACTAACCCAGTGCAAATCAATAGTATCAAAACGGCGGGAGGGGTGCAAGGGGAGGGGCACAGACGCACTGAGGGACTGCCTTTAAGCATTCGTCATGAGCGCCTTGACTTTTGTCTGTTCCGAGACTATGTTATTTTTATCGGAGCAGTTTCTTTGCTCCACAGCAGAAAATTCACTTCTTACATCCTATCTGATATTTCCTGCTGACAACAACCATTCACATCAGGCAGGGAATACCGGATTTGCATGTATTTGACATGTCGACTCCCTGTCTGTCACACATCCAAGTCAGGAGGTACGGCATGAGTTTCAACAATCAGTATTTTGACACCGTCGATGGTTCTTCTAACAGGAGTTCTTCCCTTTCCAAGTGGGAAAACCTGACGATAAAGGACCGCTTTCTATTTGCCAAGGTAATGGGACAGAAGGAAAACTGTCTTCCCCTTCTGCAAAGGCTTTTCCCCGAACTCCAGATTACAGATATCCGATACGTCGAAGCAGAAAAGACTGTAGAAGGATCCATTGACTCTAAGGCAGTCCGTCTCGATGTTTACGTGAGGGATTCTGACCAGCGCGCTTTTACGCTGGAAATGCAGGTATATGACAAAGGGAACCTTCCCATGCGAAGCCGTTACTATGGCTCAATGATGGATGAAAACCTGCTCGGCACCGGTCAGGATTACGACGAGATCATGCCGGCTTACGTCATCTTCATCTGTCCCTTTGACTTGTTCGGGAAAGGGCTTCATCGCTATACTTTCATGAACTTCTGTAAAGAGGATTTCTCCATTCCGCTAGGAGATGGTTCTGCCAAAATATTCCTCAACACGAAAGGGACTGCAGACGATGTGTCAAAAGAAGTTTTGGCATTCTTAAATTATGTTAATGGAATTGCTGCACCTGATGACGAATACGTTTCGCTGCTCGATCAGGCTGTAAAAAGGGCCAGAAAGAATGCTGTATGGAGGCGTGAATTCATGAATTACGAGATGGAAATGAGATACGAGAGGAAAATGGCAAGAAAGGAAGGCCTCGCGGAAGGTCGTGCAGAAGGTGCACAGCTTAAACTGATTCAAATTGTTGCAAAAAAAGTCCTGAAAGGAAAGAGTCTTTCAGTGATTGCATCTGAACTGGAAGAAACAGAGGACTCAATCAAGCCGATTTACGATTTGCTGGTTTCAACCCCCGGAGCAGCCCCGGAAGAGATTCTTGATCGCTTACAGGAAAAGATGTGTTAAAGGCCTGTTGTACCGGCCGCTGCCAATTTGATCAAGGGAGATATCCAAATGAGTACCTACGATCTGAAGCGACTTGAAGTCGCCATCCAATATATCCGGCGCATGTCAGACGGCAAAAACCCCGTCACCAACAGGCCCGCCCCGGAAAATGAAGTTCTTAACAACATGAACGTACACCGCTGCCTGAAGTTCATCGACGAAGTGCTGTCCGACGTCCACAAAAGCGGCGGAACTGTCGGCATGGTCTCGCAGCGCGCCCTCAAACAATCAGTCTCAGAAATCTTTCCTTACGAGGCATTGGTGCAGTACCGGTATCTGCAAGACCAGCAGATCTCCTACTTCCTGAAACAGCTTGAGGAATATCTGCCGGAAGGTCAAAAAATACCCGTCCCCGCCACAACGATCACTTTGTGGATGCGCGAAAACGGATATCTGGAGAAAAAAGTTCTGGGTGACACAGGCAAGGAAAACTCCGTTCCCACCATAAAAGGCGAGGAACTCGGCCTCTATTCGGAGAAAGCCGGCACCTACCCTAATGAGTACTATCGAGTCTTCTATAATGAGAAGGCTCAGCGCTTCATCATTGACAACTTCCGCCGTATTCTGACCGAATCCGAGGAAATCCGCGACCGGAATCGCAGAGAGAAGAAAAAGGATGCTCCGCCGCGCAGCGCGCGGCAGAGCGCCCATTCAATAGGGGGCAGACCCTCCACAGATGCAGGCACAGATGGCACTGCCGGGGTCAGGCCCCAGGCTCCTGAGGCTTCAGAATATGCTCCTGTGCAAGACCTCCCTCAGGAATACTATGACATGCTTGCAGATGGGTGGGCTCCCTCGGATGATGGGGTGCCGTGGTGAGTTGAATAGAGAAGTTATTGCTCTGAAAACCAGAGTGGTAGGTACAGGATGGCATTTTTAGAGAAGTATCGTCCACAGAGGATAGGCAGAGTGGTGTGTCTTGCCTGATTTGCTAATAGGGCAGTGAAGAATTCGGCACAGCAGCTTATTTTCAACAAACTTACGTCCCTCAAAACGCAAGGTTTCCCAAAAAACTCCAGAGGTTTCCAAAAAACACCAGAGAAAAACCCAATTTCACGAGTGCTCATGGACGTAATTTCTTACAATCGACGTCTCTGTACCGAATCCCGCAGCAACAGAGGTCAGCCCCCTAACAAAAGGGGACTGACCCGCAATAGAAAAGCCGCCGCACCTTCAAAGGTACGGCGGCTTTAATCATTCCATTAATCAATCTGTCTCCGGTGTATCACCCCACAAACGGCACCACATGCGTCACCGCATCCGCGGGCCGGATTCTGCACTCGTCATTGTCCAGATCGATCAACACATACTTGTTGTTGCCCATGCCGAGCTCCTTCATGTAGCTGAGCTGGCGATGCCCGTGTCTGGTCTCGATTCTCTCCACCAGGTCGTGGTGATCTTCTTCCTTGAGCGCATAGACGAGGTCTACGCTGGCCGTGTCCACTGCACAGATATCCAGGGACGCAAGGATTCCGATGTTGGGCGTCACGACAGGTGCTGCCGCTACGCCTTCGCAGTCGCAGGAAACGGACATGTTGCGCAGCACATTGATGTACGCGATACTTCCGGCAAAATAGTCAATGGTCGCCTTTGTCGACTCCGAAATACGCTCCATCAGCTCTTCCGTGCGGATGCCCCACATATCTCCGGAATCAGCTGTATGGATCCATTTTTTGCCCTCTTTGCCGTCCGCGCAGCCGATACCGATGTTCTTGTTGGAGCCGCCGAAGCCGCCCTGAACATGGCCTTTGAAGTGGGTCAGTGCGAGGAAAGAATCATAAGTCGGAAGGGATTTTCCGACAGACATTTCCGTGAACCACTTGCCGTCTTTGACGGGAAGCGTCGTCGTTCCGAACTCGTCCGTGATGTCCACGGGCGCGAAAGTCCAGCCGTTCACTTCCAGCGTCTTGCGATGCTTCTCGGTCGTGTCGCGGTCGCCCTCGTAGTAAGTGTTTGTCTCGATGATCGTAGCGCTGTCAAAGTCGCCCATCTCTTTCTCCATAAGGTTCTGCACCCAGGGTCTGGGAATGATGTTCGGCCCGTGCTGCTCACCTGTGTGGAGCTTGATCGCTACTTTGCCATGAAGTACGCCGCTCACCTTCTTATAGATTTTCTCGAGACCTTCCGCAGAAAGATCTCTCGTAAAATAGACGATGGACTCACATCCGGTTCTGTTCTCATAGGGGACATAAAATTCGCCGCCCTTACCGGCTGTCATTCTCACTGCCATAGTTTCCTCCTGTTTTGGTCAAAAGATCGATCGGCCCGACTCCCTCAGTCAGAAGCAAGTGTATCCGGCTTCCTCTGCCGGGAGCAGAAAGTTTCTGGCTCCGCTCGTCGGGAGCAGAGATTTGTTGGCTCCGCTCGGTGGGAGCAGAAATTTGTTGGCTCCGCTCGGTGGGAGCAGAAATTTGTTGGCTCCGCTCGGCGGGAGCAGAAATTTGTTGGCTCCGCTCGGTGCGGAGATTTAAGTTTCTCGCCCCTTCTGTCAGGAACAGAGAGTTCTCAAGCGTAGACGATCACTGCCACCAGCTCGACAACTTCGTCAGTCTTGTTGGCAATCCCGTGGCCCTGTCCTGTAGGACAGATGGTTACGTCGCCCGCTTTCACAATGCGGATTACGTTGTTGTCATTGTACTCTGCGGTACCCTTCATAATGTAGAACAATTCCGCATCCTTCTCATGAATATGATAACCGATACTGCAACCGGGATTCAACGTAATTTTGGCAAACAGTCTGCCCTTTTCGTTGAGTTCTGCCGGTCCGGTAATAAAGTTCGTGATCTGTACAGTTCCCTCACCATCGCGCATATGTTCGCGGTATTCCACCTGACATTCGTGTTCTGTTCTGATCATGATAGTTCTCCATTTCTCTGCTTTTAAATTCAAGCAGGTTTGTGCTCGGTTAACGTGTTTCGAATACGGGTATTATACTACATTGGAGCAAGTGATGGAACTAAGAAAGAAAACCGGCATTAGCTGATTGCTAAAGTCGGTTTTTTATTCGAGTGGCTGTGGGTTTGTGGTTTTCCTGCCGGTCGAGTGCCCCTGGTGAGGCTCCACAGCGGCACTTCAGCGGCAATTTGCTTGATTTATGGGCTTTCTGCCGGTTGAGTGCCCCTGGAGAGGCTCCAGCGGCACTTCAGCGGCAATTTGCTTGCACTCAAACGGCACCCAACCAGCACTCAAACGGCACCCAACCGGCACTCAAACGGCACCCACGCGGCAGAAGACAAACAAATCAAGTCAAAGCCGGCAAATAGCACCTGTACTCCTCTTGTTTTTATTATCAGAGAGTGCTATCTTTGTCTCATGTTTCATGCCTTGTCAGGCATGGACCACTTCTTTAAGAATCTGAAATTCATTGCGATTTCCGCAAAGTCCCAAAACGGTTGAGCAACTATAAGAAAAGTCTTTTGGCGTCAATTTGTGATGCCTGATTTGTCATTTCAAAAAGGGGGGGAAGCCTATTACTATTAATGAATTATTGAATGAGCAGGAAACCCTGCGGCAGATCCGGAAACATCATATGCAGAAGCTTTTTGCCTGGGATAATCCGCCGGGAATCCTTCTGTGTCACAAGCATGGAAATTGGATCCGGTGGCAAAAAAGGGAGCTCAAGAACGGTCATGCCATCACGACAGATCTTCGCAAAACTGAGACCGAACTCGCCGAAAAGCTGGCTGTTAATCTGTATCGCATCATCTGCATCCAAACCATTCAGAAGCAGCTGAATGATATTGATAAATTGATCAGAAAACGATACTCCAATCGGCAGAGCAAGCTGGATGATATTGCACAAGAAGAAGAATCTCAATCGGAACCTGCAGATATGGCAAAAAATAGTCCGGGCGCCAGTATTTTGGCAGAGGGGGCAATTCGCAAGCTGTTTTACAGGGTTCGGAATTGCCCCGGCGAACCGGCAGATTTCTTTCATGTAGATTCGCCTTACAGGCAGCTCATTATTCATTTCCTGCGAAGAGAATATGCCGGTGTTATTGATTGGTATAATGGAGATTTTCCGCAGAACCAAGAGCATCCGGAGAACTTACTGTATGAAGTGAAACTCGGGTACAAAGTACGCTCCAAATCCGAAGTGTTGATCGCTGACCGCTTGTATGATGAAGGGATTCTCTTTCATTATGAGGAGCTGCTTTACCTGACCGAGAGTGATCCTTATCCTGACTTTTATATTCTATTTTCGCCTTTGAAGAAGTATATCTGGGAGCATTTCGGGGCAATGGGCAAAAACAACTACTTCCATCGCACCAAGGGAAGAGTTCTTAATTACATGGATAGTAAGTGGTTTCCGGGGATCAATATGGTTACAACCTATGAGACAAAAGGAAATCCTCTAGAAGCATCGCAGGTCGATCAAAAGGTGAGTATGCTAAAAACCTTGTATCGGCTTGCATTCCCTGATCTGCCGCCGGATGAGTCTTTTAATATGTATGATCTTGCGGATTATGCTAAGCTCTACGAAATGGAAGATTGAAGGCTGGTTAAGTTTCTTGTCTTGTATGGTTTGTCGCCGTTGAAGTGCCCCTGGAGACACTCCAGGGGCACTCAAATGGCAGAGTTAATCACTCGCCGGGTTTTGCAGGCGGCTCGCTGCCGTCGCCGCCAGGGCCGGCGCTGCCGCTGCCACTTCCGGGCTTTTCAGGAGGTGTGCCTCCACCATGTCCGCCATGGCTCCCGGAAGAAGCAGTCTCAACTACGATCGCTTCGCCTTCGGAAACAGTGCCTTCAGCATACTCCTCTCCGTTTACGTACAGCTTGTGGCCATTTAAGTTGATGCTGCCTGCGCTGCAGGTAAGACTTGTGATATAGCTGTCGCCGGTAAGCGTCCAGGTTGAACCGTCCTCGATCTCCACATAGACATCGCCGCTTTCGCCGTCAGAATTGATCGCGCCGCTGAAACTGCTGCTGTCTTTCAGATACAGGTTTAGGGAGGAAATGTCGTCCACGATCATGTCGCCGTCAATGTTTTGGCCCGAGGCGTTCATTGTCACATGGCCGCCGTTGCTGCCTTCGCTGCCCCAGCCTGCTGCCGCTGCGCGCAGGAATACGCCTTCCGAATCTTGGTTGACAATTGTCGCGCCGGTCAGGTCGATCGTCGCCGTCGTATTGTTGACGAAGAAAATGTCTCCGTTGAGGTTCGTGAGGGTTCCTCCGTTCATGGCAAAAGATGCAAGCCCCTCGTCCGCGTCGCCCGACATGGACTGGTAGATCATGACCGCCTGGTACCACTCAGACTTGCTGCTGTTCTTCGTAACATTGCTGGCTGTCAGGTTCACGTTGTTGAGGGTGACTGAGTTTTGACCTTCTACTACAACGCCCTGTGACGCTGTGGATTCCATCACCGCATCACTTACTGTGATATCCGCTGTGGAGTAGATGACCGGGGAGCCGGTTCCTTCTGTCGTGTAACTGCCGCCGGTCACATTGACGGTTCCGCCGCCTCTGTCGGAGCGGATCGCCGCGGAGCTGTTGCCTGTTGTATGGATCAGCAGGTTGCTGGCATTCATCGTGCCGTCTCCGGTGGTCATCAGGCCGCCCGAGCAGTTGCCGCTGGTCTCGATCACGGAGTCAGAAATGTTGACTGTAGTGCCCTCGCCGTAGCTGAACACGCCGTTGGCGTGCTTGCCATCCGTGTTAACGGTAATCTCGCTGAGTGTCAGCGACCCTCCGTTGGTGGCATAAATCGCCGCATTGGCACCATAGAAATCCGCCTCGTCGCCTTCCGCGTCGCCGGTTTTGACTACTGCGACATTGGAATAAGAAGCTTCTTCGCCGTCCGCTGTGATCGCGTGCTCTTCGTCGGTGCTGTTCTCAATAGTCTCGGTGATCTCAATTTCCTCTGCTGAGGGGATTTTTGCAGTTGTTGAACCGGAAGTTGTCCCATTCTGCGCCGCGTCGGACTGAACTGCACTGTCCTGCGCCGTGTCATTCTTGGTTGTCTCGGTCTGCTCCTGCGCTTCTGTCTCTACCGCGGCAGTTGTTGCTGCTGACGCCGCACTTGTCGTTCCGCATCCGCCAAGCACCAGGCTCATGATCATAAAGCTTGCTGCCATCATTGCTGTTGTCTTCTTCATTTTGTCTTTTCCTCGTCTTTCTATTGTTTTGTCCTTTATTTGGAATTGTTGTTTCCCTTGTATGAAAGAATCATATAACATCAAGCTTAGTCAAAACTTAGAAATGCACAAAAATCAGAAACATATGTTATGATAGGCAGGTATTCCGCATTATTCATCAAACACCATCAGAGGTCAACATATGAGCGAAAACAAAGTGATCGGTAAAGATATGAACAAATCTGAGGCAGACCAGGCCCTCGCCTGGGAAGAAATAAGCGTCGAGCACATCGTGCAGGACAAGTGGATCGACTTCCGCAAGGCAGCCTACCGCTTTCCGGACGGCACTACTTTCTCTCCCTACTACAACTACAGCCGTCGGAGTTATGTCGTGATCGTAGCCTCCGACGAAGAAGAAAATTATCTTTGCGTCCGGCAGTACCGGCATGGAATCAGACAGGTGACGACGGAGTTTGTGGCAGGCGGCATTGAGAGTTCGACAGGCCGCGAATATATTACGGCAGAAGATGCGAAGACAACCCACGAGGATGCGCTGACCGCTGCAAAGTGGGAGCTGGAAGAGGAAACCGGATACACCAGCGATGAATGGGAGCACCTGATCACGATTCCCTCCGCAGCTACAGTTGCGGACAATTATGCCTATATTTTCAGGGCAAAAAACTGCCGCCGCACCGGTGAACAGCACACGGACAGCACGGAATTCCTTCGCATGGTGAAACACAGTGCGGAGGAAATTGAAGAATTGATCGCGGCCGGAGGCTTCCAGCAGGCGATGCATGTCATGGCGTGGCTGTTGGCGCAGAGGTGACGCAGGAAGCACTTCCGAAACAGGAATAATACAGCACTGGAACAAAAAACCAGGCCCGCAGTATGTCCAATGGGGGATCAGAACATACTGCGGGCCTGATTTATTTAGGGGAAACTGATAGCACGGCCTTGCGGCAGTTTCTCATTGCTTACTCAGTTTCAAGCGAGTTTCTTGTACTCCTCGAGGATGACGTTGTACATGCGGCTGCCTTCCGCAACGCCGGTGTACTTGACTATCGCTGCTTCTACGCCGTTCTCTGCGATGAACTTCTGGAGCTCGTCCGCCTGCGGATCATCTTCCGCTTTGAACTTGAGCGCGCACGCAACGCCCTTGAGCAGGTGGAAGTTGTCCAGTCCGTACTCTTCGCACTGGTACGCGGGTCCCATGATACGGTCGTTGGGAGAGATCTTGCGGATGGGCTCGCGGGAGACGCGGGCGATGGGATCGACGACACCGGGAGTGGTGAAGCGCTTGATCATCATGGTCTCCATGTAGTTCACGAGGTCCTCATGCGCAAATCCATACTTCTTCTCGAGAGCGGATGCGGACTCAAGCATCGCGCTGCGGATGTCGGGAAGCAGATCAGGATCACGGAGCGCGTCCTGCACGATCTCATAGCCCTTGATAGCCTGGCCATAATATCCTGCGATGGCGTGTCCGCAGTTGATGATGTAGATCTTTCTCTGGAGATACATCATCAGGTCGTCCACGTACTCAGCGCCCTTGATGGGCTCGGAGTCGGGATCGATCAGTTTGCCTCTCTCTATGGCGAGCTCGAACGCGTCGCCGATCTCGATGCCTTCTTTGCCGTTGTGAACGCCGCCGAATACCATGCGGTCGACTGCTGTGTTGGGATATACGGCGATCTCGTCGATCTGCTCAGCAGTGAGAATGCCGGTCTCGATCATCGCTTTTTTGAGGATGTCTGTGCCCATGATCGCGTTCTCGCAAGCCATGACAGTGGTCTTGCCCTTGCCCTGCTCCAGTCTCTTTTTAAGGCCCTGGGTGAGGAGCGGTGCGATCTTGGGAAGGTTTGTAGCCATAACGGAAGTCGTGATGACTTCTGCGTCGCAGATCGCGTCGATGATCTTCTCAGGCTCCTTGATGTTGGAGTAAGCGACCACGTGATCGATGATCTTTTCCTCATAGTCGTGGTCGATGAGGAACAGCGGATACTGATGCTCTTTGTTTACGATATCAACGAGGGCATCAACGACATCACCAAATACGATCTCATAACCGCTGTCGTGCAGAAGCTCTGCAATAAACCCTCTTCCGATCTTGCCTGCGCCAAAGTGTACTGCTTTTTTCATATTCTGTTCTCCTTTTTGGAGCGCACTTAACTAAGCCCAGCCCCAATCACATTTTTCGGGTTCCGAGGAATTCGTAAAAATATACTAATTGTCAAAATCCTGATGTATTAAAAGTTATGTCGAAATGTTGTGCTTTCAGATATTCCGGACTGTGAACCGAACTCCCTTTTCAGGGGGAGCGCAGGCGCAGCGCGTTGGCCGCGCCTGCTCATGAGTTCAATTCTTCAGATGTGTGCTGTACTCGTTCAATTACTTGAACAGGTCGTAGATCTCATCTACGCTGAGGTGGATGATGCGCTCAACCGCTTCTTCGGACTCGCAGGTTGTAGCGATCTTGCCCAGGGTCTCAACGTGATCATCGCCTGCGGAAGCAACTGCGATAACCAGCTTGACTGTCTCGCCATCGCCCCAATCGGTTCCATCGGGATAGGTCATGATCGCAAGACCGGAGTTCTTGATCTCGCCGATGACGCTCTCAACGCCGTGAGGGATTGCCAGGTTATTGCCGATCGCTGTGTTGAAGATATCTTCCTTCGCGATCATGCCGTCTACATACTTCTCAGTGACATAGCCGCTGTCCACAAGGAGCTTGCCGATCGCACGGATCGCGTCGTTCTTCGGAACGGGCTTGTTGTTCAGAATGATGTTCTTCTTCAGGAGCACGCCGCCGTGGAAGTCATGGCCGCCTGCGTTTGCAACGTTCTTGTTGGACTTGGCATCCAGGATCTCCTGAACGATCATGTCATACTCAGGAGCGTTCATGAAGTTGCTGATAGTGACGATTCTTGCGCTGGGAGCGGACTTTCTTGCGCGCTCAACCAGATCCTGGTGGCAGACTACAAACTTAACGCCTGCGGGAACTTCGGATACGGAGTAGTGGGAAACCTTGATGTTTCCAAGACCCTTCGCCTCGAGCTTCTTCTGAAGGACTGCAGCGCCCATAGCGGAGGAGCCCATGCCTGCGTCGCAAGCAAATACGATTCTGTCAAGAGTTCTGAGGTCAACTTCGCCGCCGTCAGCGGTTGCAGCGTATGCGCCCTTGGAAGCAGCCTTCATGTTGCTCATCTGGCTCTGTGCGTCCTCAAGGCTTGCGCTGGAGTTGGACATCTTCACGATCGGAGAAGCGATCAGGAAGGAAACTGCGGTGCCGATCAGGAAGCTGATGATGACCATGAGCTGTCCGCCTCTGGGAGCAACTGCCAGCAGTGCCAGGATGGAACCGGGAGATGCAGGGCTTACAAGGCCGACGTTGAAGATGGTGTTGAAGAACATTGCCGCAACGGAGCCGCCGATGGTAGCGAGAAGCAGCAGGGGGTTCATCAGAACATAAGGGAAGTAGATCTCGTGGATACCGCCGAGTACGTGCACGATCAGAGCGCCGGGAGCGGAATCCTTGGTTGCCGGTTGCCTTGTCATTGGAGAACATCCAGTAAGCGAGCAAAACGCCTGCGCCTGCGCCGGGGTTGGTCTCAATGAGATAGAATACGGACTTGCCGAGCTGCTCAACCTGCTGTGCTCCGAGAGGAGTGAAGATACCGTGGTTGATAGCGTTGTTCAGGAACAGGACCTTAGCGGGCTCTACGAAGATGGAGACCAGAGGAAGGAGACCTGCCTTGACCAGAATGTCAACACCGCCGGACAGAACTACCAGAACACCTGCCATAAGAGGGCCGATCAGGTAGAAGCCTACGATAGCGAGGAGCATGCCCAGGATACCAACGGAGAAGTTGTTGACCAGCATCTCGAAGCCTGCAGGGATCTTGCCTTCGACTGCCTGGTCGAACTTCTTGATCACCCAGCCGCCCAGAGGGCCTGCGAGCATAGCGCCCATCAGCATGGGATAATCGGGAGCGCCGCAGATAACGCCGACGCATGCGATCGCGCCCATGACCGCGCCTCTTGCGCCGCCGACCATCTTACCGCCTGTGTAAGCGATCAGGATCGGGAGCACATAGGAAAGCATCGGGCTGACCATTGTGGAAAGCTGCTCATTGGGAAGCCAACCGGTTGCAATGAACAGTGCTGTGATAAGTCCCCATGCGATGAACGCGCCGATGTTCGGCATGACCATTCCGCTGAGGAACCGACCGAAGGATTGAACTCTTTCTTTCATGTTTTTTCCCCTTTCATAAAAGTGAACTTTGTTTCGATGATTTAATTATAAACATAGCCAAAGTGACAATTCCACTAATACAAAATGGACTTTGTCATCATCAAAAGTGACAAGATTTGAGGATTTAATCGTCGCTTTTCGGTCAAAATAGTGATTTCTCTCAATTATAAAAAGGCCGCAGTTGTGCAGCCTTTTTCGTATAAAAATTATCTATATTTTGTCAACTTCTATCTAAATGGTCGAAGAAAAAGCACTTGAGTTCCCTGGCAAGTTCCGCGCGGATCTGGTCCTCTCTTCCGGTCTTGATCATCCTGAGGAAGTACTCATTGGTGACCATGGCGCCGCTGATACTGCCGAGGACTTCCGCGTGCATGTTCCTGTCGTCGTCGATCGGCATGACCATGAGCAGGGCCGCCCGGATTCCCTTAAAGTAAGGATCTTTGAACTCTGCATCGCCTCTGGGCGTACAGCTGATAAAAACAGGTTCCCTGACCGCGCCGGACCGGCAGTGCAGAAGCGCGATCCCCAGTTCCGGGAAGATCTGCGAGTTGAGGCGTTCTCTCTCCTCGATCCCGTCTCTTAATGCCGCTGCCGCGTGCAGGCTGTCTGTTACCTGCATGGTCATGAACTGCAGCAGTTCGCGGAAACGGATATTCTCCGAGGTCTCCATCCTGCGGTAGCGCCGAATGATGCTCTTGATCTCCCTGATCAGGAAGTAGGCCTCGTCCAGCCTTCTGTTGAAAGGCGTCTCGGTCGTGTCCCTGCGGATGTGGGAGTAATCTTCGAGTTTGTACTCTATTTTGACCAGGTCCTTGGGAGGGATCAGGGGGCTCACCTGCAGGTAGTCCACAGGGAGCTGGTCCAGGTTCATCGTGGATACGAAGAAGTCCGTGTTCGAGATGATGTATTTGTTGATCTCGCCCTTGCCGTAGGCTTTGAGGATCGCCTTGTTTCCAAGCTTGTCCTTGAGCCTTGTCATCATCAGTCTCGCCACGCCGAATCCGCTGGCACATACAATGCCGATACTGACTTTGCGGGTGTACTGTTTGTTCTCTTTGACTCTCTCCTGCGCCGCGCCGAAGTGCATGGCCAGGAATCCGACTTCCGCCTCGTTGACCTCGTATCCGGTCTCCTCCGTGATCACGGCGGCCGCCCTGCGGCAGGCCTCGAAGATCTCTCCGTACTCCTCTTTGATATCGTCAAGGATCGGGTTGTGGATCCGAAGACCGGTAGACAGTCTGACAAGGACCGGACGGAGGTGGACCAGAAGACCTCTGAGGAATTCCTCGTCCTCCTTGAGTTCATCGGCGATGTCACTGTTGTAGACGTCGATCATCCTGTCGATCATCGAAAGGACCTGATCGTCTCCCAGATCGCCGGGAAGCTCTTTCTCCTCCCCGGTGTAGGCCATCTTGGCGCCTCGGATGTGCAGGAGCACGTAGGAGAGCTCTCCTCTGGGGATCTCGATCTCAAACTCCTTCTCCATCGCTTCCAGAATGCGCACCGCCAGGTCGTAATCGTCCCAGAACTCGAGGTTTCCCATCTCCGGCGGAACACTGTTCAGGGCCGCGCCTTGCTGCAGTCTCTCGATGACAATGGATATATGGATGACCAGTCCCGCGTAGGCGCTGTCGGCGAGCTGCAGGATCTTGGGCTCGTTGAGTTGGCGAAGGACCTTGTCCACTCTGCGCACCGTGTCGCCCTCGAGCAGGGAATAGATCCCGCTGTCCGCGGCGTCAAGGAGCGCCTCCGCGAAGATCTCCCCGGTGATATCGCCGCTGCTGTATGCGTCTGAATGACCCGCTGTCTCCTCGATGAAGCGGCGCATCGCCTCGCGGTAGTCTCTTTCATCACCTTCGAGGATAACGCCGTATCCCGGCCTTCTGACGATGCCCAGATGGCTCTCTTCGAGCCAGTCGCAGAGCGCGTCCATGTCGCTTCCGGCCGTTGCCTCACTGACCCCGAGCATCTGGCTGTAATAGAAGAGCTTGCGCGGCGTCCTGTCTCTGAGAAGTTCAAAGAGAAGTCTTCTTCTCCTGCCGTCGCGGTCTGCCGCGTCCGGATACTGTTCTTCTCTTAAGTTCTCTTCCAGTTTGACGAGGTCCTCGACGTTTCCTTCCAGTATTACGCCCTTGCCCTTATAGTTCACAAGCTTCAGGTTGTATTTTCTAATGCAGAGCTCAAGATACTCGAACTCTCTCTGCACTGTCCGCTTGCTGACGCCCAGCTCCTCAGCGATCTCCTGCTTTCCGATCGGCCCCCCATTGGCCAGCAGTATCTTCAGAATTTGTGAAATTCTGGGTGTAAATTCCATTTGTTCCCCCAAACTCAAAAATATTACATTTGTCATGTTCCCTATAAAACCTTATCAAATAATTCCATGTAATTGAAGAAAAACAAAATGAATAATTGTCACTTTGGATATGGACAAAAGTTGAGCAGTGCTGTATTTTTGAAGTGTGAATATAAAATCTTTATAAATTGGCAGAAGGGCTGTGTACGATCTGGCATCGTGTGCGGCCTTTTCTTAATTCAGATGCGGGAGGACACCCCTATGCACTGTGATATGCGCTACAAAGCAGTTATTTTCGATATGGACGGAACGATCCTGGACACCTCTGAGGATCTGGCGGCGGCCATCAATTACGCTCTGGCAAAATTCGGACACCGAGGCGATTTTTCTGTGGAGGACGTGTGTCTCTTTTTCGGGAGCGGTGCGCACACAGCCGTTCAGCGCGCCCTGGCCCGGGAGGCCGGCATGAGCCGGGAAGAAATCCTGGAGATTGGCTCGGCGGTAAACGGCGCGGTCCCCGGCATTGACGAGGAGGAGGTACAGCGGATCCTCGCGGTCTATCAGCCCTATTATAAGGCGCACAACGCCATCCGCACCTGCGCTTATCCGGGGATCAGGGATCTTCTGGTCAGGCTCCGGGAAGCCGGTGTCCTCACAGCGGTGGTCTCCAACAAGCCGGACAATTCGGTGACACAGCTGGCCGAGGACTATTTTGGCGGATTATTCGACCTGGCCATCGGCGAAACCGAGGGAATAGCGCGCAAACCGGCGCCTGACATGAACTATCTGATCCTTAACAAACTCGGCGTGAGCGTCGAAGACGCCGTCTATGTCGGTGACACGGAGATCGACATCGCGACTGCCCGCAACACCGGTATGGACCTGATCATGGTGAGCTGGGGATTTCGGCCGGTCTCCTATCAGAAAGCGCTGGGCGCGAAGACGATCGTAGACAGCGCAGATGAGATATTTGCGCTGGTGTCCGGCTGAAGCGGGCGATAATACTCGCCGGGCATACGACAAAAGCAGGGCTGCCGCA
The DNA here is from genome assembly GCA_902785055.1 of uncultured Lachnospiraceae bacterium. Lineage (GTDB taxonomy): Bacteria > Bacillota > Clostridia > Lachnospirales > Lachnospiraceae > CAG-791. Next base: position 27,861 of record CACZXG010000056.1, read on the forward strand.
TGAAAATGCGACAGCCCCTTATTTTCCTGAATATCTTCTTATTTCACCGGCACGTTGTTCTCTCGCAGGGCCAGCAGCACCTCTCTGATGAGTGCTCTCTCAACCTTGTGATAGTTGTCCTCGTTACACTCCGCTATGATCGACAATACTGCAAAACCCATCTCCACAGACAGGACGCCTTTGTAGAAGGGTCCGCTTATGATCTCGGGGTGCTTTGCCGCGATCTGGGGAAGGGTTTTCTTTATGATCTCTTCCGCATCTCTGAGCGCGTAGTTGACATCCACCTTGATCGTTACGGCGACCCAGGAATTCATCTTGGTGAGGTTGGTCACGCTCTTGATGTCCTTGTTGCCGATGACCTTGACGTTGCCGCCTCTGCCGACCAGCCTTGTGCTGCGCACACCGACTTCCTGGACCATTCCCCTGTAGCCGTCAATATTAACGATATCGCCGACCTGGTACTCGCCCTCAAAGATCATGGACACTCCTGCGAAGATGTCAGCGATGAGGTCCCTCGCGCCCATGGAGACGCCGATACCGATGACTCCGACGGAGGCCAGGATCGCGTTCGTATCCACGCCCAGATAGGACAGTGAGTAGTAAATAAATACCAGAATACCTATGTAATTGATCAGGTTGGAGAACAGCCTGCAGATCGTCTTTCCTCTGGAATTGAGCATCTTGCCGAGCGTATTGAAGACGAATCGGACGAACATCATTATGAGCACCAGTCCGCAGAAGAGCATTACGATGCTGGTCAGGGAGAATATGTTCAGTCCTCTGTTCCACTTTCCTGTCAAAACATAGTTGAATACAAGACCCGAATTTTCGCCTTCGGTCCGCAGAGTTATAAACATATTGATAAAGCTCAGGGCCAGCATGATCTCGAATACAACTATTGCTTTCCTCTCCGGCGTTGCATTTTTGGTCAAATGCCTGATAACGGACATCAACCGGCTGCGAGAAAGAATACTGTCGTTCTTACTGTCTCCGCCCTCTGCAGGTTTCTCTGCCTGCTCGACTTTTTGGATCATTTCATTGCTGTAGCCGCTGATCAGATACAGGAACAGCACCGCGAAAACAAATATGAATCCCACCATGCATATAAAGCCATACCGGAATCCTCTGCTGAACACCAGGTCATTGGGCGTACACATATAGATAAAATCGCCGCTATCTGTCATCTTGGAGATGCATAGATGTTTTGCCCCATTGATCCTCTCAAAATCAGCAGCGTTGTCGCGGAACATGTGATTTCCAAAGCCCAGATCACTTGCGGGGAAAACGTAGTATGCAAATTCATCCGATGAGGTGTTGTTGATAAAGCCGTCTTCATGATCGATCACAAAGCTGAGCTTTCCGATAGGCGTAAGGCTTCTCAGAATCCGGTTGATCGTCTCATGCTCGTCTGCGTCTTCTTCCGGCTTCACTGCCAGGATCAGTACGCCGTACTGTCCCGAATTCGGATCGTTCATGCGAACGCCGTACTGCTCCAGCGTTCTTCCCGTAACCTCATCCTTAAAAGCACTGTGCACTATGCCGGGAACACCTTTCAGGATCCGCCTGAAGTCAGCGCTGGAAACCGGATGATCCGGATCTTCCTGCGCCAGCTCCATGTTGATGTAGTCCGCGCTTGTCCCGATCTCCTTGCCGTCCGAATCATAGAGCATTACATATTCAGCCCCGATGATCCGGATGAGCGCACTCAGGTCTTCCTTGTTATTGAGCTGCGGATTCTTCTCGATCAGTTCCGCCGTACGCCTTGCATATTCCAGATAAAGCGCTTTTCGCGCGTCGCTTCTCTTTTTCAGGTGGCCTTCATTATTATCAATTTTGGTATCGATCACTGACAACGTGCCCTGGTCCCTGCTGATCTCCTTATAGATCGAATTCAATGAGCGGAAGAACAAGCTGGATCCGAACACGATGAGCGCTCCAATGATCCCGTAGGACAGGGCAATTAGTTTGATCCTGCCCGGGGCGTATTTTTCCTTCTTCTTGTCTGTGATGAGGCCTGTTGTCATTTCCCCATAGACGGAAGTCAGCCATATGATGAATGTGACGGTCAGGATTATGATCACAAAAACGCCGGTGCCTGTCTCGTCGACGGCCTGAGTCAGAGCGTACCATTCGTGCGTCTTGATGATAAGAACGGAATCCAGTTCGGGCACTTCCCTGACAATAAAGCCTGTCGGATCATCTGCATTTTCAGCGGTCCATGCTCCGTTCATGGCAAGGAGTTCCTCGCGGGTGGAGGGAATCCCGTAATCGACCGCGTCTGCGCTCTCTTCAGAGTAAGTCATGGGAAGAAAGTACACGAGATCACTGTCCAGGTTATAGAAGTACTTGCTGTTTTCTCTGTCCGGACACACAAGCACAAGATCCACTCCGTAGGCTATTTCAATGCTTAAGAACTCTTCGTCGTAGTCGACATACTTGTCCACATAATTAAGCATCTCTCTGCCGTCAACGATCTCCGTATAGTAATAGGGTCCTTTGATGCGGCTGTAGACCAGTTTATCTCTTCTGTTTCCTTTCATCGTAGGAGTAACATAGTCGAAGAGTCCCCCGTCGCTAAGTACCATATCCGGAAAGTTTCGAATTCCCGATCTCATTCCTTCACCGAGCAGAACTTCGCCATTCTCTATTTTGACAATTCCGCCCTTACCCAGTTTGCCGACCGCGGCATCTCCCTGCTCGGAAACTCTGGCATAGCAGGCTCTTGCGGTCAGATCAGCTTTTCGCCGGCACTGATCGAAATACTCTGCAGTTGCCTCATCGATATTACTTGCGATCTCCTCGGCTGTCCTGAATATCCCTTCATACCGCAATTCCACGACCGGTTCTTTCTCTACGCCGAGCATTTTCGACAAATAAGCAACGTAATTCGCAGCTTGCTGTGTTGACAGGATATTGATGATCAGCATTACTATCCACACAATCATGCTCAGGATCACCGCGATCACAATACCCGTCACGCATTTCCGGACCGGATTTACAATTTTAATCTCCTTGCTCTCCGCTTTTTCCTTCATCTCTCTCTCCACGTCTTCACACGCTGTCGGATGTTCTCCACTTCTTGAGGTACTGCCGGATCCCTTCCACGCTGCAGGTATCCGGAGTGGCTGCTTTCCTCCCGGTCAGCTTCTCCAGCTCCGCTGCCGTGAGCGCGCCGATACACAGGGGCTGCATGTCGTCACTCAGCTCGTTATTCTTCAAATAGGCGCGCACGCCTCCGGCGCTTCCAAATATAACGAGATCGCAGGCGGAATCTGCGGCTTGTCTGTCAAAAGACAGAGCGCCCTGCAGATCAGGCTTTATGTACTGCGTCCGATAAACTGCGCAGTCCTTATATAGAATTTTCTCATTTTCCAGTTTATTTGTCAGTAGCGGATTTCCCTCTGCCGCCCGCAAAATCAAGACTTTTTCGTCCTTTCGGACATTCCGCACAAGCGTGTCGGCAAGGGCCTCGGTGGTATATACTTCCGGGACCAGGTCCGCGTACAGGCGGGCCTCTTCGAGCGCCGCTGCCGTGCCCGGCCCGATACAGGCGATCTTCACTTGCGCAAGGGCCCGAATGTCCATCCTCCTGCGATCGATCTCCTCCAGGAAGATCCTGACTCCATTGGCACTGGTGAAGACCAGCCAATCATATTCCGTCAGTTCCTGCTCTCCGGGGATCTCCTCCCTCTGCGAGATCACTTCGATGCAGGGGAACTCCCTTGCGTCAATCCCATCCTTTCTGAGGGCCGCTGCCACTTTCCGTGTAAAGGAGCGGGTGCCGACAATCAGAGCTGTGGGGGCTCCTGCGGGCGGCTTCCCGCCTGCAAGGTCTCCTGCGGGCGGCTTCAGGTGAATTGCGGCCGTCTTTCCGATCACGATCACAGCCGGTGCCTGCACCTTTTCCGCAATATTGGCGAGATTTCCGAGCGTTCCGTCCACCCGCTTTTCATCCGGCATATAGGCGCGCGAGAGCACACTCGCCGGCGTTTCCGGGTCCATCCCGGCCTTCATGAGGCCCTTCGCGATCTCCCCGGCCTTACTGTGACCCATCAAAACAACCAGAGTCCCCTTTAACCCGGCCAAAGCAGTGAAAGATTCCTCTGTTTTGCCGGCTCCGTGTCCTGTCACCACGGTAAAAGAAGAAGCCATCCCTCTGTGCGTTACCGGAATTCCAAAGTGCTCGGGCGCGGAAATGCAGGTGCTGACGCCGGGAACCATCTCATAGGGAAGTCCGGCCTCCTGCAGCGCCAGCGCTTCTTCGCCGCCTCTTCCGAAAACGGTCGGATCGCCCCCCTTGAGGCGCACGACCCGGAGACCCTTGCGCGCGCGGTCGATCAGGAGCGCGTGGATATCTTCCTGTTCCTTTTTGTGAGAGTTCTTGCGCTTGCCCACACAGATCAGCTCGCATCCGGCGGGCGCCTGCTCAAGCAGGGTATGGTCCAAAAGATCGTCATAAACCACGACCTGCGCCCGGCGCACGGCCTCGAGCCCCTTCACTGTGATCAGCCCGGCCTCGCTTCCCGCGCCGACGATCCACACTTTTCCGTTCATTGTGTCCCTCTTTTGCTTACATCATTGTTCGTGTATGAGCTCGCCGCGGTGCGGCGTCATTCTTCGTACATGAGGAGCAGGTCCGCACTGTTCCGGCTGATCCGGGCGTGTATGCCCACCGCCGAGCGACAGTCGCACCTGAACCGGCAGAAGATCCCTCTCTCGATCTCATAGCGCAGGTAGTTCCCCGGCGGCGTGATCCGATCCAAAAGTTCCCGCATCTCTGCGTCCGATTCCCTGCACTCGCATGCCAGCATTCCCTGGCCTACAGCCGGGATCATCTCCTCCGGCTCGAGGATTCTGACTTCGAGCCCGCTCAGGTCCGCTCCGATGCGGTCCAGGCCGGCTTTGGCCAGCACGATCCCGTCGTACTCGCCGCTTCTGAGCTTCTCGAGCCTCGTTGTGATGTTGCCGCGGATATCTTTGAACTCTGCCTGCATGCCGAGCTTGTCGCTCAGGGCCCTTAGCTGGCTGATCCGCCGCGGGCTTCCCGTGCCGATGGTCAAAAGACTTTCTGAGGTTTTCCCGGTCGCCAGCGCTCCGGGGGTTTTCCCGCCTGCGCCCGAGCGCAGGATCAGGCAGTCTCTGGGGTCCGCAGCGTCCGGCATTCCCGCGATACAGAGCCCCGGCGCCATCTCGTAGGGCAGGTCCTTGACACAGTGGACCGCGATGTCAGCCTCTCCCGACAACAGCGCTTTCTCCACATCCCTCACGAAGGGCCCGTTTCCGCCCAGCTCCGTGACACTGCTCTTTCTGTCCCGGTCGCCCTTCGTGCTCACGGTCAAAATATTGACTTTATATCCTTCCTGTTCAAGCAGTTTTTTGACCAGCTCGTTCTGGGCCATAGCCAGACGGCTTCCTCTGCCTGCAATACATAGTTCTCTCATGTTGGTTCTTCTGTGTTTTGGTCGATTGTTCGCAGTGCTTCTGTGTTTTGCCCGGTTGTTCGCAGTGCTTCTGTGTTTTGCCTTATTATCCGGCTGATTTCTTCGTCGCTCAGACGGTTATCGCTCGCGATCAGTTCTGCGAGAAGCTGCCTGTACGCGGCTGCCCGCGCTTTCTGGTCCGGGATCCGCGCGCTGACTTCGCCGCGGAGGCCGCCCATCCTGGTCAGGATCGGGCCGATCTGGTCGGGAAGGATCTGCTCAATCTCTTTGCGCAGCTGCATCGCATAGGCGGGGCTTGTGCCGGAGGTAGAAATTGCTATCGTGAGGCTGTCTCTTTTGACAATGCTCGGGAAAATAAAGTCGCAGAACGCCTGATCATCCACCACATTGACCGGGATCCCGCGGCTGCGGCAGTCCGCGGCGACTTTGCGGTCAACTTTCCGGATTCCGGTCGCTGCCACCACAAAATCACCCAGTTCAAGATCCTCTTCGCGGTATTCTCTGCACAGAATCTGCACCTCGCCGACTACGCGGCGGGGCTGCACGGTGCGGACACCTTCTATCTGTGTGTGGGGCGCGATCACAATTATGTCTTGTGTAAAACGGCGGAGCCGGCTCACCTTCTCCAGTGCGACCGGGCCTCCGCCGATGATCAGAAATGTCTTATTGGTTATATCTAAGTATAGTGGGAAATAGCTCATTCCTTGGACCTTCTCCATACAGCCGCGAAACTGTGCGGCAGCTTGCTTTATTCATTCTACCATTAATGCGGGGCTGCGTCTATTGCGGGTGAGGAGGGGAGACACAGGGGAGACACAGGTCGACGAAAACCACATTTTCCCCCATCTTAGTGGGGTTGTCCACCAAAAGCCTTCACTTTGAATCTTTCGGTGTAGAGGTTTGGTGGTATCACGTCCACTAAGAATCCATTCTAAGTTTCTTTCGTACGAAGAAAAAACAACGGCCGCTCCAACGAAAAGAAGTAATTCTTGTTGCTTAGTGGAGTCCGTCTTCAAAATTCCTCCGACAAAAGACAGCAAGCCCTGCATCTTAGTGGAATCCCCCCCTCAAAAGGCTTCCGACAAAAGACAGCAAGCCCTGCAACTTAGTGGAATCCACTCTCAAAAGGCTTCATCTGCCGGCAAAGCCACCCCAGCAACAGGTGCAAACCACCCCAGAGGTCTCTCAACCAGGTGCAAATCACCCCAGAGGTCTCTTAGACAAGCTCTCCTTCAGGATCACAGGGCGCAGCCGCAGCGCCGCTCCGGCCGCCAGCACGCACAGGATGAAATCCGGAATAACTGTTGACAGAAACCACACAGTCACCAGCTCAATAAAGCCTATGCCAACGTCTTTGGATACCACGAAGTTGAACATGAAGTAATAGTAGACAAGCCCGCACAGATAGTAGGCCATCTCACCCCAGAAGGCGGCGAAAAGAAGCTTAAAGTAGCCACTGCCGGGCATGATCTCCGCTATTTTGCCGGCAACGTATGCTGCTGCGGCGAAGCCGATGAGGAAGCCAAATGTGGGCTTCATCAGGTACATGAGTCCACCGCCGTGGGCAAATACAGGCACGCCCGCAAGGCCGATCAGCAAGTAAACGCCTACGGCGGCGAGTCCGCGCTTGGAGCCGAGAAGGAAGCCCGCCAGCAGCGCGAAGAAAAACTGCAGGGAGAAGGTCACTTCCCAGATGCCGATGGGAATCATGATCTTGATGAAGGCGCCAACGGCCATAAGGCTTGCGAACATGCCGCAATGCACAATATCAGCGGCGCTGATTCCGCCGGCTCTATTCTTTTTTTCGTTCATAGGAAACTCCTTGTTGATTTTTGTTGGTTCGATAGTCATTATATTACCATTTTTCGTTTTGCGCGTCTGTTGCGCAGGCAACCTGGAAGGATAGCCCCTCCTGCGGCAAAGCCGGCAAAGAGACCTCTGGGGTAGTTTGTCCACACCTGTGGACAAACTACCCCAGAGGTCTCTTGCATATTCCCCCCGTTCAGCTAGAATAAAAATGACAAACTACCCCAGAGGTCTCTTAAAATGAAAAAAGATTATTCCCGCCCCAAACTGGCGATCTTCGCCTCATACATAGTTCCCCACAGGAAGGCCTTCGCCATTGATATGGCGCTGTCCGTCGGCATTGCCGCTGTGGACCTTCTCTTCCCTTATGTGTCGCGATGGTCCATGCGAAATCTCCTGCCCGAAGGGCTTTTCAGGACTTTCTTCACTGTAATGCTGATCATGTTCGCGGCGTATTTGATACGCGCGGTGTGTCAGTATTTTGTCACGGTGGTCGGACACCGGATGGGCACCCTCGTCGAGGCGGACATGCGAAGAGACGTATTCTCCCACATGCAGGAGCTCTCCTACAGTTTCTTTGACAGCAACCGTACCGGCGTCCTGCTCGCGCGCGTCACCAACGACCTGTTCGAGATCGTGGAACTTGCGCACCACGGCCCGGAGAATATCCTGACCTGCTCGCTGACGATCGTCGGGGCTCTGATCATCCTCCTGACGATCAACCCGCTTCTGACGCTCGTTCTCGTCGTCATGCTCCCCGTCTGGATCATCTTCAGCATGCGTCAGCGCCTCAATATGCAGGCCGCCAACCGCGAGGTCAAGAAGCGCACAGGCGAGATCAATGCCGCCATCGAGAGCGGGATCTCCGGGATCCGCACTTCCAAGGCTTTTGCCAACGAAGCTGCCGAGGACCAGAAATTCGCAGCGGCGAACGAGGCCTTCAAGGCCAGCAGGATCTCCTTCTATCGCGCGATGGGTCTGTTCCACGCGGGGATCGAGGCAACGGTCAGCCTGATGCAGGTCGCCGTCATTTCCTTCGGCGGCTTTTTGATCATGCAGGACAAGCTCAATTATGTAGACCTGATCACCTTTACGCTCTACGTCTCCACTTTTACTTCCCCGATCCGCAAGCTTGTGCAGTTCATGGAGATCTATACACAGGGCATGACGGGTTTTGACCGGTTCGTGGAGCTCATGCGCACGCAGCCCGAGATCCAGGACTCCCCGAATGCCAAAATATTGACCGACGTAAAAGGCGACATCCGCTTTGAGGACGTCTCCTTCTCCTATAATGACGGTACACAGGTCCTCGATCACGTGGATCTGCACATCGCGCCCGGCGAGACTGTCTCGCTTGTCGGCAGTTCCGGCGGCGGCAAGACCACCATGTGCCACCTGATCCCCCGCTTCTACGACGTCACAGGCGGGCGCGTGACGGTTGACGGGAACGATGTCCGCGACCTGACCCAGGCGAGCCTGCGCGGCAGCATCGGAATCATCCAGCAGGACGTCTTCCTGTTCGCCGACACCGTAATGGAAAACATCCGCTACGGCCGCCCTGACGCGACGGACCGCGAGGTCGTGGAAGCAGCCATCCGCGCCAGGATCCACGAGGACATTCTGCAGATGCCCGACGGTTACCAGACCAACGTCGGCGAGCGCGGCGTCGTACTCTCCGGCGGCCAGAAGCAGCGCATCTCCATCGCGAGGGTCTTTCTCAAGAACCCTCCCATTCTGATCCTGGACGAGGCGACTTCCGCCCTTGACAGTGTCACGGAGAAGCAGATCCAGGAGAGCCTGGATGTCCTCAGCAAAGGCAAAACCTGCCTCGTAATCGCGCACCGCCTCTCCACGGTCCGCGACGCCGACCGCATCGCCGTTGTCGACGGAATGCACATCATCGAACAGGGAAGCCGCGACGAGCTGCTGGCCCTCGGCGGCGCTTACGCGAAGCTTGAGAAGGCGCAGGAATTAGCATAACCGACAAACGACCTCTGGGGTCATTTGTCCACATCTGGGGACAAACCACCCCAGAGGTCGTTTGACCCCCCTGAACTCAAAAGGAGCCCCACCATGGCAAATACCTACACTGACCCCGTAAAGATCATCGAACTCAAGGAGTCAATCCTCGAGGACAACAACAAAGATGCACAGGATCTCCGCAGCGAACTGAAGGCGCAGAAGACCTGCCTTCTCAACCTCATGTCCGGGCCCGGCAGCGGCAAGACCACCACTCTCCTTGCCCTGAACAAATACCTCAGAGGCCGCCTCAAATGGGGTGTCATGGAGGCCGACATCGACTCCGACGTAGACGCCAGGACGATCCTCTCCGCAGGCATCTCCGCTGTACAGCTGCACACCGGCGGAATGTGCCATCTGGACGCCGACATGACGAGGCAGGGCCTGAAAGCCCTCTTTGAGAGCACCGATGAGCATCTGGACTTTGTGGTTCTTGAGAACATCGGCAACCTGGTGTGCCCCGCCGAATTCGACACCGGCGCGGCCATCAAAATGACAATTCTCAGCGTCCCCGAGGGCGATGACAAACCTGCCAAGTACCCTCTCATGTACGAGGAGTGCGATTTAATGGTTGTCAACAAAATCGACGCGCTGCCTGTGTTCGATTTTGACAAGGAGAAGGCGGAGCGCTATGCAAAACATCGCAACCCTTCAATCAAAGTATTCTACATAAGTGCCAAGACCGGCGAAGGCGTGGAAGCGCTGGCCGAAGAAATCATAAGACAAGTGCAGGCCTGGAACGCATAGAGGAGACAAACATGGGAACTGTTAGAACTATCAAAATAGAGGAAAGCGTTTTTGCAGACAATACCTCCTCGGCAGAGGCCATCCGCCGCATGCTCACAGACAAGAAAACCACCATGCTGAACGTCATGTCCAGCCCCGGCAGCGGCAAGACAACGCTTCTGACCGCTCTGGTGAACAAGCTCAAAGATGAGCTTGCGATCCGCGTAATGGACGTTGATATCGAGTCTACACTGGATGCCCAGCGCGTCGCGGACGCAACGGGCGTCGAAGCTCTGCAGATCCACAACGGCGGACTCTGCCACATCGATGCCGACATGGTGACCCGTGCGCTGAGCCAGTTCGCCCCGGAAGGCTCAGGAGTGCTCGAAGAAACTGATCTTCTCATCCTCGAGAACATCGGCAACCTCGTCTGTCCGGCCGAATTTGACACCGGTGCCCATCGAAACGTCATGATCCTCAGCGTTCCCGAAGGCGACGACAAGCCCCTCAAATACCCCTTGATGTTCAGCGTCAGCGACCTGGTGCTGATCAGCAAGATCGATACAATGGACTTTTTTGACTTCGACATGGATGCGGCAAAAAATCGAATCCTCCGTCTCAATCCAAAGGCCGAGATCCTGCCGGTCAGCGCCAAAACAGGCGAGGGAATCGATGCCGTCTGCGACTGGGTGCGGGATGTTGTAAAGCAGAACGGTTCGCGGCAGTAGGCAACAGGCGGGGATACGTATCGGTATGTAAACTCTGTCAGAAAAATGAGAGGCCGTGAAAGAATTGGATTGAATGATTTGTTCATTCTCCAGACTTTCACAGCCTCTCTTTGATTTCTTAAGTCCTTTTCAGGTCTTCAGTTTTATCATTTATATCCCGGGATCCATTTTCCATCTGCGCCTACATAGTAATTTCCGATCCAGGTATTTTTTGCCATAGCTCCGCTTCCGGTGAGATAGTAATTACCAACCCACTTGTTGGCAGCCATAACTCCGCTTGCTTCCATGTAATACCATGTGCCGTTAATATTCTGCCAACCGGTCTGCATCGCTCCGCCTGCGCTGAAGTAATACCATGTACCGCCAATCTTCTGCCAGCCGGTCTGCATTGCTCCGCCTGCGCTGAAGTAATACCATGTGCCGCCAATCTTCTGCCAGCCGGTCTGCATTGCTCCGCTTGCGCCGAAGTAATACCATGTGCCGTTAATATTCTGCCAGTCGGTCTGCATTGCTCCGTCTGCGCTAAAGTAATACCACTTGTCGTTTATCTTCTGCCAGCCGGTCTGCATTGCTCCGCCTGCGCTGAAGTAATACCACTCTCCGCTGATTTTCTGCCAGCCGGTAAGCATGTAGCCGGATTCATTGAAGTAATAAGTAGTGCCTTTAATAGTCTCGAAAGTACCTGCAGGATACGAGCCATCACCGCGGTCATACCACCAGCCATTGCTGTTCTTCTTCCATTTGCCCTGCAGCTTGGGAATGGTTCTTTCTTCTTTGTGACTCTCATCATTGAGGCAGGTTCTGGTCTCAAGACCTTCCTCGTCTTCTGTCGCTTCTTTTTCGACAGTCCACTCGCCCCAGTTATGGCCCTTCGCGGCGACTACTGTATCCGCTTCCGTGATCTCCTGTGTGCCTTCGCTGTCCTTGTACAGCTTTTTGCACTTGCTGCAGGTCCAGTACTCGATGTTGCCGGCTTCGGTGCAGGTTGCATCTACCGCTTCCGTCTTCTCAAGGTTATGTACATGGTTCAGCTTAGGGATTATTCTTTCTTCCGTGTGGCTCTCATCATTGCCGCAGGTCCTTCTCTCCAGGCCTTCCTCTTCCTCTGTTGCGGCCTTTACAACAGTCCACTCGCCCCAGTTGTGGCCTTTTGCCGCTACTACTGTATCTTCTGCTGAGATCTCTGTTGTTCCCTGATCATCACCGAACAGCTTCTTGCATTCGCTGCAGGTCCAGTACTCGGTGTTACCGGCTTCGGTGCAGGTTGCATCCTTCGCTTCGGTCTTCTCAAGAGAATGGCCCCTCGCTGCTACTACTGTATCTGCTTCCGTTATCTCCTGTGTGCCCTCACTGTCCTTGTACAGTTTTTTGCACTTGCTGCAGGTCCAATATTCGATGTTGCCGGCTTCGGTGCACGTCGCAGCCACTGCATCTGTCTTGACCAGTTCATGTACATGGTTCAGCTTAGGGATTGTTTTTTCTTCCGTGTGGCTCTCATCATTGCTGCAGGTCCTTCTCTCAAGGCCTTCCTCTTCCTCTGTTGCTTC
>CACZXG010000057.1 GCA_902785055.1 uncultured Lachnospiraceae bacterium
AAAAGACGGAATCGACGCTGAAGTCGTAAACATCTGCACCATCAAGCCCCTGGACGAGGAACTGGTCGTGAAGACCGCTATGAAGACCGGCAAGGTCGTGACCGCTGAAGAGCACAACATCATCGGCGGCCTGGGCGGCGCAGTAGCAGAGTGCCTGGCTGAGAAGTGCCCGACCAAGATGTACCGCATCGGCGTACGCGACAAGTTCGGCGAGTCCGGATCCGCGGGCGAGCTGCTCCACAAGTATATGCTGGACGGCGAAGGTGTATACAAACAAGTCAAGGCATTTGTAGAGGAATGAAAAGCCAAGACTTAACAATGCCTTGATTGTTCACAAGTTAAGGCGTTCGTAGAATAAAATCCGGAATAAGAGAAGCCGGCTCCATGAAAGATTGGAACCGGCTTCTTTGATTGTAATATTTTGAGAAGTGCCGTATGCAAAGCCCCCTGTCAATCACTCATCAGTTCGGAGGTTTTTATTGTCGGGTCAAAATCAGGATCGTTGCCGGAGTTGGAGCGCAGGTTAAGGATATAGCCGTCCGGAAGTTCTCTGGGAGAGTAGCCCGTGATCTGCCTGAATACCCTGTTAAAATTCCGAATAGTATCAAAACCGCAGCTCATGGCAATTTCCGTCATACTCATTTCCCGGTTTCTGCCAGTGCGATATGTTTTTCAAATTTCGATACTTACCCACCCACACAAGGGAGTGGTCCGGATAGATCCGGTGCTCATGATTTGCTAACATATTTCAAGTTTACCTAATAGGTTAATTAATATCCATAATGAAGATTATATTTCTGTAATACTGCTCAAATAATCGTTATAATATTTAGTAAGAATGAAATTTCGGGCTTTGCGGAGGCCATGGACTTATGTCAGATAAGACGAGGAGAAAATGGAAAAGCGAGAAAAAACAGTCGCTGGCTGAAAAGGTAACGATCATGTCCGTCGCGGGAGCCCTGACGATAGGATTTGTCGGACTGATCGTAGGGCTGTACATATACGCGGGCAACCTGTTCGATAAGTTTGTCAATGATACGTTTGAACTTACGGGGACCGCCAGGCTCATGTCGCGAAATTTTGCGGAGCCGGAGATACTGGCAGACGAAGTCGTGAGTATTTACCGCGGGTTATCGGAAGAGGAGCGCGGCGGTACCGGGTCAGACGCGTATCATGAATATTTTGGCAAGGTCACGGAACTCGGGGATTATCAGACTCTGTATAAAGTACTGAATGATCTTGCGGTGCTCAATAATGTGGACGACGTCTATTATGCAGTCTACGACAGGGACACCGCTTCCCTGATATACATAGTGGATCCGGATACAAGGGACGGATATATTAAAGAGCCCGGCGACTGGGAGAGTGTCGACGAAAAGGAGCTGAATATATTTCTTAGCTGGGATGGATTGGGAATGGGAATACCTCATTACAGCTTTATCGGGGGGCAGGACCCCTGGGTCTGCACAGTGGGGACCCCGATAGGAGATGAAAGCGGCGGGGCCAGAGGCTACATTTTGGCAGATTTTACGCTGGATGAAATGACGCATGACATGCTGGCTTTTCTGATCCGTTATATTATCGCGACTATTGCCGTTACTGCTTTTATGGGATTTATCATAGCCCGGCTTATGGAAAGGACGACGGTAAAACCGATCAATGCCATCGCAACGGCTGCGCAAAACTACGTCGAGGACAGAAAATCCGGCAATACGCGCATGGAGCATTTCTCCTCCCTTCATATCCGGACAGGGGACGAGGTGGAGCACCTGAATCTTGTGATGGCACAGATGGAGAAAGACCTGTCTGTCTACATGGAAGACCTCACCAGGGCGACAAAGGAAGAAGTGCGTGTACGGACAGAACTGGACATGGCGTCGCAGATCCAGAAGGGCGCGCTGCCTGACAGCTTCCCTGCTTTTCCGGACAGACAGGAATTCGAGTTATACGCTTCCATGGAGCCGGCCAAAGAGATCGGCGGCGATTTTTACGATTTCTTTCTTATCGACGACGACCATCTGTGCCTCGTGATCGCGGACGTGTCCGGGAAGGGGGTACCGGCCGCACTGTTCATGATGGCCTCCAAGATCATCCTTGCGGATAATGCCGTAATGGGAAAATCTCCTTCGGATATTCTGCACGATTCAAACAACGCGATCTGCGCGAACAATAAACTGGAAATGTTTGTAACGGTCTGGGTCGGAATTCTTGAGATCTCTACCGGAAAGCTTTCTGCCGCAAATGCCGGACACGAATACCCGGCACTCAAGAAGGCAGACAGCGGGTTTGCGATCTTTAAAGACAAGCATAGCTTTGTGCTTGGCGGACAGGAAGGCATGAAGTACAAAGAGTACGAGATCCGGCTTTCGCCGGGGGATAAGCTGTTCGTCTACACGGATGGCGTGCCCGAGGCCCAGGATCCGGATGGGAACATGTTCCAGATGGAGAGGATGATCAATGCGCTGAATGAAGATCCGGATGCCTCCCCCGAGCAGATCCTGGGGAATGTGCGCGGGTCAATAGGCAGATTCGTGAGGGAAGCAGAGCAGTTCGATGACCTGACCATGCTCTGCCTGGAGTATAAGGGACCCCAAAAAGACAATAAATAAGAAGGTATAGCATGTGGTCTGTAAGAGACATTAAGAAGAAGGGCAAGTCCGCCTTAAAAAAGAATTACTGGAGAAGTGTTGTTGTTGCGGCGCTTATGTTCCTTTTGACCACCGTGACATCGGCGCTGACCCGGATCAGAAGAGAGAGCATATTGCAGAACGTCGGTTTTGAACCGCTTCATGAAATGGCGCCGAATGAACTCCTGATCATAGCAGGCATCGTTGTTGTGGGATATATGTCCATCATTGTGTCCGCGGTACTGATAAAGATCATTTTCGCCAACGCTTTAGAGGCGGGAGGCTGCCTGTTCTTCAGGAACAACGCAGAAAAGGGATCGGCAGAGCTTGTACTGATCAGGGAAGGCTTTTCCGATTACGCGCACGTTTTCGCTGCTCTTCTTCTCAGAGATGTTTTTAATTGCCTTTGGTATTGCATGTTGATTTTTCCGGGACTGGTAAAGAGTTATTCCTACAGGATGGTCCCCTATATAGTGAAAGAGTATCCTGACCTGTCTGAGATAGAGGTGATCACACTTTCGCGCAGGATGATGGACGGGAACAAATGGCGTACATTCCTGTTGGACATGACCTTTTTGGGATGGACTATATTGGGAATCGTCACCTTTGGAATTGTCAATGTTCTGTGGACGTTCCCTTATTATGAAAACACTATGGCGGCGCTGTATCTTGAACTGAGAGTGAGTCACGGGGATAGTCCCGGTGACTCATGTTCGGATCAATAACCGAATATATATCGGTAATACGCTGCGGCTTCCTCCTGCCTCGGACTGTTGGATACAATACCGATATAGAGATCTCCGTTAAAGCCGGCATCGCGAAACAGCGGAAGAGAAGAGACTGCGAGTGAATTGGGGACCACTTCCGTGACAATCTGCTCCTCGGCTGCGTTTCCGAGCAGATAATCCACGGAATTGTCGGAGAGGATTACCTCGTTCTCCGTAATATACGGGGAGAGAGCGTCCGGAAGAGAGGTCAGCTCCATGAGATAGCCCTGCCGTGAGAAAATATCGTAAGCTTCCCGATTCATCAGGACGAGGTCCAGTTTCTCCGCGGTGATCGCGCCTTCCAGTTTCACCTTGGAAGCATAGGCGTATTCGTGGTTGAGTGTGTCGGCGTCCTCTGACAGGTACAGGTCGCGGTAGAGATAAACTTCCTGCCTGCGTACGTCGAAGCCTGCTTCGACTAAAAAGCCCTCTGTCAGGCTCTTTTCTACATCTTCACCAAAGGAGGTGTTGATCACAGCCAGATACAGCACAGGCTTTTTCTGCGTCAACTGCCGGTGAATGATGGAACCTGTAATGAGAAGGACCAGCAGGACCAAAAGGATCGTCCATTTATGATAAGTAAAAATATGCTCAGCCTTTTCGGCCGGGCTCATCGCTTTAAAAGCCGCCTTATGGGCGGCCTTTTCCTTTTCAGACAATTTGACCATCAGGCATTTTCCTCCGAACTGTTATCAGAGATATTCTTCGTCACTTCTTCCGGGTCATCTTCCATATAATCCTCCGGTGTGCCGGAAACCGAGATCAGAAGACTGTTCAGGATCCATGCACTGACCATGGCGCACAGTCCTTCGCCGAATATGATCAGCGGAGTAAACACAGCGACCACAGCAAAGAACATGGCGAAATGGACAGCAAAAACCAGTATTGTCGCGAACAGATAGTGCGTGCCGATCAGAAAAGCGTTTTTGAGCATAGCGGCATTGGTGTTGTGCACACTGGCCAGAAGGGGAAAGACATATAAGAGCACAATCACATACAGGACCGAGGCTGCGATCACCAGTGCCAGGATCAGTGTCCAGACCACTGCCATGACACCCGTTGAACTCTTGCGCAGGTGATAGAGGATATATCCATCGGCGCCCAAGAACAGTCCTGCAGCCAGAAGGATCAGCCAGAGCTGCGTAGCCTGCTTGAAATTTTCTTTAAAAGAGCGGAAGAACATAGTTCCCGCATGGGACTCCTCATCTCGGATCACCTTCAGGCTTGCGTAGTAAAGAGCTGTCGTGGAGGCGCCTATGGTGAAAATGGGCAGCGAGCAGATGAACCAAAGAATGTTCAGCAAACAGCTGCAGCTCAGCTTCAGAAGAAGCTGGCTGAACCTGCTTTCATAAGAAAAAAAGCGCATGGCAGGTATCTCCTAGTTTAATCGGGTCGAATCGCGGTAGATCAGTTCTGTTTCGGTGTGGACGATGCGTGCGTCCAGCGAGGGCTCATTTTTGCGGGAAATGAGCAGCTGCATGGCTGCGAAAGCCATGACTTGCGTGTGGATGTGGACCGTGCTGAGGGCGGGACGGAACATGCGTGATTCGGGCGAATTGTCAAAACCCAGAACCAGCACATCTTCCGGCACAGACTTTCCGATTGCGAACAAGTTGCGGATCAGATCTCCGGCCAGAAAATCGTTGGCGCAGATAAACACATCCGGCAGCTCCTCCAGCTCGGAGATCGTCTCGATGAACTCATCTGCGCGGTTGCTGCAAAATATATAGCGCTCATCTACAGGAACATCTGCCATCAGCATGGCCATCCGGAAGGCGGCGTAGCGCTCATAGAAGGACTGGCAGTGATTATAGTTGCCGACGAAGCCGATGCGGGTTTTCCCCGCGGCGAGCATGTCGTTGACAAAACGGGTGATCTCGGTCGTGTTGTCCATATAGAGCTGATCGGCAGGAAGGGAATAGCCGTCTTTCTTGACAGGGCCGTCAATAAAGAGGACCGGGACATTCAGCTCGCAGATCATCTTGTCGTAGTCATAATCGAACATCTCGATGCAGAGGACCGCTTTCACAAGATCCTTGCGGAACGTGTAGGGGAGTGTCTTTGTGCGCAGGTTTTCCTTTGTGACGCGGTGAGTGTTCATCGTGAAGCCCGCCTGGGAGATCTCACGCTGGAATTTGTCCAGCATAGTAGAGGAAAAGTGCGACTGTGTCAAAAAAGTGGAAGTCAGCAGTGCGATCTCTCCCTGATATTGCGGAGGCTCGGATAAAGAGGTCATCTCATCAGATCCCATAATAGAGTTGACATAAGAGAACTGCTTGTAGTCCATCTCCACAGCCTTCTGCAGAATCTTATCCCGTGTAGCTGCCGCAATGCCGTCGGAGTTATTTATAGCCTTGGATACAGTGTTGCGGGAGATGCCGAGTTCGTTGGCAATATCCTGTAAAGTTACTCGTTTCATTTCACAATCCTTCCATTTCTAAATAAGTCCCTGTTCTTTTGTGATTCTCAAATGTGATGATTTATTGTGCACCGTACCATGCAATTATACCATAAAAAGAGGAAACCGGTCAATTAATCGGCACCTGCTAATGCGTGCAAATGTAAATATCGGAGTTTTGCAATATTTGATGCGTATTTTTGAAACAGGCGTATTTGCTTCGGCAATTTTGCTGAAAAGTTACAAATACGCAGAATAAAATTGACATTTGACCATATATAAATTACAATTTCACTATCAAGGGTGCTAATGCACAATTTTGACACGTGTGCGCACACGACAAAGTTACTATTTGCACCATGTATTTACTTGAGGAAGGGAGGTAAAACAATGAAAAAAACATCGGAATCCGCTGCAGCCGGAAGCGGCGGAAATTCCAAAATGCACAACACATTAGTTTATTTTCGGCAGCATTGGCAGCTTTATGTGATCTTCATGCTGCCGGCGTTCCTGCTGACGATCATCTTCCGCTACATCCCTATGGGCGGTATCGCGATCGCTTTCACGGAATACAACCCCATCCGAGGGATCTTCGGCAGTGAATGGGTCGGATTTGAGCATTTCCAACGTTTCCTGTCGTCACCGGACTTCATGCGGTATCTGGTAAATACCCTGAAGCTGAGTGTATTCGGTCTCTTATGGGGCTTCCCGGCACCGATCCTGCTGGCATTTTTGCTTAACCGCATTCTCAGCGCCAAGACAAAACAGAAGATTCAGCTCGTGCTCTATATGCCGAACTTTATTTCCGTTATCGTCCTCTGCGGTATTGTCCGTATTTTGCTGGCACCTACCGGCATGGTGAACATGATGCTCGGTACTTCTTTCAACTTTATGACAATGCCTTCTGCTTTCCGGACGATCTACATCGCATCCGGTATCTGGCAGGGCGCAGGCTGGGCATCCATTATTTATACCGCAGCTCTGTCCAATGCCAGTAAGGAACTGAAGGAAGCTGCTGTGATCGACGGCGCTAACATCATCCAGCAGATCAAGGCTGTTGAATGGCCTGCTATCAAGGATACAGTGCTGATCCAGTTCATCATGTCCGTCGGCAACATCATGTCCGTCGGTTTTGAAAAGGCATATGCGCTGCAGACCGACCTTAACCTGAACGCATCGGAGATAATCTCCACATACGTGTACAAGAAGGGTCTTCTGGATGGCGACTATGGTTTCTCCACCGCCGTTGGCCTGTTCAATACCGTTATCAACGTCATTCTTCTGGTAACTATGAACTCTCTGGTTAAGAAGATGAATGACGGCAAGGGTATTTAAAGGAGGTGCGGAATATGAAAACCAAAAAGAGAAGTGAATTTTCCAAACTGCCCTCCGGCGATAAGACTTTGATGATCATCGCTTATGCGATCCTCGGTTTGTTCCTTGTAGCGATCATCCTGCCGATCATCTACATTATCCTTGCTTCCTTTATCGATCCGGTCACACTGCAGAACAGCGGACTGACCTTCGATTTCAGCAAGTGGACGCTTACCGCTTATGAGCGCGTCCTGGGCAACGCACAGATCTGGGTCGGTTTCAAGAACGCGCTGATCTACTCAGTCCTGTTCACGATCATCTCTGTTGTTGTGACGCTGCTGGCGGCTTATCCTATGTCCCGCGCTGATTTTAAGGGAAGAGGATTTTTCAATACGATCTTCGTGATCACAATGTTCTTTGGCGGCGGTCTGATCCCTACATACTTGCTGATCTCCAACCTGGGCATGCTGGATACCATTTGGGCGATCCTCATCCCCGGCGCTTTCAGCGTATGGAACATGATCATTGCCCGTACCTACTACATGGGTATTCCCCGCGACCTGCAGGAAGCGGCGGAGATCGACGGCGCGACCGAGATGGTCTACTTTTTCCAGATCCTTCTGCCTGTCTGCACACCGATCATTGCCACGATCGCTATGTGGCAGTTCGTCGGTATGTGGAACAGCTATTTCGACGCGATGATCTACCTCAACAGCGCATCGAAACAGCCTCTGCAGCTGGTCCTGCGTGCCATCCTGATCCAAAGCCAACCCGAACCCGGAATGGTCTCCGACATGCAGTCCACTGCCGCTCGTGCGCAGCTGGCCGAACTTTTAAAATACGCGACGATCATCATTTCGAGTTTGCCTCTGATGATCATGTATCCCTTCTTCCAGAAGTATTTTGACAACGGCATTATGGCCGGCGCAGTCAAAGGCTGAGCAATGTTTTGGCAAAAAAGAGCCATTGAAAACAAAAAGGAGAAAATCATGAAGCATAAAAGAGTATTAGCATTAGTGCTGGCAGTTGTAATGTCAGCTGCTCTGTTAGCAGGCTGTGGCGGCTCTTCATCCGGCGGCGCATCTTCCGCACCGGTGGAAGACGTTGATCCTGCATCCCTGACATTCCCTCTGGCGGAAAAGGCAGAAATCTCCGGTCTTACCAGATATGCAGCCGGCACGGAATCTGACCCCAACAACCGCACTATCTACAAGCGCCTTGAGGAAAAGACGAACGTCCATGTCAACTGGAAGAGCATCCAGGGTGACCAGTGGAGCGACAAGATCGCTCTTGAGATGTCCAATATCAAGACCCTGCCTGAGTTTATCTCCCCTGCAGGCCTTAGTGATACTGACGTTCTCAAGTATGCCAAGCAGGGCGTTATCATCCCGCTTGAGGATTACATTGACAAGTATATGCCGAATCTTTGCAAGGTCTTCGAACAGGCTCCCGAGTACCGCGACATGTGCACGGACGAGAACGGCCACATCTGGACACTGCCTTGGATCGAGCAGCTCGGTGTAGGAAAGACCGCTATCCAGACTATCGGAAATATGCCTTTCATCAATGTTGCATGGCTCAAATTCCTCGGACTTGAAATGCCCAAGACAACCGACGAGTTCGAACAGGTCCTGATCGCTTTCCGCGACAATGCTGACGCGCTCAAGAAGGAATTCAAAATCGATGGCGAGATCGTTCCTATGTCCTGCATCATCAGCGGCGGCAATGAGGACTGCACAATTCTTTGCAACGGTTTCGGAGAAGGCTTCGGCGATCCTGATCCCAGCCGTCACATTGTTATCGACGACAATAAGAAGGTCGTCTGCACAGCTACTACAGAAGGCTGGCGCAAGGGCGTGGAATGGCTCCACAAGCTCTACAGCGAGAACCTGATCGATCCTGATGCTTTCACACAGGAGTGGTCCACATATGTTGCCAAGGGTAAGTCCGGCCGCTTCGGCGTCTGCTTCTCCTGGGACGTTGCAAACATTGTTAATATCAGCATGGATGACATCGTCAATAATACCGGTGACTGGCAGCCTATGCCTATGCTGAAGGCGGATGTTCTCAATCTCACTCCCCAGAACGGTTCTTACACTTCCGGTTTTGACCGCGGACGCGGCGCTGTTGTAACAGCAAATGCTAAGAACCCTGCGCTGATCTGTGCATGGCTCGACCAGATGTATGATCCGCTCCAGTCTCCTCAGAACAACTGGGGTACCTATGGCGAAGATGACGAATTCGATATCTTTGTGATGGGCACCAACGACAAGGGTGAGCCGATGCTCCAGCACGCACCGCTCGGCGATGCATCTCCTGTTGAAGTACGTGAAGCTGAGATGGTCGATGGCCCCCTGGCTGTTCTCGACAGCTACTACGGCGTGTATGTCACCTGCCCGGATGACGCGCAGTATCGCCTGAACTGGATCAAGGACATCTATACACCCGACATGCACACTAAGTATGTATTCCCGAACGTATTCATGACAGCAGATGATACAAAGACTTTGTCCAACCTGAGCGCAGACATCGACAAATGCATCAAGACCGCCAGAGCAGACGGTATCATGAACGGCTTTACAGATGCGGATTGGGATAAGCTCCAGAGCGATCTGCAGTCCTACAAGCTGGACGAGTACCTGGCTATCTTCCAGAAGTATGTAGATTCTGCATCTGACGCTGCATTATCTGCAGACTGATCCCCCCCTTTTGCAGCGTGGTGTTCCGAAATGATGAGAGTATTCTCTCATCATTCCGGCCACCACCTGAAGAGCATATGAATTGACCGTGAAGTGATATTAAGAACAGCTTAATTCCATGGCGGCAGACCACTCCACTTTTTGGACTGCCGCACATGAAAGAAAGGAGGAAAAGCCCTGCTCGGGCTGCGGCAGTGTGGAGACCTGCCGTAAGGCATGAGGCAAGAGCCCGTGCGAGGACGTTCCTTGCGGAGGCAGAACGTCCGGAGCGAATAAACATGGCGAGTGTTCAGCTCAAAAACATCAAGAAAGTATATCCCTATATCAGCGGCGAGGATAAGAAGAAAAACAAGAAAAAGAATGCCGACGAGCCGGAAAAGAAAATCAATCTGCAGATCACAGATGAAGGCGTTGTAGCGGTGCAGCAGTTCAGTCTTGACATCAAGGACAAGGAATTCATCGTGCTGGTAGGCCCTTCCGGCTGCGGCAAATCCACCACCCTGCGTATGGTCGCCGGGCTGGAGGAGATCTCCGGCGGCGAGCTGATCATCGACGGCAAGGTTATGAATGATGTTGCTCCCAAGGATCGCGATATCGCTATGGTCTTCCAGAACTACGCCCTGTATCCGCACATGACAGTGTATGAAAATATGGCCTTCTCCTTAAAGCTCCGTCATACGGCTAAGGATGAGATTGACAGGAAGGTGCGCGAAGCAGCCAGGATCCTTGATATCACTCAGTATCTTGAACGTAAGCCGAAGGCTCTGTCAGGCGGTCAGCGCCAGCGTGTCGCCATTGGCCGTGCGATCGTCCGTGCCCCGAAGGTGATGCTGATGGATGAGCCTCTGTCCAACCTGGACGCGAAGCTCCGCAACGAAATGCGCGCCGAGATCATTAAACTGCGCCAGCGTATTGACACGACCTTCATGTATGTTACCCACGACCAGACTGAAGCAATGACCCTGGGCGACCGCATTGTCATCATGCGCGATGGGTACATCCAGCAGATCGGAACGCCGCAGGAAGTTTTCAACCATCCCGCAAACCTCTTTGTCGCCGGATTCATCGGCATGCCCGTTATGAACTTCTTCGATGCAGAGCTTAAGCGCGAGGGCAATAATTACTTTGTTGAACTCAGCGGCGTAAAGGTTCAGCTGGATGAGAAAAAGACAGCCCGTCTGTTGAAGAATAATGTTCAGAGTCAGCCGATCACGCTTGGCGTCCGTCCTGAGCATACACATGTTTCAGACACCGGTGTTCCCGCCAAAGTAGATGTCAGCGAAATGATGGGATCCTCCGTGCATCTGCATGTCAACGCTGATGGCCGTGATGTTATCATCATCGTCCCGACCCTTGACATGGAGAACAATTACAATTACGGTGATCTTGTTCACTTTACATTTGCCGGCAATGTCGCACATGTTTTCTCTAAGGAGACGGACAAAAACCTCGAGTTCTGAGGACTTGCGTCTAAAGAAAAAAGAATTAAGAAATAATAGCAGTGCAGGCGCAAAGCGCCTGCTCTGTTATTAGTACTTGGAAATACTCAGTCAACATAATTCCGACAGGGAGGTAAGAAATGAGCAGTCAGGCACTAAGAGATGCCCGAAGATATGAAGAAGAATTCGAGAAAAAGATCCTGCCGGAGGAGAGACCGGCCTTTCACTTGTCTTCCCGCGTCGGGTGGATGAACGATCCCAACGGTTTTTCCCGGTATAAAGGAGAGTATCATCTCTTTTACCAATATCATCCGTATGACTCGCATTGGGGACCGATGCACTGGGGACATGCTGTGAGCACGGACCTTCTGCATTGGAAATACTTGCCTGCCGCATTGGCACCGGATATGCCATATGACAGGGACGGCTGTTTTTCCGGCGGCGCCCTGGAGATGAAGGATGGTAGGCATATGCTCATGTACACCGGTGTATGCAAGGAGATGACGCCGGACGAGAGAAATCTGGAAGTGCAGACGCAGTGTGTAGCTTTCGGAGACGGGGAAAACTATACCAAGTATGCGGGCAATCCTGTTCTTGCCTTCGAGGACCTGCCGGGGGAGTGCAGCAAATATGACTTCAGGGATCCCCGCATCTGGCAGGAGGAAGACGGAACATACAAAGCTGCAGCTGTGAGCTACTCCCTGCGCAAGCAAAAAGAAGTGCTGCATGACCGCAACTCAGAAAATTCGGACCGCCTTCTGGCTACCACGATGATCCACGAAGAAGAGGAGGGCGGACAGATACTGCTGTTCTCGGCTAGGGATCCGTACCACTGGAAATTTGAGAAAAAGCTCGCGGTCAACGGATACCGGATCGGGAGAATGTGGGAGTGTCCGGATCTCTTTGAACTGGACGGCAAACAAGTGATCCTGGCGAGCGCGATGGACATGCTGCCTGACGGACTGGAATATCACAATGGCAACGGGACTTTCTGCCTGATCGGGGAGTACGACCGTGAGACAGGAAGATTTGTGCCTGAGGCAGATCAGAGCGTGGATTACGGGATTGATTTCTACGCGGAACAGACAGTCCTTGCACCCGACGGCCGCAGGATCATGATCGCGTGGATGCAGAACTGGGATACCTGTAATCTGCATACGAAGAGTATCCCCTGGTTTGGACAGATGACGCTGCCCAGAGAACTATCCGTTAAGGACGGCCGCCTTTACCAGTGGCCGATCCGGGAACTTCTCTCTATGAGAAGGGATAAGGTGAGCTGCGAGAATGTGCGGATCCGGAACGAAGAGATCGAGCTCGACGGGATCAGAGGAAGGCTCGTGGACATGGAGCTGGAACTCAAGGTCATAGAAGATGACGAAGACGGGCATTATCCCTTCCAGAAATTTGCCATTCACTTCGCAAGGGACTGCCGGCATCATACAGGCATCAGCTTCCGCCCTGCGGAATCGACTCTGAAGGTCGACCGTAAGTTCTCCGGCTCGAGGAGGGCGATCATCCATCAGAGAAGGGCCTACGCGAAACCGATACACGGTATACTAAAGCTTAGGATCATTCTGGACCGCTTCAGCGCGGAAGTCTTTGTAAACGGCGGAGAGAAAGTCATGACGATCACCTTCTATACGGACGTGCGCGCAGACGGGATCTCGTTCTACGTGGATGGGGAGGCAGAGTTTTCTGTGACAAAATACCGCTTGCAGGAAGGATGATCAGATGAGTCACGGAGACGGTCTCCGTGACTCATTCTTTACTATCAGTCTCTGATCACTTCCACCTCGTCCGGCAGGCTATTCAGCGGTGAGTAGTCCTCGATCGGATTGTCAGCGATCAGGTATATTCGTCCTGTTCAAGTGCGGATTATAAAGTAAAATAAAACTGTGATGTAAGACTTACAAGCTTTGTTAATGATCAATTGGGAGGACCTGAACGAGGACTCGCTATATGGAGGTGGCAAATGAAATTCAGGAACGGCCATTGGCTGTATAAAGAAGGATATGCCTGCTTTTCACCCAGGCAGGTTTATGAGATCACGAGAGAAGACGGCACACTGGAATTGTGTGCACCGACGTCTCCCATAGCGGGGCGGGGCGATACGCTCGAGGGTATCAACCTGACAATAAGGATCACAGCGCCCATGCCGGATGTGGTCCGTATACAGACATGGCATCATCTGGGCGCGGTGAGAAAAGGACCGGAGTTTGTTCCGGGGGAGAATTTGAAGAAAATAACTGCCGCGGGGAATTTCGTCCCCGAGGTGGAATGCACTGCTGAGGGAGAGATCACTTTCAGGAGCGGCCGGCTCCGGCTGGTCATCGATAAAAAGAACTGGGGAATGAAGTATTACCGGGATGAAAAGCTCCTGACAAAGAGCATGGATGGCGACCTGGCATACATCAAGACGAACTGGCGGGGCGATTACGCGTACGACCGGGGACCTGTGGACGCCGCCTATATGCGGGAGCAGCTCGGGCTTTCCGTGGACGAGCAGATCTACGGCCTCGGCGAGCGTTTCGGTCCCTTTGTAAAAAACGGTCAGAGCGTGGAGATATGGAATGCGGACGGCGGGACCAGCACCGAGCAGGCTTACAAGAACATTCCTTTTTATCTCTCGAGTAATGGCTACGGCGTCTTCGTAAATCACCCGGAGAAAGTGGAGTTTGAGGCGGCGACGGAGCAGGTATCCAAGGTCAGCTTCAGTGTCAGGGGCGAATATCTGGACTATTTCCTGATCAGCGGAGAGTCTATGAAGGACGTCCTGTCAAAATATACAGACATCACTGGAAAACCCGGACTTCCGCCCAGATGGTCTTTCGGATTGTGGCTCTCCACCTCTTTTACGACGGATTATGATGAGCATACGGTCATGCACTTCATAGACGGCATGCGGGAGCGGGGCATTCCGCTGAGCGTCTTTCATTTTGACTGCTGCTGGATGCGTGAGTTTCACTGGACGGATTTTACCTGGGACAGCAGGGTCTTTCCCGATCCCGAGGGGATGCTGCGGAGGATTCACGAGCGGGGCGTTCGCGTATGTGTGTGGATCAATCCCTACATCGGACAGGCTTCGAAGCTCTTCAGGGAAGGCATAGAGAAAGGATATTTTATAAAGCGGACTGACGGAGGAGTCTGGCAGTGGGATATGTGGCAGCCCGGCATGGCAATCGTAGACTTCACGAATCCTGAGGCAAAAAAGTGGTATCAGGATGGCCTGCGCAGCCTTCTTTCCATGGGCGTGGACTGCTTTAAGACGGATTTCGGGGAGAGGATCCCGACAGAGGACGTTGTATATTTTGACGGATCAGATCCGGAGAAGATGCACAACTTCTACACATACCTTTACAACGAAGCAGTGTATGAAGTCCTGCAGG
Organism: uncultured Lachnospiraceae bacterium; assembly: GCA_902785055.1. GTDB lineage: Bacteria > Bacillota > Clostridia > Lachnospirales > Lachnospiraceae > CAG-791. The sequence goes on from CACZXG010000057.1 coordinate 14,631, forward strand.
AAGTGCGCGGTGTGGACGAAGCTTGTCTGTTTGCGCGATCGGCCACTGCCGGCGGACAGAAATTCCCGGTTCACTGGGGAGGCGACTGTTTCAGTGACTATGTCTCCATGGAACAGAGTCTGCGGGGAGGGCTGTCCCTGACCAGCAGCGGTTTCGGGTTCTGGAGCCACGATATAGGAGGATTTGAGAGCACCTCTACGCCGGACGTATACAAGAGATGGGCGGCTTTTGGTCTCCTCTCCACGCACAGCAGACTTCATGGCAGCAGCTCCTACCGCGTGCCGTGGAACTACGATGAGGAGGCGGTGGATGTGGTCCGTTTCTTCACAAAGCTTAAGCTGAGTCTCATTCCGTACCTGTACAGCGGAGCGGTCCGTTCATCAAAGACCGGAATTCCGCTTATGCGCAGTATGGTGCTTGAATTTCCGGAGGACAGCAGCTGCCGGTATATCGACAAACAGTATTTCCTGGGAGACAGCCTTCTCGCAGCGCCCGTATTTAATGAGGAAGGGACGGCGCATTACTACCTTCCGGCGGGAACCTGGACAAACGGACTGACGGGAGAGGTGAGGGAACTTGCAGACGGCAAATGGTTTACGGAACACTGCGATTATCTGTCGATGCCGCTGTGGGTGCGTGAAAACAGCCTGATCCCGACATTACCCGGCGCAGAGCATGCGGACGAAGATTATAGAGACCGCCTGGAAATACGTGTATATGAGCTGAAGGAAAAGGCTGATGTGGAAATCTGCGCATCAGCAGAAAGCAAATGCACGGTCACACTGCGCAGAGAGACCGGCGGGATCACGGGATCGATCGGAGGAGACGATATTGCCGGAGCTGTCAGGATCCGATTAGTGAACTGCCGCCTTCAGAAGGCAGCCGGAGCGGAGCTGCATCACGAAGGCAGGGACACGGTCCTGACGTTTTACGGGCGGGGACAGTTTAGTGTCCAGTGAGAGAAGCAAAGAACCTTTTCAGATCGTGCTACAGCAGCGAGAAGAGTATTTCTTCCCAAAAAGCATTTAAATTCTGCCCAAGATATCTTATTATAGAAGGGTAATGACAAGACTGCACTTTTTTTAAAAGGAGATGAGTGCCATGGCTATTTCAAACCTTCAGAAAGCTAGATACAGCTACAACCCCAAGCTTCCCGGAATGCTCAGAAACGGCATTTCCGAGATCTGCGTTAAAGACGGCGCACCTACAGAGAGCGTTGCGGACCAGGAGAAGATCAAAGCCCTGTTCCCTAATACGTACGGCAAGAATGAGATCACCTTCCAGAAGGGCGCAAACACCTCAGCACCTAAGAAGCAGGTTGTCGGTGTGATCCTTTCCGGCGGACAGGCTCCCGGCGGACACAACGTTATCTGCGGTCTTTATGACGCACTGAAAGCGACCGACAAAGACAACGTTCTTCTCGGCTTCAAGGGCGGCCCCAGCGGACTGATCGATGACGACTATATCGAGATGACTGACGATTTTATCGATCAGTACAGAAACACCGGCGGATTCGATATCATCGGCTCCGGCAGAACCAAACTCGAGACAACGGCTCAGTTTGAGGTCGTAGTAGAAGTTGCCAAGAAGCACGGCCTTACCGCGATCGTGATCATCGGCGGCGACGATTCCAACACAAACGCAGCAGTCCTTGCTGAGTATATGGCAGCGCACAAGACCGGCGTTCAGGTCATCGGATGCCCCAAGACCATCGACGGCGACCTCAAGAATGAGGATATCGAGACCTCCTTCGGTTTCGATACCGCTACCAAGACCTACAGCGAAGTGATCAGCAACATCGAGCGTGACTGCAACTCCGCTAAGAAGTATTGGCATTTCATCAAGGTCATGGGCCGCAGTGCTTCCCACGTCGCACTGGAGTGCGCACTGCAGACACAGCCGAACATCTGCCTGATCGGCGAGGAAGTCGCAGCAAAGAAGCAGTCTCTCTCCGAGATCGCTGACCAGATCGCAGATTCAGTTGAAGCTCGCGGAAATAAAGGCGATAACTTCGGCGTCGCGATCATTCCTGAAGGAATCGTTGAGTTTGTCCCTGAGTTCTCCAAACTGATCGCTGAGATCAATGAGCTTCTTGCCGGCGAGAAGACAGCAGAGTTTAACGCACTTCCCACATGGGCAGACAAGTATGCCTTCATCGAGAAAGGCCTCACGAAGGAGTCCATGGCTGTATTCGCAATCCTTCCTGTAGGCATTCAGCAGCAGCTCTTCCTCGAGAGAGACCCTCACGGCAACGTGCAGGTTTCCCTGATCGAGTCCGAGAAACTGTTCGCAGAGCTGGTTAAGAACAAACTTGCAGAGCGCAAGGCGGCCGGAACTTACAAGGGTAAATTCTCAACCCTTACACACTTCTTCGGCTATGAAGGAAGATGCGCATTCCCTTCAAACTTCGACAGTGACTATTGCTACTCCCTTGGCTACAATGCATTCATGCTGATCCAGTATGGCTTTACAGGCTATCTGTCCAAGGTTTCCAACCTCTCTGCACCGGCAGAAGAGTGGGTAGCAGGCGGCATGCCGATCACCAAGATGATGAACATCGAGCGCAGAAACGGCGAAGACAAGCCCGTTATCAGAAA
>CACZXG010000058.1 GCA_902785055.1 uncultured Lachnospiraceae bacterium
CAAGAATTTTCCATCCATCCCGGCTTGTCGGCTTATCCGATGGTGCATGAAATGCCTGACCGGGCACAAGCTCTCCATCCAAATTCATACTTCGCTCAAGTCCGATGGTGAGCAAGTCTTTAAAACGCCAAATTGGGCACCATCCAAGTCTGACCTTAAGCCAAATCCGATGGTGAGCAAGCCTTAAACGCCAATTTGCTCACCATCCAAATCACAGCTTCAATCAAATCCGATGGTGAGTGAGCCTTAAATCGCCAAATCGGGCACCATCCATATTTGGCCCCAAGCCGATTCCGCTGGAAAGCACCCCTCGCCCCCTGCGGTCTGTTATCACTCAAACATTGTCCTTACACTTTCGCCCTGTTTTCTTACTGTTTCCCTTTTCTCAGAAGGATTTACAGACTTAACGCGCAATTTCAAGTATACTTATTGTAACTGATTCCGAACATATTGTTGATTCAACGGAACTTTTCTATCATAATTTCACTATTTAATTGCGAATCATTACGCGTCCTCATTCTCTCTCAGATACTCCAGACGCTCTTTCAGTCTCACTTCCTGATCCTTCTGGATATCAGGGAACATGGACAGGATCGGCTCGACGCCGGACTGCTTCCGGATGCGGCGGTCCACATAGTTCTGCGTGCACTTCATGACCATAGGGGAAAGGGTGAGCACACCGATCAGGTTGGGGATCATCATCAGGCCGTTGAAGGTATCAGAAATATCCCAGGCGAGCTGAGCTTCCATAACAGAACCGAGAAGGACTACGATCGAGAAAATCACGCGATAGCCCATGATCGCTTTGGTCCCGAACAGATACTCAAAAGCCTTGGAACCGTAGTGGCTCCAGCCAAGAACCGTTGAATACGCGAACAGGAAGATCGCGATGGCGATAAACATGGATCCGCCCTTGCCAAAAGATTGCTCGAACGCATAGCTTACCAAAGAGCTCGAACCGATTTCTTCCGCCACAGCTGTGAGCTGTCCGGTCGAAAGATCCACGCACCCGGATGTGAGGATCGTGAGCGCAGTCAGTGTACAGACCACAATAGTGTCCGCAAACACTTCGAAGATGCCCCACATGCCCTGTTTTACAGGTTCAATAACGTTGGAGCTTGAATGTACCATAACAGAAGAACCAAGACCTGCCTCGTTGGAGAACACGCCTCTCTTCATACCCATCTGCATCGCCTTCGCGATACCGGCTCCGACTATGCCTCCCGCAGCCGATTTCATAGCAAAAGCACCCTTAAAGATCGACACTAAAACTGCAGGGATCTGCGTCGCATGCATCATGATGATCACTAGTGTGCCAACCAGATAGAGGACGACCATAAAAGGAACCAGCTTCTCTGTAAAAGCCGCTACTCTCTTAAGTCCGCCCACGATGACCAGGGCAACTGCAAGGAAAATGAAAATGCCTATGGCCGGATTAGGAATATGAAAAGCATGGTTGATGTTCTTTGTCATACTGTTTACCTGGCTCATATTACCGATACCAAAGGAAGCCAGTACGCAGAACGCAGAGAACAGTACCGCCAGAACCGCGCCGAGCTGCTTGCAGTTCTTCTTTCCGCCAAGTCCGTCGCGAAGGTAATACATGGCGCCTCCGCACCACTCTCCTTCTGAATTCTTGCGTCTGTAAAGAATACCCAGGACGTTCTCAGAAAAGTTGGTCATCATTCCGAAGAAGGCAATCAGCCACATCCAGAAAACCGCGCCCGGTCCGCCCACTGCGATGGCACCTGCCACACCGACGATATTACCGGTACCTACGGTTGCCGCTAATGCGGTACACAGGGACTGAAACTGAGAGATCGACTGATCCTTTGTATGTGCCGTGATTCTACTGTCTCCGAAGATCTGTCCGATCGTATGGCTCACCCAGTACTTAAAGTGAGAGATCTGGTAGAATTTGGTCAGGCAGGTCATCAATACTCCTGTGAACGCCAGAAGGATAAGTGCAGGCCATCCCCAGACAAGGCCATTGATCAAACTGTTGACATCTGTGATCGTTTGCATAATAACTACTCCTTTTCGCCTTTTGAAAAAACTCTTTCAACAAAAAAGGCAAAGATATCCCTTGACCTTCCGGTCAAGGGACATCTTTGCCATTGATGTATTCTATATTACTTTTTTCACGATGTCAATAATGAGGCCGGCACAGACACAAGGATATCAATCGCTTTATAGAACAATTTTTAGTTTACAAATAAACTGTTTTCAACATATCATATCAATTGATCCAAATCGGAGCATTCATATTTTCCCAAAAAAGTATACAATTATACTTGCATACTCATCAAAACAATGATATATTTTGTATCAATTAAGGCGAAGGAGTCTACTGGCAGGATCAGTAGGCTCCTTTTTTGCTGTATCAGATCTGCAGACGGAGGTATCAGCTTGAAACCAGTGATCGGATTGATTCCGCTTTATGACGATGACAAAGAAAGCCTGTGGATGCTGCCGGGCTATATGAGAGCCGTTGAAACATGCGGCGGACTGCCTGTCATGCTTCCGCTCACAAATGACAACGCTGACCTCTCTCAGGCGTATCAATGGTGTGATGGGATTCTATTTACAGGAGGACACGATGTCTCTCCCTCTGTATATGGAGAGCCTCAAAAGGAAAGCTGCGGCCGGACATGCCCGGCCAGAGATCAAATGGAGGGGTATTTACTGGACAAGTGTCTGCAGGATCATAAACCGCTTCTCGGCATCTGCAGAGGCATCCAGTTCATAAACGCCCGTCTCGGAGGCACGCTCTACCAGGATCTGCCGAGTGAATATGAAAGCGGGGTGGAACACCACATGACACCTCCCTACGACAGGACAGCCCACAATGTGGAGGTACTGAAAGGCACAAAGCTCGCAGGCATCATCGGAGAAGGCATCCATGGCGTCAACAGTTATCACCACCAGGCGATCAAGGCGCTTTCCCCCCTCGTTAATGTAATGGCCTATTCGGAAGACGGCCTGGTCGAGGCGATCGAAGTCAAAGATCAGGAGTTTGCCGTGGCAATACAGTGGCATCCGGAGTTTTCCTACAAGACGGATCCGGACAGTATAAAGCTTGTCCAAGCATTTATCGATGCTTGTACATAAAGTAAGAAAGGAGAAACAAACAAATGAAAAGAAAACTGATTTCCCTCTTAATGGCAGGTACTCTCGCACTTTCTCTGGCCGCCTGCGGAGGAAGCTCTTCCGCTCCTGCGGCAGACAGTAATGCCGATGCAGCCGCAGAAGAAACCCAGGCAGAGGAAGCGCCCGCAGAATCCGCTGAGGCAGCCGATGAAACTGCAGGCGCTTCCGGCAAGGTATGGAAGATCGTCACAGATACAGCTTTCAAGCCTTTTGAATACACCGATGACAACGGCGATTTTGTGGGAATTGATATGGATATCCTGGCAGCGGTCGCCGAGGATCAGGGTTTTACCTATGAGCTGCAGATCCTTGGATGGGACGCTTCCATCGCAGCATGCCAGGCCGGTCAGGCGGATGGCATGATCGCAGGCGCTTCCATCACTGAAGAGAGAAAAGCATCCGGTTGGATCTTCTCAGATGGTTACTACGACGCAAACCAGAGCATGGCTGTAGAGGCTTCCTCCGATATCACCGGCTTTGACGGCCTCAGCGGCAAATCTGTAGCCGTTAAGACAGGCACCATGAGCGCCGCTTATGCAGAGAGCCTTATGGAACAGTATGGATTTACCATTACCTATTTCGAGGACTCTCCCACTATGTATCAGGCAGTCGTGGGCGGACAGGTGGCAGCCTGCTTCGACGACACGCCGATCATGGCTTCCAACATCAAAGATACCGGTATCGCCATGAAAATAGTGGAAGGCACAGGAAACGATCCTGCAGCTTACGGTTTCGCAATCTTCAACGCTGACAACCAGGAACTTGTAGATATGTTCAACGCAGGTCTTGCAAACATCAAGGCGAGCGGCAAGTACGACGAGATCATCGCCAAATATCTGGGCGAGTAAACACAGTTCGCGTAAGCGGGACAACATACAGAAAACTGCGGGCCGGTAAACGGCCCGCAGCGATCAGAAAGGCTTAAGTATGATTAAGATTATTACAGTGTATGGCGGAATGCTCCTAGCTGCCATGGGCAGGACATTGCTTCTGGCACTGCTCGGTCTCTTTTTTGCCTGCATAATCGGCATGATCTTCGGGATCATGGGCGTAGTAAAAAACAGAGTGTGCAATGTCATCTCCCAGATCTTTGTAGATGTGATCCGCGGTGTACCGATGATCGTACTTGCTTTCTTCGTGTACTTCGGCGTCCCGTATCTGTTCAACACGATCATTGGAGGCTTCTCGATCAACCTGACGGCGCTGCAGGCAGGCACGGTCTGCCTGGCCCTCAACTGCGGAGCTTATATGGCCGAGATCATAAGAGCCGGCATTCAGTCCGTCGACAAAGGACAGATGGAAGCAGCCAGGTCTCTCGGTCTTACATACGGAATGGCTATGAGAAAGGTGGTACTGCCTCAGGCGATCCGGACCATGATCCCCACCTTTATCAACCAGTTTATCATTACGCTCAAGGACACTTCGATCCTCTCCGTCATCGGATTCCCGGAACTGGTCAATACAGCCAAGAATGTGCAGGCAAATACTTTTATGTCCTTCCAGACATGGACGATCGTAGGAATTATGTACCTGATCGTCATAACAATTCTTTCGCGCAGCGCGAAAGTTCTGGAAAGGAGGCTCAGCGTTGGAAGATAGAAAAGAGATCAAGATCAGCGTTAAAAACCTCAAAAAGAACTTCGGCAGTCTCGAGGTACTCAAGGATATCAGCACAGTTGTCTATAAGGGCGAAGTACTGTGCATCATAGGTCCCTCCGGATCCGGTAAATCCACATTTCTAAGATGCCTCAACCGGCTCGAGGAAGCTTCCGGCGGGACGATCATTATCAACGGGCAAAATATTGTGGACAAGGGCACTAATATCAATAAGGTCAGAGAAAATATTGGAATGGTCTTCCAGCATTTCAATCTTTTTAATAACCTCAACATAATTGATAATCTTACCCTTGCTCCGAATATGCTCAAAAAGTGTTCCAAAGAAGAAGCTTCAGAGCGCGCCAGAAAAATGCTTCAGAAAGTAGGACTTGAGGATAAGGCCCTCAGCTATCCCGGCCAGCTCTCCGGCGGCCAGAAGCAAAGGGTTGCTATCGCAAGAGCCCTTTGCATGGAGCCTGATATCATGCTGTTTGATGAGCCCACTTCCGCCCTGGACCCCGAAATGGTCGGCGAAGTTCTCCAGGTCATGAAGGACCTGGCAGCGGACGGCATGACCATGGTGATCGTCACCCATGAAATGGGCTTTGCCAGAGAAGTGGCCGACAGAGTCATCTTCATGGACGGCGGATATATCATCGAGGAAGGCGCTCCCGGTGAACTTCTGGCTAATCCCAAAGAAGCGAGAACAATTGATTTCCTGAATAAAGTATTATGAGAAATAATGAGGGAATATGAAAAACATCATTACTATCAGCCGCCAGTTCGGTGCCGGAGGAAGTTCGATCGGAAGAAAAGTTGCGGACAGACTGGGCTATTACTATTGTGATAAAGATATGATCATCCGGGCTGCACTCGAGAGCGGTACTCTCACGCCCCAGGAGGTCCATTATTACGACGAAAGAGTTCCCGCTGAGTTCGGGATTGGACAGAGCCTCTTCGACTTCTACAACAGACCTCTGGACGAACGGCTTTTCAAAGCCCAATCTGCCGCGATCAAAAAAGTAGCTGAAAAAGGAAACTGCGTTATTGTAGGAAGAAACGGAAATATAGTCCTGCAGGAATATGACAGAACACTGCATGTTTTTATTTCCGCCACTGACCATTTCAGGATCAGACGCGTTCAGCAGGACATACCTGATCTCACAGATGAAATGGCCCTGGAAAAGATCCGTTCCGTAGACAAGACCCGGAGAAAGTACTGCAAGCACTATACAAACACCGAATTTGGAAACGGCGCTTATTATGACCTTTCGCTGAAAAGCTCCACATTCGGGGTCGATACCTGTGTAGACCTGATCTGCTCAGCTGCACAATGATTGTTTTGAAACTGCAGTGACATACTCCCGCCACTATCGCTGACGCTTAGAAGCGGGCGAACAAAGCGACCTCTGAGGTGGTTTGTTCACCAAAGCGACCTCTGGGGTGGTTTGTTCACCAAACTACCCCAGAGGTCGTTTATTTCTTTCTCATTAACAAATTAGGGCTGGCGCACACGCGCCAGCCCTTACTTTTTCTCTCACTACTCCACCGTCACGCCGACAACTCTTGTTCCCATCTCCTCTGAGGAGATTGTCAGATAGGCTGTTCCCGGGCTGATTCCGGTGATCTTCATGACGCCTTCCTCAGGATCTATAGTCTCCACTGTAAAAATACCGGTATCCGAAGACGTCCATGTAAATACGGGATTGGTATCCCACTCTTCAACCCTTCCTTTGAGCTTGAAGAGCACCTGCTTACTGTTGCTTCCTTCCATGCTTCCCACTGTGATGTCCGCTGCGGGATCGGGATAAGCCGCCTGCTCGGCGTCTTCCAGATAGGCCTTGATCGGAAGATTATCGTAAACATCAGGATCGCCCACATATTTCTTTCCGCTTCCGAGAATGACGTCGTAAGCCTCTTTCGCCGTCAGATCAAGCCACTTGCCGTCTTTCAAAATATAGCTTTCTTTACGGTTGACAATAAACTCCGTCCATTCTTCATTAAATTCTTCGGATTGAGATTCTTCTACCGTTTCCTCCGGGCTTTCTTCAGTTGCCCCTTCGGGCGCTTCCTCCTGTGCTGCCGCTTCAGTACTTCCTTCCGGCACATCCTCCTGCGCTGCCTCTTCAGTACTTCCTTCCAGGACTTCCTCCTGCGGCACGCCCTCTCCAAAGTCATCCCGGATATCTTTGTTAGTGCCGGGTTTCTCGTCGCAGACTATGCTGAATACCGACTTGCCTGAAGGCGTCTTTTGAGAGAGAACCACCGAATAAGCCTGTCCTCGGAACAGATTAACCGGCTCCTTGAGCGTGAACCTGTGATAGCCGCCGTATTCAAATGAATAGCCTTCGCCCGACTGTATTTTGACACCGTCGTATGGATCCCTGTATTTGCTGCGGAGCAGGTAGATCTCGTAGGAGGTCTCGATATTAGGTGTCGTGGTGAAAACGGAGATATCCGTGAGTTTTGCATTCTGGTCCGCTACAAACACATTTGCTGCCTTTGACTCAGAATCTGACACAACTTCTCTTACGTGGTGGCCAAGCGCATAATCGTACTGCTGCACATAGTAGCTCGAGCCGACGTTGCTCTTGTCAAAAGCAAACGCTTCGAAGCATTGCAGCGCCTTATCGTAATAGGATACCCAGAAATATCCGTTATGTTTGTTCTCTTCCTGCTCGATTCCCCAGTGCCGGTATCCGTTCGTGGGGAACTCATTGTAGTCGGATCCCCAGCTGTTCCTGGCCAAAAAAGCGCCGTTTTCCGGAGGCTGGTGTCCCTCGTTGAAGTTTTCCTTGGGATAGTCGTCGTCCCACCCCACAATACATACAGAATGCGGATTGTCAAATACACTATCGTATGTATACTGCGCCCAGTTCGGACTGAGGTATTTCCACTTTTTCGTCGTCCAGTCCGGCCTCGAGCTCTCTGCGTTAATACTGAACGAGACGCCGCGGTATGCCAGCAGCTGCTGCTTGATCGCCGCGGTTCCATTCGGATTATAGGAATAGTCTTCTCCTTTCTCATACTTTGCCGGAGAAGGCAAAATATAGGAATCCTTCAGTCTGTAAGACTGATAGAACCGGTATTTCTCGGGAATCTCCCAATCGTCGTCGCTGCTGTAGCAGAACCGTCTCCAGCCGCTGTGTTTTTCACCGTTTTCATCGTACCAGGTAACGGGCCGGCTCTCTGTCTCTTCGTTTCTTCCCTTATAGGCCAGCACTTCCTCATCGCCTTCGTCCAGTCCGCTTCTGTCCTCCAGGTTGGGGCCTATACCCGAAGCGTACAGCCAGGTCACAAACTGCGGATTCCCGCCCTGCATCTTCTGTGATCCGGTCAGCGGAATGGAACTCCTCTTTCCTTCTCCGTTCTGCGGATCCTCCGGGTCATTCAGCGCAGTGTAGGCAAAAAATGCCAGGTGCTTCTCCGACAGATTGAAAGTCTCTGCTGTATAACCATCGTCCTGTGCCAGCCCGCTGCCGAGAATGCTGATCTCCGCCGCCGCAGTGGGACCATGGACCCAGCAGGTTCCGAATGGATTCTGGAACCTGATCGGAGGAACGATCCCGGACCCTTTGACCTGAACGTCGCGAAGGTCAAATTTTGACGGCATCTCTCCGTCCGCTGCAGGCGTGTTCGGATCGCCTTCCTCGAAGTCAAACTCGTCCTCCTCCACGGTTGTCTGTGAGGACATTTCCTCGCCGACAGTCTCCTGGCCGGTCACTTCCTGGCCGGCGTTCTCCCCGGCCGCTTCCTGACCAGCGTTCGCCTGCATGGTGCTCTCCTGGCCGGCCGCCTCTTTCCCAGTGCTCCCCTGGCCGGCGGCGGGTGCCGCTGCCGCGCAGCCGCTCAGAGCCATCACCAGACTCATCGCGATGCAAAGCGCTGCCCTATTGATCTTTCTGTCTGTCATATTGCCCCCTTTCCTCTGTATAATTCACAGACATTCAGATAAACTAAGATTTCGGTGTATGACCCCTTTTACAAGATTTCGGTGTATGACCCCTGTCACTAAGATAGTTCCCATAACACGTCGCCGATGTCGCCGTCAATGCAGACACTCTTGTCTTCGATTTCTTCCGGACAGAATGCTTCACCATAGTTTATGCAGGCATAGAACGTGTTGTCATTAGTATAGGCCTCATGCCAGAACGGATATTTAATGATGACCGGCGTGTTGGCCCCTACGCCGAGCTCCAGGTAAACGGTGCGTTTGTCTCTATGGCGTTCCAGGAACTCCGCGTATGCCGCAGAAGCGCGGCGCCATCCCTCATCCTCTACAAAAGTATCGTCAGATCGCAGGTTCATGGTCAACGGCTCTCCACAGACCGGGCAATAGGGCACAAGGCCGGAGGGTATTCTCGTCGAAACAGCAGAGAAATCAGTTTCTCCGTTTTCCAGGACCGGTGCGGACAGTTCACTGTTTTGCCCAATCGAGAAGCCTTGCGAGAGCAGCATCTTTACGACTTTTCCTTTGTTGTCATATGTCCTTTTATGACACGGCACGCTGCACTGCCAGAGGCCGTAGTCTCCCTGGGTATAGAAAAGCCTCTCCTTGTCGAAGCCTGCTTTCTGGAACTGGTGGTCCACGTTCGTAGTGATCACGAAGTAATCCTTGCCTTTCACGAGGTCCAGCAGGCGGTTGTAGACCGGTTTGGGCGGCAAAACATAGCGGTTCACATAGATATGCCTTGACCACCAGGCCCAGCGTGTCTCGGCATCCGGAAAAGGATAGAATCCTCCTGCGTACATGTCCCGGATGCTGTATTTTGCCGCGAAATCACCGAAGTATTTGTCGAATCTCTCTCCGCTGTATGTAAGGCCCGCGGAAGTGGAAAGGCCGGCGCCAGCTCCGATCACGATGGCGTCAGCATTGCGGAGCTCTTCGATCAGTCTTTGGATCCGCTCTTCCTGCGTGCCCTTTCCGCGCGTCATATGTCCGCTGAACGCTTTCACGGTCTGAATCCCTTTGTCGATGCTCTCAAGATATCCATTTGGCATTTCATTGTAATTCTGATTCATAGTATCTCCTGTCCTCATCTTTAAAAACATTGAAGATCACCCTGTCCACTTTTCCCGGATGAGCCTCAAGCCATTCCTTCACTGTGTGCACTGCGATCTCCGCGGCGCGCTTGTTCGGGAAGTGAAAAACGCCTGTCGAAATACAGCAGAAAGCAACGCTCCTCAGGTCGTTCTCTGCACACAGCTCCAGTGTGTTTGTGTAGCAGTCAGCCAGGTCCTCTTCCAATTCAGGCGTCAGCTCATCCTGCACGATCGGCCCTACTATGTGGACCACTTTTTTCGCCGGGAGGTTGTAGGCATCTGTCAGCATTGGGACGGCCGTCGGCTGTTCGTAATCCCTGCCGTATCTGGCGCGCATCTTCTTCATCTGCCGGCTGCATTCCGCCCTGAGCTGAACTCCGGCAAAAGTATGGATGCAGTTATCAATGCAGGTATGCATCGGGACAAAGCATCCCAGCATTTGGGAATTGGCGGCGTTGACAATTGCGTCGACTTTCAGCCTCGTGATGTCGCCCTGCCAGATCGACAGGATGTTATTACTGTCCTTTATGGCCGGGATATCCGAAAGCCGGACCACGCCCTTCTCTTGGGCCCGTCCGGACAGATATTCATCCTGGACCTTCAGCACCTCTTCCGGCATCTCTTTCGGCATGCGGATGTTCATCAGGGAACGGAGGAGCTGCCTTTTCCCTTCTGTATCAGAGGGCGTTGTCAGATCCTTGTACCGGACAGAATCGGTTTTGAACTCTTCTACAAGGTAATCTAATCGTTCGTTTTGTGTCATTTGGAATTTCCTCCAGGAATAGTCATATTTATTATACCAATTGAAACGACCTCTGGGGTAATTTGTCCACAGATGTGGACAAATTACCCCAGAGGTCAAAAAGCCCGGGGTCGGACCCCGGGCTTTTCATATGATGACGGTATATTATAAAGCCAATGCGGCCTCATAACCTTCTCTGACAGCGACCAGCGCGTTGCCGGCTTTTACGGCACAGCCAACGACTTTGACATTGTCGCAGTATTTTCTTGCTGCTTCTTCGAGCGGATTATATGCCTTATATCCGAATGCCGATACAACCGTCGCTGCAGGCACGCTCTGAAGATTTCCTTCGGAATCAGTATATTTAACACTATCTTTTGTGATTTCGGCAACCCTGGCACCGGTCAATACTTTGATCCTTGCCTCCCTGATGTATTCCATCAGCTGCATCTTCATCAGCGGGAACATATCGACCAGGATGTCATCGCGCATCTCGATCAGTGTGATGTCCTGGCAGGACTGGGTCAGGAAGTGCGCTGTCTCTCCGCCAACTTCGCCGCCGCCGCAGACGACGACCGGACCGGGCTTGACATCTTTCTTACCTAAGAGTACGTCTTCCGCATTCACGACATTGCTGCCGTCCATTCCCTTGATCGGAGGTGTAAGCGGCTTCGCGCCTGTTGCAACAATGACTGCATCCGGCTTCTCGTCACGGATCATTTCCTCAGTGACCTCTACTCCCATATTGACCGGAACTTTCAGATCAATCAGGCTCTTGCGCAGCGAAGATACGAATGTGGAGAGCTCACCTTTTCCAGGCGGGAAAGCTGCGCTGCGGAACTGACCGCCAAGCCAGGAGCCTGCCTCAAATACAGTCACTTTGTGGCCAATCTTCGCCGCTGTCTCCGCAGCCATAAGGCCTGCGGGCCCGCCGCCGATGACCATGACCTTCTTGGGATCTGCCGTCTTGTCCATAGGATTCTCATACTCGCGGCCGACGCGGGGATTGACCAGGCATGTCGCACAAGTGCCTGCCAGAAGTCCTGCTTCACAGCCCTGGAGACATCCGATGCAGTAGCGGATGTTCTCGAACTGGCCTGCTTTCGCCTTGGCGGGGAGATAAGGATCTGCCAGAGATCCGCGGCCCATGCCGATGAAATCTGCTTTGCCCATCTTCAAAATAGTATCAGCCATCTTGGGGGAGTTGATGCGGTTCGTGACGATGACAGGGCAGGATACCAGTTTTCTGACCATTTCCGCAGTATTCATATTAAAGGCGTGCTCCGTGTACATCGGCGCGATGATCTGGCGAATGACAGGAGAAGCATACATACCGTTGGAAACATGGATTGCGTCAACGCCCAGCTCATCCAGATGACGGACAAGTTCAAAGGTATCAGCCTCGGTGCGGCCGCCCAGAAGGTACTCGTTGGCTGAAACTCTGACCTGGACCGGGAAATCCTTGCCGACGTTCTCGCGGATGCAGGCATAGATCTCATCCAGGATGCGGGTCCTGTTCTCGAAACATCCGCCGTACTCATCTACTCTCTTGTTTGTGAAAGGAGAGAGGAATTCGGAAATCAGGTAGCCGTGCGCAGCGTGGATCTCAATTCCGTCAAAGCCTGCCTCTTTCACTCTTTTGGCAGTGGATCCGAAGTCCTTCACAATCTGGTGGATCTCCTCTACTGTGATCTCACGGGGAAGATCCATGCAGAAGGGGTCCTTAATTGCAGAAGGCGCTACCGGCTGTACGTTTCCGTTTACATCATGTTTGGACTGGCGTCCGGGATGATACATCTGGCAAAAGATTTTGGATTCATATTTGTGGACTGCTTCCGTGAGCTTTTTGTTGCCTTCAATCTGCTCGTCGTTGTAAAGGCCCGGAATGAACTTATAGCCCTTCGCGTTCACATTTACTGCATAGTCTTCTGTGATGATCATGCCCCAGCCGCCTTTGGCTTTCTCTTCGATATACTTGATATACCGTTCTGTGATCATTCCGTCTTCTGTGCACAGGTTCATGACCATTGCGGGCACGATCAGCCTGTTGGGGATTTCGCAGTTACCTATTTTGGCAGGTGTAAAAAGTTCCGTCATCATTTTCGTTTTTCTCCTTGTGTTTTTGGAAAGGTGGTTGTCTATGTGAAAATAATAACGAATGGTACGATTCCAGTGTCAATGCCAAAAAAGAGAAAAGACTTTAGGTTAATCTGCTGATGCCGATTCTTCCGTACAGCTCGATGATCCCTCTGTTCTCTTCTCTTTTATATGAAAAACGTTATTGTCTAGGGCAAACGGTGTTCATAAAACCTTGGAGGAGTTCCAAGGTTTTTCGTACTTGCTTTTTTGGTTCTTACAAGATTGGAAGATGTATCTTCACGATCCGGCGAAACTCTCCGTTCTCATACCCTCTTCCCAATATGACGCCTCTGATCTTGGCCCCGTCCGGTACATTAAATCCATGTTCAGCGGCGTATTCCGGCAAAACATGAAAGACCTCCTGATTATAGCTGCCGATTTCACCAATGTCAATGTGCGTACACAGGCATAAACCTCCGGAGATCTTTGTAAAATCTTCGGGTATCTCCAGTCCCAAAGATCTGACATATTTCTCTTGTATGCCCATTTCCCATTCCACCCGGTCATCTTCGACTTGAAGTCCGCTGTCAATGAACGGCAAATGATGATCATCAAAAATAAAAGAACTGCTCTTTTCTGACAGATTTATTCGCTCGTACTCGTCTCCGCAGCCTGTAACAAGATGGCAATAGTATGCAGAAGGGATACTCTCTACCCAGAAACATCCAATGTTTTTGGTACTCAGCAGCATATTCATCTGCAGCTGTTCCAACCGCTGCGCCAATAGTTCCCGATATTGTATATCCGCCCTGATCCTTTTGACTTCCTCACCCAGAAATTGTTCCGTGTTAATGGTATATTCGTGATTGCGTATCCCGGAAATTTCACTGATAGGAATCCCCCAGCTTTTATGCTGCATTGCTTCCAAAAGCCAGAAAACTTCCATTGAATCGTATCTCCGATAGTTATTCTCTGCTCCTCTGCTCGCCCGGATCGCTCCTTGTTTTTCATAATAGCGAATCATATCCCTCGAGATACTTAATAGCGTCGATACTTCCCCAATGGAATATGAATCAACGGCGCTGGTTCTTTTTGACATATTCATGGTATTCCTCACACGATGAAAAACTACCCCAGAGGTGAAAAACTACCCCAGAGGTCGATTTTTCCACACCTGGGGACAAACTACCCCAGAGGTCGGTCGTCTTACTGCTCCATCAATTCGTACTGGAACATCTCGTATTTCAGCTTGCATCCAACATATATTCCTGCCGGCAGCAGCGCTCTGGCAACCAGTTTCAAATCATCAGAAGGTATGTCAATTCGGCGGAGATTTGCATAATCGCCATCAATGCTAACAACTTCGTAATACCATGTCTGCATATGATTTTCCTCGTCTTTCTATACTGGTTTTTAGGGGGTTTGTTATGTTTATTATACTGGTTTGGATCGGGTAATTCACTATTTTGTTCCGGCAATGATTGTCTGTGAGAAAATGAGTGCTCGGTTTGCCGGGTCTTATCTACGGTTTCGGTACAGTGCTCTTTTTTCTTATGTTCTCGTCCCTGAAGGGCATGTCTGCTTGACAATTTCTTGCTCGCTAAATCTCTTCTTTCACAATTTTCGGTACAGAAGCCTCTGTAGCAAAAAAGTGCGTCCATGAAATTTCCGGATTCTAATCTTTTCCAAAACATTTTCTAAGAAATTCTAAGAAATTTTGCTGCTGGCGGGACGAGAGTGCGTTTAAATCAGGCTTCTGTACCGAATTTTCTGCCGTTCACTCTACAATACGTACAGCTCACATCATCGGAATCCTATTACGTGGACGATAATTTTCTGAAAATGTAATTCTGTACCTACGCCCCTCCCGGCTTAACAGTCAGAAAGACAAACCACCCCAGAGGTCGGGTTTCACGCCTGGCAGGAAATTGCCACCTTACGCTAATTGTGATAATCTTAATTTAAGCAAGTCATATTTCAATTCTTGGCGGCATCCGTCGCATCAAGTGGTATTCTCCACAGAAATTCCTTGCTCGCAATATTATATTGAGCAGGAATTAAGGGGTGCCAAAAGAATCGCATACTTCGGTTCCTGCTCTGCCATCATTACAGACAGCTTAGGAGGAACGTGTATGGCAAAAAGGTATGAGGAACTGACATTTAACGACGATTTCATGTTCTGCAAGATTTTGGAACAGAATCCCACGTTGTGCCGGGAGCTTTTGGAACTGGTACTGGACCGAAAAGTCGGGGAACTCGCCAGTGTAAACCCGCAAAAGCCCATTGAAATCACAGCAAATGGGAAAGGTGTACGTTTTGACGTGTATGCCGAGGGAAGCGACAGCATCATCTATGACATCGAAATGCAGAACGCTGAGTCAGATTCAATTGCCAAAAGAAGCCGCTATTCCCAAGGAATGATCGATCTTAATCTGCTGGAGCGGGGCGCGCACTACAGCGAACTGAACCGTAGCTACGTGATCTACATCTGCCGGTTCAATCTTTTTGAAGATGTTGGCAGGCATAAGTACAGTTTTCTGAATCTGTGCCGGGAAGATTCCCGGATTGAGCTGGGAGATGAAACCGAAAAAATATTCCTATGCGCAAAAGGGACAGTGCATGATGTTTCAGATAAGCTGCAGGCATTTCTGGATTATATCGCCTCAGGCAAGCCAAGCGACGGCTTTACAAACGAATTGGAAAATGAAGTGAAAAAGGCTCGCGATCACATCAAATGGAGGACTGAATATATGACATTTCTAGAACAACTTGAGCGAGAACGGATAGAAGCCCGAGCGGAAGGTTTGGCAGAAGGTCGGGAAGAAGGCCTGAAGCAAGGTCGGGCAGAGGGCCTGAAAGAAGGTCGGGCAGAAGGCCTGAAAGAAGGTCGGGCAGAAGGTCGGGCAGAAGGCCTGGAGCAAGGTCGCACAGAAGAACGTGCTAATACTGAGTTTGAGAAAGCGCGTGCTGATGCTGCAGAAAAGCGTGCTGATGCACTTTCGAAGGAAATTCTTGAGCTGAAAAAAAGACTGGAATCACTCAAACAAAAGTAATTCGATGTGACATGAGGGTCGAGTAGATGTGGAATTGTTTCCAACATCTGCTCGACCCTTTTCAGGTGGACAAATTACCCCAGAGGTCAATTTTTAGAGGTCTGTTTTTCCACACCTGGGGACAAACTACCCCAGAGGTCATTTTTCTCCAGAAGTCAGGTTTTCTGTAAAAAAAGAGTTGACCCTCTGGTCAACTCAATTCATGATATTCAGGCGACTGACGGGACTCGAACCCGCATCTGGCGGCGCCACAAGCCGCTGCATGGCCATTTCTGCCACAGCCGCAGTATCCCCGGCGCGACTTGAACGCGCATCAAGTGGGTCGTAGCCACTCGGTTTCTCCGTTAGCCTACGGGGACAAACTACCCCGGAGGTCTTTAGCCTCCGAGGACATAATTTGAATGGAGCCTGCGGGCTTCGATCCCGCCGCCTTCTGCTTGCAAAACAGATGCTCTCCCGAATGAGCTAAAGCCCCAAAGTTGCAGAGATCGGAATCGAACCGACATGAAACGCCATGTGACGACGCCGCTTCCCTCTCGGCCACTCTGCAATATGCTTGCGGGCACAGGAGTCGAAAAATTATGCTTCGCATAATTGCTATTGTCAGTGTATGAAGCTGAAGTGGTATTCCGTTCCACTCACCCGCGAAGCCGATACTCTGATTCGAACAGAGATCAAATGATTACTAATCACCCGTACTCGCCCTTGTACTATACCGGCATGAGAGCTTCCCGCCGGATTCGAACCGGCAATCCGCTGATTACAAATCAGCTGCGTTTCCTGTTGCGCCAGAGAAGCATGATCGGAGCTGCGGGAATTGAACCCGCATAAGCTGCGTATAAGACAGGTGCCCTACCATTGGACGAAGCTCCAGAGAGCGGGAACAGCAGGATTCGAACCTGCGACCATTCGGTTAACAGCCGACAGCTCTGCCGCTAAAGCTATGTTCCCACAGCGGTCAGCCCTACAGCTGACCGGAAAGCTCTGAACGGGATTCGAACCCGCACGCCATGCCTGGCAGACAAGTATGCTCACCATTACATCATCAGAGCAAAAACAGGTCCGTTCGGGTATGATCCGAAATCTGAGGTTTTGGAGACCACTATGCTTTCCGTTTACACCACAGACCTAAAAACAAAAATGCCGCCTGTCTTTTCGGACAAGCGGCAGTCTCAGCATTAATCACTGTAATCTGTCTGGTTATTCCAAGGCTCGCGGGGAGGCACCCGGTCCCAGACATCCACTTGATCCGGTCTTATGAAGGCATACATTAATAAGCCATGCCGCTTCTTTGGCGGTAAGCATAGTTGTTCCCTGAAGATCAAACAGGCGATATGTGTTATTCATTCTGTTTGCATGTGTCTGCAGCATAGCCTTTCCTTTCCGGACCTCTTGTCCTTTTTTGTTGAGTTTACAGTATCATATACGGTTCGCTTTGTCATTAAACCTGTAGTATAAAGCGC
>CACZXG010000059.1 GCA_902785055.1 uncultured Lachnospiraceae bacterium
GACATTATACCAAAAAGGGAGGTCAATGCTCTTTTTATTTGAATCTCCCATAAAATCAAGGCTTATGAACTAAAAACAGGTAGTGAACTTGACACTACCTTTTAGATTGAGAGGGAAAAATTATGGCAAAAAACAAAGGTAACGGCGGTTCGCAGGCATTTGCGGTCGCCCAGCAGATCGGTAAGTCTCTGTTTCTGCCGATCGCAGTACTCCCGCCCGCAGGTATTCTGCTCGGCATAGGCAGCTCTTTTACAAATCCTACGACAATTGCTACTTACGGACTGTCAGGTATTCTGCATGAAGGCAATATTCTGTATATGTTCTTCCAGCTGCTCAACGGCGCCGGCAATGCAGTATTCGGCAACCTGGCACTGATCTTCGCTCTGGCGGTTGCGCTCGGCATGGCCAAGAAGGAAAAAGGTGTCGCGGTTCTTTCTGCAGCGATCTTCTATCTGATCATGCTGACGACTATGAACGTACTGCTCACCATCGACGGCTCCATTCTGGCAGACGGCAGCCTCGGCCCCAACGTCAAGGACGGCGCAATTGCTACGGCTCTTGGTATCCAGACCCTGCAGATGGGTGTGTTCGGCGGTATCCTCGCAGGCCTTCTGGCGGCTCTTACCTGCAACAAGTTCTATAAACAGGTTCTGCCCCAGTCCCTGGCCTTCTTCTCCGGCACTCGTTTCGTACCGATCATGTGTATGGTATTCGGTATCGTAACCGGCTTCATCTGCTACTTCATCTGGCCCGCGATCCAGACCGGTATCTATGCACTGGGCGATCTCGTCAATGCGGCGGGTCTGTTCGGAACTTTCATCTACGGCTGCATCGAGCGTGCTCTGATCCCCTTCGGTCTGCACCACATCTTCTATATGCCTTTCTGGCAGACAGGTGTCGGCGGATCCAGAGAAATCGCCGGCGAAATGGTACAGGGTGCCCAGAATATCTTCTTCAGAATGCTGGCTGATCCCAATACCCAGGTATTCGACGAGTCCGCGAAGTTCCTCGCGGGTAAGTATCCTTTCATGATGGGCGGACTTCCCGGTGCTGCTCTTGCTATGTACACCTGCGCAAGACCCGAGAAGAAGAAAGAGGCAGGATCCCTGCTGTTCTCCGTAGCTCTTACATCCTTCCTTACCGGTGTCACAGAGCCTATCGAGTTCACATTCCTCTTCCTCGCTCCCGTACTGTTCGGTATCCACGTAGTATTCGCAGGTATGGCATTCCTGCTCTGCGACCTGTTTGATGTCCTGATCGGAACCACTTTCTCAGATGGTCTGATCGACCTGATCCTGTACGGTATCCTTCCCGGCAATGCCAAGACTCACTGGATCCGCGTGCTTCCTCTGATCGCGATCTACTTCGTACTGTACTTCTTCGTATTCCGTACCTTCATCCTCAAGAAGGATCTCAAGACTCCCGGACGTGAAGGCGATGACGAAGAAGTCAAGATGATCAGTAAAGAAGAATACCGCAAGGCGACCGGTGTCGGCGTTGCAGGCGGCAAAGCTGCTGCTGCAAACGTAGATCCCAAGTCCGCAGCGATCCTCAAGGGCATCGGCGGTCTCGACAACCTGACAGGCGATATCGACTGCTGCGCCACAAGACTTCGTCTTACGCTCAAGGATGCCTCCAAGGTTGACCAGCCTCTGCTCAAGGGAACCGGCGCTTCCGGCGTCGTTGTAAAGGGCAACGGCATCCAGGTCATCTACGGACCTTCCGTAACAATCGTTAAGTCCAACTTCGAAGAGCTCGTTGAGAAGCTCCGCAACGGCACGATCCCGCTGTCCGCAGTCCAGGATGAAGAGCCCGCTGCTGCCGCTCCCGCAGCTGCTGCTCCCGCTGCTCCCAAGATGAAGGATGAGGTTCTCGGCGCCTGCCTGACAGGTAAGATGCTCCTCATGAACGAAGTCGAGGACGAGGCATTTGCAGGCCGCATGCTCGGCGATGGTGTTGCTATTGAGCCCACAGTAGGCGAGCTGGTAGCTCCCGCTGACGGCGAGATCACAATGGTATTCGATACCAAACACGCAGTAGCCATGACCACTGCTGACGGCGCTGAGATCCTGATGCACATCGGTATCGACACTGTCAAGCTCGAAGGCAAGTACTTCGAAGTCTTCGTTGCTGACGGCGACCAGGTCAAGAAAGGCCAGACCCTCATCAAGTTCGATATCCCGGCGATCAAGGCTGCAGGATACAAGGTCACAACTCCTTGCATCGTTACCAACTGGGAGGACTACAGCACACTTCGTCCTCTTAAGACCGGCGATGTAAAGGTCGGCGACGATTTCATCGAACTGCTCGGCTGATGCCCGATCCGCGAATAGAAAGCGAAGTTTCAGGCAAATAGCTGATCATAAAAAGAGATGCTGCATATGCGGCATCTCTTTTTTGTCAGGTCAAAATACAGTTATAAAGATCTGGTCAATACTCTGCTGCTTGTAAATTCACTGTCTGTCCCTGAGTTCCCAGAAAGCCACGGCACTTGCAGCCGCTACATTCAGGGAATCCACTCCGTGGAACATGGGGATCATGACCGTGTAATCGCACGCGTCGATCGTTTCGTCCGCAAGACCATCCCCTTCCGTTCCCAGAACAACTGCGAGTTTGGGCTCCGCAAGAAGTTCCGGATCCGAGATGGACACGGAATCCTTCTTCAGCGCCATCGCCGCAGTCTTAAATCCAAGTCCTCTGAGCGTCTCCATACCCGGGTGCGGCCAGCCTGGATCCTTGCGGTCTCCGACAAAAGTCCAGGGAATCTGGAAGACAGTTCCCATACTCACTCTCACCGCTCTTCTGTAAAGAGGGTCCGCGCAGCCGCGGGTCAGGAGCACCGCGTCCATGCCAAGTGCCGCTGCTGAACGGAAGATTGCCCCCACATTGGTGGGATTGACCACTTCCTCCATAATGCAGATCCTTGAAGCTCCCCGGACCGTTTCCTCTACAGACGGGAGATCTCTGCGCTCCATCGCGCACAGGCATCCCCGGGTCAGGGGAAACCCGGTCAGATTTCGAAGGACCGCTTCTTCAGCTGTGTAGACCGGAATTGGATTGCCTTCCATTGCGCCAATCCTTTCAAGGACTTCCGCGCCCTCTCCCCTCATCTGCTGACAGTCCATGAGCATCGATACCGGCTTGCAGCCGGCGTTAAGCGCCCTCTCGATGACCTTTGGGCTCTCAGCTATGAACAGGCCTTTATGAGGCTCCCTGCAATGATACAACTGTGTTTCAGAAAGCTTTGTATATATCTGCAGCCGCGGATCCTCCAGATGATCCGTCTCGGTAATGTAATACATATCTTTAATCCTTCATTTGGTCCCTGGCCATGACCTGAGCCTTACGGCGGAGCGCCGTCTCTTCAATGACCTCGTCGTAGCCTGTAAGGGCCGCAAAGGGAGCGAACTGCGCAGCCCGCATTTCCTCCGCCATCCTGGGATGTCTGGAGGACGTGTGATGCGGCAGATCAATGATATCGCGGTAATCATCCGCATTCCCATTCACTGTATTACTCAAGCGTTGTGCCCTCCGATCTGACTATTGCGTTCGATCGCTGTCGCGCCTTCCTCCAGATTCATTCCTTTTACAATGGCGTTATTTCCAAAGCGCTTGCGAATGTCCAAAATTGCCTTCTGCATACGCTTTTCTCTGTCCTGCTCAGCTTTACGGGCTTCCCTCTCCTTCTCAAGCGCTTCATAATCTGTAAAGAGATCCATCTGCTCGAAGATCTGATCTTTTTCTTCTGCCGCCTGCTCCGGGAGTACCCTGGCCGCTGCCACAGTCAATCGCCTCACAAGAAGGATGGGATCCACGATCCTGTCATAGAGTTTCTCCGCCGCGTCCATGATGATCTTTGTGGAAGATGTCGGCCGATCCAGGGTCACAGATCCGTGAGCGTGCTTCGGAACAAGGCGTCCGTACCAGTCTTTCGTGATCTCTCCTCTGTAATTATCCCTGATCTCAGGGATCTCCAGGCTCTCCATATCGTAACCTACCGTCAGCACGATATGATCTGTGACAAGACCCTTCTCCACCAGTTTCAGGATCAATTTGTCCATCATCTCTTTCATGATGAGCTTTCCCTTGACCGCCGGATATGCGCAGTGAAGTACCTGCCCTTCGCCTATGCTGTTGTCAGTCGGTTTGTAAGCCTTGATCTGCGCTATGGTACAGGGCTCCCATCCCCATGCGTGATCGATCAAAAGCTCCGCGTTAACGCCGAAGAGCTTGTACAGGATCTCCTCGTTCTGTACCGAGCAGCGGGCCACATCCCCCATAGTGAGAACTCCGATCTTCCGAAGTTTGGCCGCATATCCTCTGCCGACTCTCCAGAAGTCCGTAATGGGTTTGTGCCCCCACAGTTTCTCCCTGTAGGATCTCTCATCAAGTTCAGCTATGCGCACGCCGTCCTCGTCAGCTTCTATGTGTTTGGCAACTATATCCATCGCTATTTTGGCAAGGTACAGATTGGGTCCGATGCCTGCAGTTGCAGTGATCCCGGTCACCTTAAGCACATCCCTGATCATGGTCTGAACCAGTTCTGCTGCTGTCATTGCATAGGTATCCAGATATTCTGTAACGTCAATGAAAACCTCGTCGATGGAATAGACATGAATGTCCTCCGGAGCAATGTATTTGAGATAGATATTGTAGATCTGCGCACTGTAATTCATATAGTGCTTCATACGCGGTTTCGCCGCGATAAAATCCAGTTCAAGCTCCGGATGGGCGGCCAGTTCCTCACTGTCGCAGGATTTTCCCTCAAAGTCACTGATCCCCAGCTTCCTGAGCCCTTGCAGGCGCTGCGCATTATAAAGCTTCACCTTTTCCGTGACCTCGAACAGCCGCGCCCGGCCGGGAATCCCGATGGCCTTGAGGGACGGAGACACTGCGAGGCAGATCGTCTTTTCCGTCCTGCTGCGGTCCGCCACCACAAGATTGGCCGTCAGCGGATTCAGCCCGCGCTCGCTGCATTCCACCGAGGCATAGAAAGATTTAAGATCAATGGCCGCATAGGTCCTTTGCCTGTTCATCTCACTTCTTTTCATTATCATCCGGCTTTTAAGGTTCCTCCAGATCTGTTCCGCTGCGTCCTGCGCGAGCTGAAGGCGCTGCGCCGCGCATTTTGGGGTACTCCTCCTCTTCTATGACGGAAAAGGCGAGAATCTGCTCGATCTTCTCCGCTTTGCCCTTGAGGTCAAAATAGTGCCGCATCGCTCCGCCTTCATCCCACCACTTGGAGAAATTCTCCCTGGAAGAAGTGCTGTGGCGCTGTTCCATTTCCAAAAGGATGTCGGTCATTTCGTCCCGCAGGCCTTCAAGTTCCGTTTTATATCTTTGTGCGTCAAATTGCGATATAGTTCTCATAATTTCAAGATCCGGAAATATCAGACTTCAGAGATTTCAAATAAAAGCGACGCGTAGTCCCCGCCCTTAAGGGTCAGGATATTTCTGCTGATCGGAATCCCGGCATACATAAGCGTGCTTCCATGCATACGAAACGCCCATGTCCCGTCCGATTTCGCGTCATTTCCGTAGATCGCAAGGATCTGCGCGGGAGCTTTCAGGTCCGGGCTTATATCGCATCGAACCTCATAGAGCTTGTCGGGATCAAGTCCGCGAAGTCTCAGACGCTCCCAGGAGCCGTTTACTTTGTTCAGTCTCTGGTAGAAACCCGCCAGAGCACGGCTCTTATCGCCGGAGACCACCATCCACGCCGTCTCATTGCCCTTGAAGGGATTTCTGAGTCTGTAGAAGTCACCATCCATCTGGATCAGCTCGCGGTTGTCTTTCATGAAGCGGACCTGTCTGCACACAAGATCAATTTCCTCCGAAGAGAGAAGGTTAAGATCCAGCTCATATCCGAAAGTGCCAAAATATGCCACATTTGCCCGGGTCTGCAGCGGTGTAGTGCGAAGAAGCTGGTGGTTGGGCACTGCGGAGACATGCGATCCCATGCTCACGATCGGATAAACATAGGAGGTGCCGTACTGGATCTTCTGCCGCTCATAAGCGTCGGAATCATCGCTGCACCAGGCCTGGGGCGCCCAGAAAAGCATTCCCGCGTCAAATCTGGCGCCGCCGCTCGCGCAGCTCTCAAAAAGGATGTCAGGAAACTCGCCGGTCAGTTTCTCATAGAGAGAATATACCCCAAGGATATAGCGGTGCATCATCTCTCCCTGACGGACTGCCGGCCATGCGCCGCTGCTGCTGTGAGTCTGAGTCCACTGCGCCGTGCTGAAGGGCCCTGTCATATAGCGGTTCATGTCCCACTTGATATAAGAGATCCGGGACTTCCTGAGGATCTCGGAGATCATTTTATAGATATACTCCACAACATCCGGATTGGAGTAATCAAGGACATACTGGTGGCGGGCGTGGCAGTCAAAGCGCTCCGGTGCCCCGATGACCCATTCGGGATGGCTGCGGTAAAGATCGCTGTCCTTGTTCACCATCTCGAGCTCTACCCAGAGGCCGAATTTCATTCCCAGCGCTTCGATCTTGCGGGATAGCCCGTCGATGCCCGAAGGGATCTTATCCATATTGCAGTACCAGTCTCCCAGTCCTCTGTGGTCGTCATTTCTGTTTCCGAACCAGCCGTCGTCCAGGACAAAGAGCTCAATTCCGCACTCTTTTGCCTTGGAAGCGATGTCTATCAGCTTGTCTTCATTGAATGAAAAATAAGTTGCCTCCCAATTATTGAGAAGGATCGGGCGCGGAAGATCTCTCCACTTCCCGCGCATCAGGCGGGTTCTGTACAGCTTATGGAATGTCCGGCTCATGCCTCCGAGCCCCTCACTGCTGTAGACCATTACAGCCTCCGGGGTTTGGAAAGTCTCTCCCTGCGCCAGCTCCCAGCTGAAGTTCTCGGGATTGATCCCCATCATCACTCTGGTCATATCAAAAGTCGATACCTCTGCCTGCGCCAGGAAGTTGCCGCTGTAAAGGAGGCTGAATCCATATACTTCCCCCTGCTCCTCCGTATATCCCGGTCTCGCCAGAGCCAGGAAAGGATTGTGCTCCGCACTGCTGCAGGTGCCGCTCAGGCTGTGTACAGCGCTGATTCCCATTTCAAGCTTTCTCTCTTTGACATAGCGCTCTCTCGCCCAGGCGCCGGCCAGATTGATCATCGTAAAGTCCATATCTGACCATTCTGCGGACATACTCATTGCGCGTTCCAGTACGATCGGAGTGCTGCCGTGATGCTCGAACCTTGCGTTTCTTGCGAGCACCGCATAATCCTTATAAATGGTATAGCTGAGGATCAGGTCCGTGTCCATCACGCTGTCATGGAGCGTGATCTCAAGTGTCTGCGCTTCCCCGGGGTCCTCTGTATAGACAGCAGGCAGCGGGAGCAGCGAAGGCTTTCCTTCCAGAATCCGGTAACCCTTATATCGGAACTCGGTGACCCTGCTCCCGTTTTCCTGCAGGATCGTCATAGCGGGGCTTCTGTAATCACCGGTACCATAAGAAGGATATTCCTGCCTGGTATACTGCATGGAGAGCAGGCCGGGCTCCGGAACGCAAATTGACATTTGGGAGCGCATCCCCACTTCGTGATAGAGGTCAAAAGAGCTCTCGTCCGATACTCTCCTGCCATAATAGAGGTTCTCCAGCTGCTCGTTCTCCATGACCCGCATGATATAGCTCATCTTGTCGTTGTAAAGGTGAAAAGTGCGTGTCTGCTCATTGTACCGGATTGCCATATCGTGCCTCCTTATCCTCTCTTTCCTAGTTGTCTCAATACGCTTCCGAGGTCTCTTTTTCTATTCCAGATCCTGACGCTGCGCGCGTTTCGGTATATGCTGCCGCTCGTTCTCCTGCCTCCGCGCGGGAAGAAACGGCGGCTGCCGGTCATTTTATTCTGTCTGGGTCTTCCAACAAGATGTGTTCTCCCGGCCGGTTCCGGTTCAGGCTCCTCCGGGATCGGTTCAGGCTCTTCTTCAGGCTCCTCCGGAATCAGTTCAGGCCCTTCTTCAGGTTCCGCCGGGATCGGTTCAGGCTCCTCTTCAGGCTCCTCCGGAATCAGTTCAGGCCCTTCTTCAGGTTCCGACGGGATCGGTTCAGGCTCCTCTTCAGGTTCAGGCAGGATCAGTTCAGGCTCCGCTTCCATATCTGCCGGAATCGGAGCCGGATCTGGTTCCCGCTCTTGCGGTTCTGCCTCCCGTTCCTGAGGCAGCACCTCCGGCTCAGGTTCATTGGGATCGACCAGATCAATCGCTATTTTGCCGAAAGTCTCCTCCTGCGTGATTCTGATCATCTGGTTTTTCATCAGCTCAAGGATCACCAGGAAAGTCACGATGATCTCTTCCTTACTGTCTTCGCGTTCCAGCATCTCCCTGAAATCCGCATGCGGATGACTCGCGAGATAAGCACGGATAAAGAGTGTCTTATCCGAGACGCTGATCTCTTCCCTGTGGATCTTTCCGAATCCGCTTCGTATAGGATCGACTCGGCTCTTCTTGCGCCTTAGCACCTCTGCGAAGACGTTCTTAAGGCTCTGCGCCGTTCGGTCTCCTATGAGCTCTTTATAATTGAGAGGAGGTACGTAACTGCGCACCTCCTCCGGAAGATCCTGCTCTCTGAAATAGCTCAAACCTGCCTGCCGGCTCTTTTCTCTGAGTTCCTCCGACATGAACTTGTACATCTTGTATTCCAAAAGACGCTTCACCAGTTCATCTCTGGGGTCCTCTTCCTCGCCTTCCTCATCTTCCTCCCTGGGCAGGAGCATGCGGCTCTTGATATCGAGGAGTGTCGCAGCCATGACAAGGAACTCGCTGGTGACGTTCATGTCACTGTGTTCCATCTGTCTTACATATTCCAGATACTGATCGGTGATCGTGACAATGGGTATGTCATAAATATCTATTTTGTTCTTTTCGATCAGGTGCATCAGAAGGTCCATAGGTCCCTCGAACACCTGCAGTTTAAGCGGTATCGGCATTACTTGGCAGTCTCCTCCTGGGTTGCCGCCTCTGCTGCGGCCTCTTGCGCAGTACCGGCTTCAGCTGTCCCTTCAGCGGTATTCACGGCTGCTGCGGCTTCTTCGGCGGTATTTCCGGCGGCAGCTCCGGGTCTGTTCTCTTCCAGATCCGTGACCAGCCACTTTCCGTCTTTCTTTACAAGCGAGAGGATCGTTTTCTCTTCAGAAGGCTCGCTGTTCTCGAGTGCCTCCTGCATCTTGCCGATGACAATGGGGATCAGATCGTTAAAGATCTTTTTATTCATTGCCTTCTCGCCCTCTTGAGTATAGATGGCGACCAGTTCGTCGTAGTGCTCTGTCTGATATTCGTTCACTACGCTGCTGGTGTCATCAGATAAGGCAGATGAAGCCTCCGGATTATACCCGAGAGTGATCTTTGCAGTGACCGCGGCAGTATCCTCCTGCACCTTGATATCCTGGATCTCAAAGCTCTTGTAGGCCTTATCCACCACATTCTTCACGTATTCATTGACCGCGTTCTGCGCCTGCTCATCCAGATCGTCCTTCACGACCCCCATCGACTCATAGAAAGTGTCGGCGAGATAATCCGGCTTCATCAGCTTCATTGTGTCGCTATTCATAAACTCCTCAGTGGCATACTGGGAAGCCTTCTCCATATCGCTGGCGACCATGGCATTCAGAAAGCCCTCCACAGACTCCGTAACCGCCTTCTGATCAGAGTTACAGCCAGTTGCCAGAAGCATTACTGTAAAGACAGTCACTAGTACTGATATCAATCTCTTGCTCATTTCCATCCTCCTACACCAGATCTTTCTGTCATTGTTTTAAGAATAGCAGTAATATCCCGATTCGTCAAAACAATGGTGCTCTGAGGGGCTTGTTTTCACAATATTTCCCGAAAATTGTGCTGAAAAAAGGACCGGTGCTCCCGCTCCGGTCCAATACAAAAAACTCACTCACTAAACTTCCATTTCGCTTAGAAAACAGATGCGGTCCCTGAAGGGATCGAGTCTTACATCCCTCAGGTATCCGGCCGCTTCTTCCCGCCGGTTCCAGTAGTGCATCGGGAACAGATGCCTGCAGTCCACCGTGCTCATGAATTCGATGATCGCGTTCGGGGCGTTGTCCTCAAGTCTTGGGTCAAGCGGAATCATCGCCGCGTCGAAGCACCAGCTGCTGATCTTCTCGATCTGCCTTCGGAAGATCTTAAGAGAATAGGCGTTCTGATCGTCCTGTGAATCCTTCCAGTGCCATATGTTGAGATCTCCGGCGTGGAAGAAATTGTATCCTTCCGCGCTGACAACATAAGCTACTCCCTCGTCGTTGGACCGTATCGCATAGACAAGTGTATTTCTGATCCTGTAATGCCTTCCGGGCTGCACATGGAAGATATTATCACCCTTCTGCTCCGGCGCCGTACAGCAGTCCAAAATGTAGCAGATATTCTGATACATTCCGCGAAGTGTCCATATCCTGGAGGAATAGTGATCCGCGTGTCCGTGAGTCACGAAGACAAACACTTTTTTGCCCGGGTCAAAATCCGGCAGTTCCCCCGAGTACCAGTCAAAGATCAGCACTGTACTCTCAAGTTCGATCACAAAACCACTGTGATATATGTGTGTTATCTTCATACTCACTCTTCTTCCGCTGTAATCCTGCCGTTAAGCCATTCCGCCGCCGCGGCAAGTCCCTCTGCCGAAAACTCGAATTCGCTGCTCGTCATAGTTTCAGGGTCCGCCGCGCCGTAAGCGTACGGCTCCGGCCACACTGTCGCCAGAAGGACCGCGGGGTCTCTCTGGTCCACAGGGGTGTAATGGACATTTTTCAGAGGTTCTCTGGCCAGTCTGTACCGCGTTCCTCCGCAGCTGCCAAAATATGCCTCGCCGTATTCATAAAAACTGATCGAGTACAGTTCTTTCGGATCTATCTTCATCAGTTGATTCACTTTCTTCCGTGGCACTTCTTGTATTTCTTTCCGGAGCCGCACGGACAAGGATCATTGGGAAGTATTTTCTTACCGCTTCTCTTATAGGTCACATTGCCTTCCGTGAGATAAACCGGCTCTTTCTTCCGCTTCAGTGCCTTCTGATAAGCCTCTTCCATACCTGCTTCCAGGGCTTCCCTGGGTACCTTGATCTCATCAAAAGTCTCAAGTTTGTCCAGAATCGCGTTTCTCATGCCTTCGGCTCCCAGAGTCTGCAGCTGATCCAGGAATGTGACGGCTCTGATATATGTGTGAGGATATTTCTCAGAAACATAGAGCAGTTCTTCTCCGTGGTTCTCTATGTATCTGGTCATGTACCACTCATAGGACAGCACAGTAAGCCTGTCATTGTTGTCCGCATCCTTGTCCCCCGCCATGGGCGCTCTGCTCTCCGCAGAGAGGAAACTTTCCATCATGGCGCTCACAGCGTTATCCTCGTGATATTCATAGGACTCCACCGAGCGGTATGCGTTCTCAATAATGGGATAGTGCTCGCTGTCCAAAAGATAGCCCTGTTCCTCGATCTCCCTGACCAGAGAGCGGAACGGAATACGGAAAGTGCGTACTGTCAGCGCTGTACTCAGATAAGAGATATTCTGTGCCAGCCTTCTCTGCATGGCTGCGTCCATGGTAACAGTCGCGAGAAATCGTTTGTAAACTCCCATATCCACTGTGAGCTCCATTGCGCCCAGAATGGCGTCCAGATAGAGCGTCCGGACGAAGCAGCCGTCCAGGATCTCCACGGAACGGACGATACGGGATTCTTCCCAGATCGAGATCTCTTTGCGGTAGATGTCCCTGGCCTTTTCTCTCTGCCCCAGGCTCTCGAGACTTTCTGCGTATACCGTATAGTAGAATGGATGGTAGTCCTTAGGAGGGAAAATACCACCAAGCAGTTCCGCCGCTTTCTTATAATCCTTCTGCGCGTGGCAGGCCTGTCCGAGGCTGATGATCGTGTTCTGGTCTTCCGGATCTGCTTCCATTGCCTTCTCCAGATATTCCCTCGCCTCATCGTAACGCCCCTGGGACATAAGGCACCTGCCCAGCATGGAGAGCACGTCGGCACTGTCCGGCAATACCTCCAGCATCTCTCTGCAGAGCTTCTCCTGACCCGCGTAATCGCCGTCATACTCTCTGTAGAGAGCCTGTCTCATCTGTTCCCTGATCGTCAGCGGCAGCTGTGCCGTGTACTGGTCAATCTGTTCCATATAATCGTGGAGATCACTGCGCACAGTGATCATTCCGTCTCTTTGTTCTGCCATGATCGTTCGCTTATTCCTCTGTACTAATGTCTGTCGTTTCCGGATTCTCTGTCTTTGCCTCAGCGGGATCTTCCGCCTTCTCTTGTGCGGGATCCCCGTTCTCAGGCTCGCTGCCCGGCATCTCGAGTTCTGTGACTCTCACATCCTTAGCAGCTTCCATCATCTTCTCAAGCTCTTTAGTATCCGTCTTGTCGCCGATATCGTCGGACAGATCCTCGATCGTGATCCTCATCATATCGTCGTGAGTCGGATTCTCCATGGCTGCCACGCGGCGCGCCTGATTCGTGATGATGTCCTCGAACATATTGCGGACTTCACGCGCATTGGCAAAATTCTCCTGCCTCATCATCTTTCTGCCGATGATGCGTGCGCGGATCTGCTTCTTCGCGTCCTCTTCCACAATGTAGTCATACTTCCGGCAATTGAGGTAGAAGATGGCTTCGAGTTCGTCAATTGTATAATCCGGGAATTCGAAATACTTATTGAAACGGGATTTCAGTCCGGGATTGCTGTTAATGAACTTTTCCATCGGCTTTGTGTAGCCCGCCACAATGACGACCAGGTCGTCTCTGTGGTCTTCCATGGCTTTGAGGACTGTGTCTATGGCTTCCTGGCCAAAGGCGTCGTCTTTCTGTGCCAGCGCGTATGCTTCATCAATAAACAGAACACCTCCCATAGCCTTCTTGATCTGTTCCTGGGTCTTGAGCGCAGTCTGTCCCACATATCCCGCCACGAGTCCGGAGCGGTCCACCTCTACGAGCTGTCCCTTGGAGAGCACGCCGATCTGCTTATAGAGCCTTCCGATGATCCTTGCGACAGTAGTCTTGCCTGTTCCGGGATTTCCTGTAAAGACCAGATGAAGGGATACGGGAACTGACCTGAGGCCGGCATCGCTTCTCATCTTCTGTATTTTGACAAATGCCATGAGCTCCTTGACGTCATCCTTGATCGTCGTAAGGCCGACGAGGGATTCCAGCTCCTCCATGGGATCTTTCTCGGGTTCCTGGGGTTTCTGCTCCTCTTCCTGCCCCTCGGAACCCGGGCCGCCTGTCGCCGCCGCGGACTCTCCGCCCTTAGAAGCGCCCTGAGGCATCCCGACGGGCCGCACTTCTCCGGTTTCATTGGTCAGCTTCATGAGTTCTTCCATCTTCTTTTTATTGGATTCGTCCATGTTCCGGGCGATCTCCTCTGTGCGGGACATAAGGTCCTGGGCCTCCCTGAGTGCCTTCTTCGCGTCCTCTAAGGGATCGGGGCGTTTCCGTCTTGCCTGATCAAGAAGTTCGGCTGCAGACGGCTTCCGGGAGGAATCTGTATCCTCGAAGATATCTTTTGAATTCTTCCTGATCGATGAGCCGAACATATCTCCGTACAGGCCCTTGAGCAGATCCTTCTCTCTGTTTGTAAGCTCGTTAAGTCTTTCAAGGTCTTTCTTAGTTCTCTTATCCACCTGAGCTCTCCTTTCCTCCTGCCGTCCGGGCTTTATTCAAGCGCCCGCGCTATACTCTCTACATCCGGCAGAAACAGAAAACTGCTCCTGCTCTCCTCATCCAAAAATCCCTCCCGGACCATGACGTCCAGCATCTGCCGAAGAGGTTCATAATAGCCGTTGAGATTAAAAACAATACACGGCTTATCGTTGTGGCCCAGCCTCACCTGGGACATCACCTCTGAGATCTCTTCAAGTGTCCCTGTTCCTCCGGGAAATGCGATATAGGCGTCCCCGTGTGCGATCAGCTTCTCTTTTCTCTCCGCCATTGTCTCTGTGACGATGAGCTGTGTGATCCCGTCATGCTGCAGGCAGCTGTCCACGAAAAATCCCGGTTCTATACCGATGACTTCGCCGCCCGCCTGAAGGACCGCTTCCGCCAGTTCACCCATAAGTCCGATCCTGCTTCCGCCGTAGATCAGCCGATGACCTGACTTTCCGATCCATGTTCCGAGTTTGATGACTTCCTGTGCATACCCGGGATGATTACCCGAGGCAGAGCCTAAATAAACCGTAATATTCATATAGTTTGCTTTCTAAACTGTATTTGTGCGCCCTCACCGCGCCACGAATCTTATTTTAACACTAATCTGTGCAGCTTAGCACCAAAATAATGCAAATAGCGTTTATTTTTGAAGCACCGCACATGTTTTAGAAGAATCTGCAGGATCGAACCGCGTGAACGACAAAAGACCGGCGTACCGGGAATCACATGGTTCCCGGTGCACCGGTCTCACAATTCAGATGATTATTTGATCATGCCTTCCAGAACAGCCGGAGCCGCATTCAGAGCACTGTCAATGCCCGCAGGGTTCTTGCCGCCCGCCTGTGCCATTGTGGGACGTCCGCCTCCACCACCGCCGACTTCCTTGGCGATCGCTTTGATGAGGTTGCCCGCATGAGCTCCCTTCTTGACTAC
This sequence comes from uncultured Lachnospiraceae bacterium, assembly GCA_902785055.1. Taxonomy (GTDB): domain Bacteria; phylum Bacillota; class Clostridia; order Lachnospirales; family Lachnospiraceae; genus CAG-791. The sequence goes on from CACZXG010000059.1 coordinate 14,599, forward strand.
ATCGTCTGTCGCCATGGTCATCAGGTTGACCTTGCCTCCCTTCTCTGAGATGAGAAGGATCACGCCGCTGCCGAGTTTCTCCTTCAGCTGGTCGCCAAGGTCGCGGAGTCCGTTCATGTCGACATCCTTGACGGAGGAAGCCAGGAACTTCACGCCCTTGATCTCCACTACCTTGTCCATGACGTCGCCGAGAGCGTTCTGCGCTTCCTTGGCCTTGAGGGACTCGTTCTCGCTCTTGACAGCCTTGAGCTCATCCTGAAGCTTCCTGATGTGGTCAGCCAATGTGTCAGGAGTTGCCTTGACCATGGCAGCCGCCTCATGCATCTTCTTCTCAAGATCCTCATAGTAAGCGCGTACATTGTCGCCGGTCAGCGCCTCAATTCTGCGGACGCCTGCCGCGACGCGGGACACGACGAGTCCGCGCCCGGCCTGTGGTGGGTCGTCGCCGAGCTCCGCCTCGCGAAGCTCGCGAACCGGGACCAGCGGGACCTGTTCGCGGACGCCGCGTTCGCCGACCGGTGCGAACGGATCGCCGACGGCGTCCGCGACGATCCCGGGCAGCCCCGGCGCATCCGCGCCTTCGCCGCCCGGCTCGCCGCGACGATCGCCCTGCTGCGCGGGGACGAGGCGGGGGCCGCCGCGCGCCAGCGGCTGCGGACCCCGGACGCGACGATCGTGTTCGACGATCCGTTCTTCGTCCGAGCCGCCGATCTGGAAACCGTCCTGCGCGGGCTCGTCGGCCCGCACTCCGACGCGCTGCTCCGGATCGAGGCTCTGCGCCGCGCCGGCGACCCGGAGGGCGTCCGCCGCGAGGCGGAGCGGCTCCTCGACCCGGCCGCGGGGCTTGCGCCGGACGAGACCGCGCTCGCGGCGTGGCGCGCGGACGACGCCCGCGTCGCGCTCGAATGGGACTCGGGCGCGTGGATCCCGGTCCGCTTCTCGGCGAACGGCGTCTTCGCGAACGGCTGGTCGGGGAGCGGCTGGTTCGGGACCTCCCGTCCCGTCCTTTCGGACGCGCACTGGTTCGCCGGCGACGGCTGGTGCGCGGCCCCGGCACGCCCCGGCCGCTACAACGACGTGCTGCGATTCTCGGTCCCCGTGCCCGGCGCGCTCGAACTGCGCGGGACCGCCGAGTGGGACCGGACGCAGCGCGGCTGCTACTCCAACCTGGGGTTCGACCTCGACCCGGAGGGCGCGCCCTTCTTCCAGGACCGGCTGCACGAGGTGTTCGTCGATCCCGACCCGAAATGGGGCGGAACGATGCTGAGCCTGAACGGCGCCTACTGGGGCCACCAGCCGAAAGAGGCGGCGCAAGGCAAATACGTGCTCCGCGATCTTCCCGGCAGGTTCGACTTCCGGATCGTCTGGGGCGACGATGCCCTCTCCGTCTGGCTCGGCGACGATCCGACTCCGTTCGTCGCCCGCCGGTGGGGCGGCGCCGGCTCCGGCGGCGCGCGCGACCGTCGCCTGACGATCGACGGACGCG
>CACZXG010000060.1 GCA_902785055.1 uncultured Lachnospiraceae bacterium
CTTACCTTGCTTCCGTTGTCATCATTGTACACATACCATGTGACAGTGCCGTCTGCTTCCTGTTCATAACCCGCTCTGTAGTTAGCGTTGGGATCTTTCGTGGCGTCATAGCCTTCCGTGCCGGCACTTGCGGCAGCCGGAGCTTCCTGTGCGGGAGCGGACTCAGTCTCGGCGGGCGCAGCCTCTTCAGGCTCTGCATTCTCCTGTTCAGCGGGCTCTTCTTCTACAGCAGCCTGCGGCTCTTCCGCGGCCTGTGTCTCTTCCTGTCCATTATCACGGAAAGCGGCAAGTTCGCTGTCGTCCGCCTCGATCAGGTCACTGCGCACATAACCTGTTGCGCCGTTATCGAGCTGGATATAGTACCATGCATAACCGTCTGCGGACTGCAGGACATCGAGGATCTGTACCTCGTCGCCTTCGTTCAGGCTGCCGATGATCCCTGCTTCTGTAGTCGCGTCATTTCTTATCATGACATTGTCCGTCACAGTTCTCGCCGCGGAGGCCTCAATCGGCATCACAAGGGAACTGACTGCTACGATCGCGCTGATCCCTGCGGCTGTCAGTACTTTACTGAACTTCTTACTCCAATTTTCCATGATATTCTCCAATCTGAGTTGAACAACTCTTTGCCTTCGGTCCGGTGTCTGCGTCACTTGACAGCATCGATCGCTTTACCTATGTCATGTCTCATGTACTCACCGTCGAAATGAACCCAATCTGCAGCTTTATAAGCATTCGCTCTTGCTTCGATCAGCGTGTCTCCCAGAGCTGTGACGCCAAGGACACGCCCGCCGCTGGTGACAGTCTCTCCGTCTGCGTTAAAGGAAGTTCCCGCGTGGAAGCAGAAATAGCCTTCCTTTCCGTCGAAATTGTCAAGGCCGGTGATCACTTTGCCCTTTTCATAGCTTCCCGGATATCCTCCTGAAGCGATGACCACACAGACTGCCGCGTTGTCTTCAAATTCGGGTTCCACGCTGTCCAGCTTTCCGTCAATGCATGCCTGCATGATCTCTATGATATCGGATTTGAGCCTGGGCAGTACAACCTGGGTCTCAGGATCTCCGAAACGAGTATTGTATTCGAGTACTCTGGGTCCGTCAGGAGTGAGCATCAGGCCAAAATACAGAACGCCCCTGAAAGGTCTTCCCTCCGCAGCCATGGCATCCATAGTCTTCTGGTAAATGTGCTTACGGCAGTAATCATCCACTTCTTTTGTATAAAAAGGACTGGGGGAGAAGGTTCCCATACCGCCTGTATTGAGACCGGTATCTCCGTCGCCGGCTCTCTTGTGATCCTGGGAGCTGCTCATGAGCTTATAGTTTTTGCCGTCAGCAAAAGCCAGTACGGATACTTCACGTCCGGTCATAAACTCTTCGATAACGATCTTGCTGCCCGCATCTCCGAATTTTTTGTCCATCATCAGTTCCGCGACACCTGCCCTTGCCTCATCCAGAGTATTGCAGATCAGGACTCCCTTTCCGAGAGCCAGTCCGGATGCCTTTAAAACGATGGGCATCTTCGCTGTCTCGAGATAGACAAGAGCCTTATCGGGATCATCAAAGATCTCATAAGCGGCTGTAGGGATCCCGTATTTCTTCATGAGATCCTTGGAAAACGCTTTGCTTCCCTCTATGATCGCCGCATTTGCAGGAGTGCCGAAGATCCTGAGGCCTTTTGCCTCAAAGGCATCGACGATACCTGCGCAGAGCGGATCGTCCATGCTGCAGACCGTAAGATCGATCTCATTTTCAGAAGCAAAAGCTGTGAGAGCATCGAAATCCATTGTCCCTATTTTGACACATTCCGCGATCTTGGCTATGCCGGCATTGCCCGGGGCGCAGTACAGTTTATCTACCTGCGGGCTTCTTCTGATGGCCTCAGCGATGGCGTGTTCTCTTCCGCCGCCTCCAACCAGTAATACTTTCATTTGCACTCCCCTTTCTTATGACTCTCTGATGTGTGCTATCGCGTTATCATCGATCGTGACTCTGCCTTCGGCGATCAGCGAGATCGCTTTGGGAAGAATGATCCATTCAGCTTCCTCCATGACGCGTCTTTGCAGGATCTGGGGCGTATCGCCCTCCTTAACATCGACGGCTTTCTGCAGCAGTATCGGTCCGTGATCGAGATCTTCGTCCACGAAGTGAACGGTAGCTCCGGTGACCTTAGCGCCCCGCTCAAGAACTTTCTCGTGAACATGGAGGCCGTAATAGCCCTTTCCGCAGAAAGAAGGGATCAGGGCGGGATGAATATTGATGATCCGTCCCCTGAATCTGTCGATCACGCAGGCGGGCACCGCTACCATGAATCCCGCGAGTACGATCAGGTCCGGCTTTGCTTCTTCAAGGCAGGCCAGCAGAGCTTCATTGAACAGTTCTCTGGTCTCATAATCCCTGGGTGAGACACACACGCCCTCGATTCCCGCGGACTCAGCGCGGGTCAGCGCATAGGCGTTCTTATTATTGCTGATGACGCGTACGATCTTTGTATCGCGGATCACTCCGCTCCCGATCGCGTCGATGATCGCCTGGAGATTTGTTCCTCCTCCCGACACACAAACGGCAACTCTCAGCATAATTCTACTCCCTTCTGTGCGCCGCTCACGGTCTCACCGATCACGTAGGCGTCTTCTCCGGCCGCGCGAAGGGCCTGTACAGCTCTGTCCGCGTCCGCGCCATCGAGAGCAAGAACCATTCCGATTCCCATGTTGAAGGTGTTGTACATCATCTTCTCTTCGATCTCGCCCTTCTTCTGCATCAGAGTAAAGATCGGAAGCACGGGATAGCTGTCCTTGTGAACTCTTGCGACGATTCCGTCGGGAAGCATTCTCGGGATATTCTCATAGAATCCGCCGCCGGTGATATGGCTACATCCCTTGACGGTTATGCCTGCTTCCTTTACAGCGCGAAGCGCCTTAACATAAATCTTAGTGGGGGTAATGAGCGCCTCTCCGAGAGTCATGCCAAGCTCAGGGTAGAATCTTCTCAGGTTCGTTTCATTAACATCAAAGATCTTTCTTACGAGAGAAAAACCGTTGCTGTGAACGCCGGAAGAAGCGATGCCTACCAGTTTGTCACCGGGCTTTATATTCTCGCCGGTGATAAGATCCTTCTCATCCGCGACGCCGACCGCGAATCCGGCCAGATCATATTCGTCTACGGGATAGAATCCGGGCATTTCTGCTGTTTCTCCGCCGATCAGAGCCGCTCCGGACTGGATGCAGCCTTCACAGACTCCGCTGACGATGCTTGCGATCTTCTCGGGCTCGTTCTTTCCGCAGGCAATATAGTCGAGAAAATACAGGGGCTCGCCGCCTGCGCAGGCAACGTCATTGACACACATGGCGACGCAGTCAATACCTACTGTATCGTGCTTATTCATCAAAAAAGCGATCTTGAGCTTGGTCCCTACACCGTCCGTTCCGGAAAGCAGGACCGGTTTATCCATATTCTTGATCTTCCCGAGGGAGAAAGCGCCTGAAAAGCCGCCGAGTCCGCCGAGAACTTCGGGTCTCATAGTGCGCTTTACATGTTCCTTCATAAGTTCCACGCTGCGGTATCCTGCCTCAATATCGACTCCGGAACTCTTGTAATCCAATCCCATCTGCTGTTTCTCCTTACGTTTAATCCTTCTTGTAATCTTTGTATCCTTTTTCCTGAAGCTTTTTATCCTTGGCTTCTACTTCAGCCGCCATGTTCGCGCTGTACTCTTTGAGCTTTTTAAGAAGCTCCGGGTCGCTGACAGCCAGGATCTTGGCGGCGAGGATTCCTGCATTCTTGCCGCCGCCGATCGCGACAGTGGCTACAGGTATCCCGGAAGGCATCTGAACTATGGAATAAAGGGAATCTCTTCCTCCCAGTGAAGTTGTGTGCATCGGTATACCGATCACGGGCATGGGAAACAGAGCCGCGCACATTCCGGGAAGGTGGGCCGCCATTCCGGCTCCGGCCACGATGACCTTGATCCCTCTCTCCTCAGCACCTTTCGCCCATTCGAAAAAGATATCAGGCTCCCTGTGCGCCGAAATAATGTGCATCTCATAACTGATCCCAAACTCGTCAAGGATCTCTGCGGCTTTGCTCATCACCGACAGATCCGAATCACTTCCCATTACTATTCCAACTTGTGCCATAGTTCCTCCTTAATGCGTAATGTCCGTTAACAGGACATACAAACAGAGCCTGTTTTGATCAGGCATACTATCAAGCATAGTTTATCGAAAACAGTTCTTATGTGCAACACATAAAAAATCGCCTCATCATTCATTTGCACCCATTTCGTCCAAAGGTATGTTGAGGATCTGCGTCCCTTCCAGCACAAATCTTCCGTCCAAAAGGATCGGAGTCCTGAAACCGTCTGCTCTTACGGCAGTGAACTCTCCCAATTCCTCGTAGGGGATCGTGATATCCGTGTGGCAGCCAAAATATGCCTTTTCCGGCTCTGTTTTCCTTAGAATGGAGACGGAATTGTCCTTGGCAACAATCTCTTTCCCGTCCGGATTGTACACCCTGTTCTCTTCATCCCTGCAGTAGCAGGTATCTCCCACCGCAAAATGGGGGCCTGTCTTCTCCGCGATCAGAATGGGAAGGCGTCCGGAGATGCCGTATTTTGCCGCCGCCGCGTAGGCAGTGGTATTCGTCCCGATCGCGCACTCTCCCATAGGAAGATGCTCGTGATGATATAATATGTTTTCCCTTATATAGTTCTTGTTCTCTTCATCGCTCTCGAAATTGGCGCAGTTGTAATCCGTTACTCTTCCGTTTTCAAAACGGATCTCAAGATCTTTGAAGTAAAGACCTTCCAGATACACTCCCTTTACATGAAGCAGTCCTTCAGTGCCTTCAAGGACCGGTGTCGTAAAGACCTCTCCCACCGGGATATTGACATCGGCCGTACAGTTCTCGAAGTTGGCCTCCATGGATGGGTCATCCGGCGTAAACAGCTTCACTGTAAGATTCGTCCTGTTCCCGTTCCTGCCCCGGATCTCAGCGCGGCTTGCAAAGCCGAGAACTTCTGTCATCCTGCCCTGGATCTTCTCGTAAAGTTCGTTGTCAAGTGTATTGATCCTGGTGACAGCGTCAAAGATCTCCCTGTACTTCTCGTCAGTTTCCGCGATGGAGGGAAGGGGGAAATCGATGACTGTGAAGCTTCTGTCTTTTGCCACGACCGCGTCGCTGTAGAGCTGGGCTGCCTTAATGCTGTAATCTGTGCAGATCTTCTGCTGTACCTCGTCATAGCGCGGCGCAAAAGGAGTGTGTGAAGGGCAAAAAGGTTCGCTGCCGAAAGTCTCAAGAACAGCGGGACCGGCATAGAGAACTGTCTTCTCCTTCAGCCTTCTGTAAGCGTTTGTCAGGCCCTCCAGTCTTCTGATGCGAAGTCCTTCGTCCAGAAACAGCGCCAGGTCCTCCCTGTGGTCATAATAGTACTGCGGGTTCGGGTCCGCTCCGCCGTATCCCATGCTCCCCCTGCTGAAGGAGTGGAAAAGTGTAGGAACTTCAGCGGGGAGGATCGTCCTGAGGCCGTATCCCTTAAATCTTTTTATACAGGCCTGCAGGATCCTCTCAAATCCCAGATGGATGATCACGGACACGGTTTTCTTCGAAGCCAGGTTTTTGCCTCCGTTAATGAATCCCCTCCGGTAACCCTCTGTAATAGTTTCTGCTATCAGATTGATCTCCTCTTCGGAAAGTCCGGCAATGTGCTGAGCGCTGCGGATCTCGTCATCCGTGACATATTCGCCTGTGAGATACAGATTCCTCAGATCAGTGCAGTCTCCTGCTGCAAGGTCATAGATCCTGGGACTCCCCTCAATAAGCTTATCTTTAAGATAGGCAGTCATTTCTTCTTCCGCATAATCCGCAAGATACCCGCGGATGATGCTCCTCACCTGCGCGCTTGCCGGAATGCCGCGATTTTCGTGGTATGCGACCGTGAAGGCTGTGTAAACCTCAAGAAAGAGTTCTGCCCTTATCAGTACGCGTTCACGCATCAGCCTGTATACAAAGGGCAGCGCGCTTCTGATCTCATACCGCAGCGCCGCCAGAAGAGGCCCCATTTCACTGCCAAGCCGCTCCGATGCATATTCCGGATCAGCCCAGCCTGACGCATAGTTTTCCGGCAGTATCTCCTCGTATAACCTGCGGTTTCTCTTTTTCAGAAGATCAATGTCCGCACTGACTGCGTCCCCTGACAAAAGAAAGCGCTCCTCCTCTTCCATGAGAAGGAGCCACTGTGCTCCGTCTTCAAAATACTGCACGAATCCGGGCGAGGTCAGGTTTTCCCCCGGTATCGCGCGGATCCTGTCCATAGCCAGTGTGTACCTTAGATCTGTAAGTTCCATGCTTTATCTCCAATAAAGCAGGCTCTGCCGTCCCCGAAAGGGACAGCGGAGCCGCCTCAGAATGTCTTATGCCTTTTTCACTCCGTACTCGGCATAGTAATCGTCGAGTGCCTTCTTGATCTTCCTGTCGATCAGGACCTTGCCGTCGATCGGCCTGTTGTAGAGGTACTCCTGAACTTCATCCATTGTCACGATCGCGCTTGTCGGGAATCCGTAGTCTTCCCTGATCTCGTCCAGCGCGCTTATCGTGCCTTTGGGACCGACCTCTCTTCTGTCCAAAGAGACCATGAGTCCCACGATATCGACGTCCGCCTGGGCGCGGATGATCGGAATAGTCTCCGCGATGGAAGCGCCGGATGTCGTGACATCCTCGATGATCATGACTCTGTCCTCGTCGTGCAGACGGGTTCCAAGAAGAATTCCCTTGTCGCCGTGATCCTTGATCTCCTTGCGGTTGGAACAGTACTTGATGTCGCGGCCGTAGAGTTTGCTGATCGCCATAACAGTGGCTACTGCCAGCGGAATTCCCTTATAGGCAGGTCCGAACAGCACGTCAAAATCCAGCCCGTATTTATCATTGATGGCTCTTGCGTAGTACTCACCGAGTTTGATGAGCTGTGAGCCGGTTTTATATGCCCCGGCGTTCATGAAAAACGGTGACTTTCTTCCGCTCTTTAATGTAAACTCCCCGAATTTGAGAACATGTGAGTCCACCATAAAATTGATAAAATTCTTCTTGTACTCTTCCATTTTTTAAATTATCTCCCTTATTAATATCTGCTTATTCAGCGGCCTGTGTTCCAGACCGTTCTTCCTCCGTGGATCGCTCCCCTCAGATCCTCGATCATATCAAGCGCGGCAGCTCTTGCCGCATCAGCAAATCCCTCTTCTCCGTATCTGCTGTAGGCCTCCTTCTTATAGGCAGCTATGATGCCTCTGGAGGAGTTGACGATCGCGCCGAGGCCGTCGGCGTCGAAGAATCCGCAAAGGTCTGCTGCTGTCGCCCCCTGCGCCCCGTATCCGGGTGCAAGGATAAAGGTGTGCGGCATCAGTTTCCTCAGTATCCTGGCCTGCTCGGGATATGTTGCTCCTACGACGGCGCCTACATTGCTGTATACGCCTTCCATACATTCTGAGCCCCATTCCCTGACCATCTTTCCTACAAGTTCATATACAGCCCTTCCGTCACCGGTGAGCACGTCCTGGAACTCGCCGCTGGAAGGATTAGAGGTCTTTACAAGCACGAATATCCCTTTGTCGTGCTCTTTACAGATCTTAATAAAAGGTTTTACTCCGTCAGAGCCGAGATATGGATTGACTGTGGCGAAGTCCACGTCAAATCCCGTACCCGCGAGATGCCCTCTTGCATAGGCCTCGGAGGTGGATCCGATATCGCCTCTCTTGACGTCGCCGATCACAATCAGTCCCTTTGATCTGCAATAGTCCACCGTCCTGCGGTACGCGATCATGCCGGGGATCCCAAACTGCTCATACATCGCCACCTGGGGCTTTACAGCGGGGACGATATCGTACACAGCATCCGTGATCGCTTTATTAAACTGCCATACAGCTTCCGCCGCGATCACATTCTCCTTCTCGCAGTACTCCGGAATATCCCCTTCTGCAGCGCTCTCCGCTTTCTTTAAGATAAACTTCGGAATGAAGGAAAGATTCGGATCAAGTCCTACAACGACAGGAGCGTCTTTGGCGGTGATCCCCTCAATTAATTTACGAATCATTTTCCAGTCACCTTTCTTATTGTGTAATTGCAGTCAAAGTATAGCATAACACTGTTTGCAGTGCATTATTTCTTATCTTGTTTTCAGGAATCTGAGTTCCCGTTTCGCGTCTTCATCTCCGGAATACTGCTGCAGATAGTCGGCGAGCAGCTCTTTGGCTTTTTCGAACTCTCCGGCATACTCATACGCGACGATCCTGTTGTACAGAGCGACCTGAAGATCACCGCTCTCTTTGGCGGCATTAACGGCCCGCTCGTATACTTCGGCAGCTTCGCTGTATTTCTCCTGCTTCATCAGGATCGACCCCAGAAGACCCAGAAGTTCCGCCGAAGTATCAACTTTATCCCCGAAACTGTCAATGACCCCCTTAGCCGCTTCCGTATCTCCCAGAGCGATATAGCATCTGCATACGATCATTGCCGCGGACTCATCCGCAGCGGCATACTGGCTGAGCAGGTCGACCGCGCCCTGATAATCTCTCATGAAATAGAGGATCCTTCCTCTCAGGACCGGGTCAAGCCCTTCAATGGAACCGGCTCCGGCAAGATATCCCTCGCCGATACTCCTTCCGCCGTACTGATCCAGAGTCTGGGCGATATTCAGGATCAGCCCGTAGTTTCCCCTGTCCATATTGATCGCTTTGTTAAAATCCGCTTTTGCCCCTTCCAGATCACCGGCAGCAGCTTTCGCCGTTCCTCTCTCCGTGTAAAGGGAAACACTGCTGTCATTTTTTTCTATCAGTGCATTGTAGACCAGGATCGCTTTCTGCGGCTCTCCGTTGTGGATATAGCAGCTGGCGAGGTACCTGCGGATATCGTCAGCCATACCGTCGCGATAGATCTTCTCTTCTATGAAAGTCCCGGACTCCAGAGCTTTATTAAAAGCCTCCGCCGCGTTCTCATATTCCATCCGGCCCATAAGGGCAATACCTTTACCGCGATAACAGGCCTGAAGCTGTTTGCCTTCGTCGACCGCCGCCTGATAGAGTGCTGCGGCATTCTCAAAGTCACCCTCTTCGAGGGCCTTCTGGGCATTCGACATCGTCTCGGTATTCTGCGGACTGCAGCTGCACAGCGCAGCTGCCGCCATAAAAGCTGACAGTAATATTGCGATTACCTTTTTCAAGTTCGCCTCCTGATCTTTTATTCCTCTTCAAAAATTACCTTTACGTAGAATCCCCGCTCATTCTGCTCGATTGCCTCCACCTTTCCTTCTCTTGCGAGAAGGCGCTCGTTGAACGGATAATTCCCGCTCATGGCAAGCGAAGGATGGATCGTATAGTAGTAATTGCTGGGCAGCACACCTTCCACGATGGTTACGGTATCTCCTTCCTTCAGAAGCCCTTCCCTTTCCATCTTGAACTCCATCTCTCTCATTCTACTGCGCCCCCTTTTTTATGAGAAGCCATTTTTATGTATTTTGACCATTATTCTCCTATGACCGCTGCATTTTCCATCAGCGAACGATCCCATCTCTCGTACGCGGAAGCCTTGAGATGGATCCCGTCTCCGGACAGTTCAGGGAGAAGATCGCCGTATGCGTCGCAGACGTAGGGGTTCATATCGATATAATAAATATCACGTCCGTTTGCCAAAGTACTGATCGCGTAATTTCTCTGACAGATCACCGTATTGTTCCTGCAGCTGTCGGAACTGCTCTTCTCCTCAGAGACGTGCATGATCGCCTGAATATAGATCAGGGCATCCGGCTGATACTCCCGGATCAGTTCCAGAAGCTCCCTGTATTTCTCATAATACATATAGGTGTTGCCGATCCCGAGTTCATTTACGCCCAGGGCGACATAGATCTTTCCGAAGGAGCGGTCCTTAAGGGTATCCTCCACAGTGGCGTCCCATCCTTCTTCGTCATTGTCCGTGAACCACAGTTCCTTGTCAAGGATGTTGTAGACATTGATGGATTCCTTGGCAAGGAACGCGGCGTTCCCCTTAAGGCTTCCATACTCGCATAATCCCACTGTCCTGGAGTCGCCGATGAACAGAGCGTCACTGAAATAGGTTGGATCTACTGATCCCAGTTTGAAATAGATCCCATTTTTGGCAAATATACCTTCCGTGTCCGTGTTGTACTCGGTATCGTCGGGAGACAGGAAGGCCACATTTACAACGTCATAGTCCTCCGCCTGCATAACAGGATTGCAGACTCCCTCGGGAATTGTATCCGTACCTCCCCGGATCGCGTTCGCAGGGATTGCCTCCACAACCTCAACAGCTGAATCCTCTGCCTCCGCGTATCCGGCTGCCGGATTTCCGCTCTCGGAAGTGACAGCTTCAGCTGCCGAAGCCTCCGCGATCTCTTCTGTTGCGGCTTCATCAGCTTCTTCCACCTCTTCCTCAGGCCCGATCAGACTCTGCCAGGGATAGACCCCGTCGTGGATGCCTTCCATGACCAGCGCAAGGGCGGGCTTAGTGAGAGGCGTGAGCTCATATTCGCTGTACAGGCCGCTTCTGCCCGTCCAGCCTATTATCATGAGCGGGAGCGAGGTGATGATCAGCACGCACAGCAGCGTGTACCTCCTCCACAGCATCTGTAAAAATTTCAAGGAAATATCCTCCGATGAGTTAAAAACTGAAATACATAAAAGGATTACTCTCGGAAATAGTTATCCGGTAAACACAGATCCAGAAAACAGCTGCCAGGATCAGTATTACGGGAAGCTTTTTCCTGTTTCTGACAATAAGCCTGTACCAGTGAGGCGTACACAAAAGAAGACTTACGAGAAGGAATGGCCAGTAGACCAGAACCTGTTTCATAAAATCTCCGGTATTGACATTGACGCCGTTTCCGAAAAAAGGAAAAAGTCTTTCAAAATAAATGCGGAGCTCTTTCAGGTCCGGGATCGCGAATATCACCCACGTCAGCGGTATGAAAAGCCACACATGAAGGTGTCCGATGATAGGAAATGAGGAGATAATGCCGTCCACCACAAATTTTTCCCAGATGATCAGGATCGCCAGTACGCCTCCCCAGATCAGGTAATTGGGAGTAATGCCATGCCACAGCGCTGTGAGCATCCACACGACCAAAAGATTCAGGATCGTCCTTAAATTTCCCTTTCTGCTTCCCCCGAGCGGGATATAAACATAATCGCGGAACCAGGCGCCCAGCGTCGCGTGCCATTTGCGATAAAACTCCGCGATGCCGCATGCCCAGTAAGGATGGACAAAGTTCACGACAAAGTGGAATCCGAGCATCATGCCGATCCCGGCTGCCATAAGAGAATAGCCCCAGAAGTCCATATACAGTCTCAAGGAAAAGCCTATGGCTCCCATCCAGGCCAAAGGCGTTGATATACTCTCGAATCCGATCTTTTCGATCTCGAACCAGAGCATACTCAAAGGATCCGCCAGGAGGACTTTCATCCCGAGTCCGAGAACAAAGAAAAACAAACCGTCATTGAACGCTTTGGCGGACACCGTTCTCTCTCTCTTTTCAAATCCCACGTTGTTCCACCGCATGATCGGGCCCTGGGTCACCTGCGGGAACATGGTAAAATAGACCACTGTGTCTATGATATCCGGGCGCCTCGTGATCTCACCGCGGAAAAGATCCGCCTGGTAAGAGATCATCTTGAACAGATAGAAACTGAAACCGAGCGGCAGGACGACTTTGTTATTAAGCCCGGACAGGACCTTAAAGAGAATGAGCGAACCGGCGTCGATCGCGATCGCGGCGTAAAAGGCCCTCTTATTGGCCGGCTTTACTCCGCCCTTATCGGCCGAGAACACCATCTGTCCGAGTATATAGTTGATGATGGTAAGGGCGGTGAGCCCCATAGCCATACGCAGCCCGCCCATGGCATAGAAAATAATGCTCCCGAAAAACAGGACAACTTCCCTGAATCTCGCGGGCGTAAGGAAATATATAAATAAAAATATAGGGAGAAACCTGAACAGGAATGTCAGGCTGTTGAATAATATCATCTATTTACCTTCATGACAGGCAGGCGCGCGGCCTTATTCACTGCTGACTTAAAATAAGACTTCTCATCTCTCCGATAAGATACAGGGATCCCGCCGCAAAGACGAGGTCTTTGAGATCTCTGCCGTTTATGAATCTCTCAACTGCTTCTTTCACGGAAGCCGCTTCGTGGATCATCATCCCTGAGGAGTATCTGTTCATGTATTGCCGGAGAGAACGTGCATCCAGTGCCCTCTTTCCGGTCATCGGCACAGCGACTAAATCCGTAAATATTCCGGATCTGCAGATCATTTCCAGTTCTTTCGAATAATCCTTGTCGCTCACACAGGAAAAGAGCAGGATCATACGTCCGTTTTCCCCGTGATCATTTCGGCCGCGGATCTTTCCTGCGCTCTCTAAAAGAGCCCTGATCCCGTCGGGATTATGCGCTCCGTCGATCCATACGTGAGGCAGGATCTCTTCCAGCCTTCCGGGCCAGAAGCATTTTCCGATCCCTCTCTCAATAGTTCCCGGGTCATATCTTCCTTCTTTTCTCAGAAGGATCCCGCAGGCGGTCGCCGCAAGTGAAGCGTTTTCACACTGGTAAAGAGCTCCGCCTCTGAGAGTGATCCGCAGATTTTTATCATAACGACTGTCCAGTGAAAAATCAATGCCATTATCGTCCGCCCGATTGACTTTCCACATATCCGCGGACACTTCAAATACCGGTGCGCCGACTGCTCCGGCTCTTTTTAGGATCACTTTATATGCCTCTTCGGGCTCTGTGAGAAAGACGGCGGGACAATTGCTGCGCAGTATCCCCGCCTTTTCTGCTGCGATCTCAGCTTCTGTATCTCCCAAAAGCGCTGTGTGGTCCAGGCCGATCCTGGTTATAACGGCAGCTTCCTTCTCTTCCACTGCGTTTGTCGCGTCAAGACGCCCTCCCAGACCTGTCTCGAGAACCACGTAGTCCGGTTTTTTTTCGGAGAACCAGAGCATTGCCATCATAAAGAGCATTTCAAAATACAGAAGATGCGGAAGCCCCTCCTCTGCGGCACTGATACATTCCTGTTTTACTCTCGAAAACAGAGCCAGGAAATCTTCTTCAGGGATCATTTCGCCGTCTATGCTTATTCGTTCCCGTATCACAGAGAGGTGAGGCGAAATAAACAGTCCTGTGCTGAAGCCGGCTTCCCGCAGGCAGGAAGCTATCTGCGAGCATACGCTTCCTTTCCCGTTTGTGCCGGCGACATGGACGATCTTAAGCCCTTTTTCAGGATGGCCGAATCTTGCGAGATACTTCCTGATATTATCGAGAGAACTCTTATTCGTGAACCTTGGAGTGGAGTCAAGGTAATCTTCCGCCTCACGCATACTGATAGCGGTCTGTTTATGTCTGTCGATGCTCATGCCGGAATTTCCTTTTTTGAAACTGATGGATAAGGATATGCAAATGCGCGGTCGTAACGGCCGCGCATTGCACTTTTGATCGATCAGTTAATTGATCAATGGTTAATTATCCGAGCTTTTTAAGGTTTTCCAGTTCCTCCCGGACACCCTTCATCTGCTCTTCATATGCTCTCTGTTTTTCTCTCTCTGCCTCGATCTTGGCGGCGGGAGCTTTAGCCAGGAACTTCTCGTTACTCAGCATTCCGGCGCTTCTCTTAAGCTCTCCCTGCAGTCTCTTTTCTTCCTTCTCGAGTCTTGCGATCTCTGCTGAAACATCCATCAGGTCTGCCAGCGGCAGATAAAGCGCTGCAAAGGGAAGGATCACACTGAGCGCGCCGTCCGGGACTTCCGATTTGTCTGTGCACAGAACTGTGTCGGAAGCGGAAGCCAGAGTCTCAAAGAATACCTTGTTGTCTGAGAACATGTCCAGGACTTCTTTCTTGTCAGATACCACATAGATCTTGGCCTTTCTCGAAGGTGCGACCTGTCTGTCGTTTCTGACTGCGCGGACTGCACGCACTGCGTCCTTGATATTCTCGATCGTCTCTTCCTCTTTGGAGAATTTGAAATCTTCGCGGAATACCGGCCAGGAAGAGATCATGATAGACTCTTCGCTGCTCTGTACCGTTGTGAAGATCTCCTCGGTGATGAAAGGCATATAGGGATGAAGAAGCTTGAGGCCTGTGATCAGGACCTTCTGAAGGGTCCACAGAGCAGCCATCCTGCTGTCCTTGTCATCCGTCTTGTAAAGTCTGGGCTTGACCATCTCGATGTACCAGTCGCAGAATTCGTCCCACATAAAGTCATAGATCTTCTGGACTGCGATGCCAAGCTCGAACTTATCCATATTATCCGTCACTGCCTTAACAGTATCGTTGAGGCGGGACAGGATCCACTTGTCCTCCGCCTGGATCGCGGCCGGCACCTTGTCTTCGCTGATAAGTGCCTTAAGAGCCGCCTCATCAGCTGATCCTTCTTCAGGAAGGTTCATCATGATAAATCTGGAGGCGTTCCAGATCTTATTGGCGAAGTTTCGGTTCGCGATGACTCTCTCATCGTAGAAACGCATATCGTTTCCGGGCGCATTGCCGGTGATCAGCGTCATTCTCAGAGCGTCCGCGCCGTAGTCCCTGATGATCTGCAGAGGATCAATGCCGTTTCCGAGGGACTTGGACATCTTGCGGCCCTGGGAATCTCTTACGAGTCCGTGGAAGAGAACACTCTTAAAGGGTCTCTCACCCATCTGCTCATAGCCGGAGAAGATCATTCTGATAACCCAGAAGAAGATAATGTCATAGCCGGTGACCAGCACATCCGTCGGATAGAAATATTTGAGATCCTCTGTCATTTCCGGCCATCCCAGAGTGCTGAAAGGCCACAGCGCGCTGGAGAACCATGTATCGAGGGTATCCGGATCCTGAGTGAGATGTGTGCATCCGCACTTAGGGCAGACGGAAGGGGCCTCTTTGGCGACGACCGTCTCACCGCACTCTCCGCAGTAATAAGCAGGGATCCTGTGGCCCCACCAGAGCTGGCGGCTGATGCACCAGTCGCGGATGTTGTCTGTCCAGTTGAAATAGGTCTTCTCCATCCTCTTTGGGATCAGACGGATATCGCCATCTTTGACAGCTTTGACTGCAGGCTTGATAAGCTCGTCCATTTTAACGAACCACTGCTGCTTGATCAAAGGCTCAACGGTTGTGCCGCATCTGTCATGGGTTCCTACGTTGTGAGTGTAGTCCTCGATGCGGACTAAAAGTCCCATCTCACCGAGCTCTTTGACGATCTGCGCTCTCGCTTCATATCTGTCCATGCCGCAGAACTTGCCGCCGTTCTCATTGATGGTGGCGTCGTCGTTCATGATATTGATCTCGGGCAGGTTATGACGTTTACCGACCTCGAAATCGTTGGGGTCGTGAGCAGGAGTGATCTTCACGACGCCGGTACCGAATTCTCTGTCTACGTATTCATCGGCGACGATCGGGATCTTTCTGTCCACGAAGGGAAGCCATACATAGCGGCCGATCAGATCTTTATAGCGGTCATCCTCAGGGTGAACTGCAACTGCTGTATCGCCGAGCATAGTCTCGGGACGTGTCGTCGCAAACTCCAGGAAAGTTGTCTTGGAGATCGATCCGTCTTCTTCGATAAGAGGATACTTGATATGCCAGAAGTGGCCTGCCTGTTCCTCGTACTGCACTTCCGCGTCGGAGATTGAGGTGTTGCAGATGGGACACCAGTTGATGATCCTGCTGCCCTTATAGATCCAGCCCTTCTTGTACATCTTCACGAAGACTTCTGTAACGGCCTTATTGCAGCCCTCGTCCATGGTGAAGCGCTCGCGGTCCCAGTCACAGGAAGATCCCAGCTTCTTGAGCTGGTTGACGATCCTTCCGCCGTACTCCCTGCGCCAGTCCCAGCAATACTCCAGGAATTTCTCGCGGCCCAGGTCCTGCTTGCTGATGCCCTGTTCCTTGAGGTTGTTGATGATCTTGACTTCCGTTGCTATGGAAGCGTGGTCTGTTCCGGGCTGCCAGAGGGTATTG
>CACZXG010000061.1 GCA_902785055.1 uncultured Lachnospiraceae bacterium
CTGCGGAGTAGGAGACAATACGACATGCTACAGGAATCGGCACATTTGTGAAAGACTAAATTCCGGCACAGGGTAGAATTTAGTTTTTCATTCAAGGGCCTGAAAAATTATACTACAAGTATAATGACAGACATGATCACTCGTGTTATATTAAATAGCAAAAAAGGGCTGATGGTCCGGAAAGGAGAGGCAATGCTGCAGATATTTACAAACAGTTTGAGATATTCAGATTATAAGTTTGATCTTCAGGGAACAAATATGCCGTCCGCAAAAGAAGCGGAGTGGCTTATTCGTGCTTGCCTTAATATGAACGGACCAAGTGGATTTCCGGAAGACGGGGACGCTGTGCGCGCCAACGTGTGACCGGACCAATTGAAATGATCACTGCCGCTTGTCCGAAAAGACAAGCGGCTTTTTTATATTCCTGAAGAAGGAAAGGAGAAAAAAATGAAAAAGCGGATTTTTGATATATATCTGGCACTTCCGAACCCCTCGGGGGAGAAAGATACGGATGAATACATGATTGAAACCAAAAGATAAAAAGGCAGTATGACCGGCTCTCCTGTACGCCGGCGCTGCCGGTGTATAGGAGGTGCGGTATGATGAGATTTCCTATGATCAACACTGTCGCAACCGGACAGAACATCAACCGTATGCGTATCGGTGCGGGTATGACTGTAAGGGATATGCAGGAAGTGTTCGGTTTCACGACACCGCAGGCGATCTACAAGTGGATCCACGGAACAGCCATGCCTACGATCGACAATATGGTGATCCTTGCTGCAATGTTCGACGTGACGGTCGATGAGATCATCGCCACGGACACGATCGACATCAAGTGCGGGTAATGAAAATTGAATATAGAAAAACTGAATACAGAAATACTGAATTCAGTAAAACTGAAGGACCTCCGGGGGCAGTTAACCCCGGAGGTCCTCCAGTTTTTCTGTAGCATTTAGAGAAGATTCTTCATACTGTCTATACTGAAATAGATAGTCGAAATATTGTGATAGAGCGCCGAACTGGCCGGCGGCATTACTCCAAAGAGGCCGAGGGCGATCAGCCCTCCGTTGAAGAGCATGATGCGCCGGTAATTGTTGTCGATCCTGTCCATCAACCGGTTGCTGATCCTCCGCAGAACGATAAGTTCCCGCAGATCATCCGCGGAAATCGTTATATCGGCGATCTCTCTTGCGATAGCCGCGCCTGCAGCGATCGCGACGCCCGCGTCTGCCTCGGAAAGGGCAGGAGAGTCGTTGATCCCGTCTCCGATCATCACAACCTTTCTTCCCGCATCATGTTCCCGGCGGATAAAGGCTGCCTTATCTTCGGGGAGCACTTCGGCATAGAACTCATCCATTCCAAGTCTGTTCGCTACGGCAGCAGCCGTTTTCCGGCTGTCACCGGTCATCATGACGACACGCGTAAATCCCACATCATGCAGGTCCTTTACAACGCGAATCGCTTCTTCACGGATTGGATCTTCTATGCAGATGACGGCCGCAAGCCTTCCGTCAAGGGCTAAATACAGAAGCGAGCAGTCGTCCGGAAGCGCCGCAAAATGCTCCAGATCGGTCTCATCTGTTGGCATTTGAGCCTTTTCATCTTCAAAGATAAAGTGATAACTTCCGATCAGTGCCCGTACGCCGTTAATCGAGCTCGCGATACCGTGAGCGACGACGTACTCAACCTTTGTGTGCCTTTCTTCGTGGACCAGGCCTCGATTTTGGGCCTCATTCACTACTGCATTTGCAATAGAGTGCGGGAAATGCTCTTCCAGGCATGCCGCCAGGCGCAGCATTTCATTTTCATCCTGACCGCCGAATGCAACCACTTTGCGGACACTCGGCGTGGCGCGCGTGAGCGTGCCGGTCTTATCGAACACGATCGTATCTGCCGATGAAACCGCTTCCAGGAATTTGCCGCCCTTCACATTAATGTGGTGATCGCTGCATTCGCGCATCGCGGAGAGGACCGAGATCGGCATCGCCAGCTTAAGCGCGCAGGAGAAATCGACCATCAAAAAAGAGAGAGCCCTCTGTGCATTCCGAGTAAGCAGCCATGCCACTGCTGAACCGCCCAGTGACCAGGGGACCAGAGAATCAGCAAGATGAGCCGCGCGTGCTTCCGTGGAAGACTTAAGCTTCTCGGATTCCTCTATCATGTGGATGATCTTGTCGTAGCGGCCGCTTCCGAGCGCCTTTTTTACACAGATCTCCAGCTCGCCCTCTTCAAGGACAGTTCCCGCATAGACGTAGGCACCGGTTTCCTTGCGCACAGGGAGAGACTCGCCGGTCATGGAAGCCTGATTAACCGCACCTTCCCCGGCGACGACTACACCGTCGAGCGGAATGACATTGCCCGTGCGGACAACAACGTGGTCGTCCGGCACTATTTTGCTGACGGGCACGAGCACCTCTTCGGCGTTCTCTGTTTTGACCCACGCGCTGTCTACGTTGATGTACATGCGGCGTGCGAGGTCGTCGACGGACTTTTTGTGCGTCCACTCTTCCAGAAGGGAGCCGACGTCCAGCAGGAACATGACAGATCCGGCGGTCGACCAGTTTCCGCGCAGGATGGATACGGAAATTGTCGTCGCATCCAGGACGGGTACCTCGAGACGCCCTTTCCCCAGGCACTTAAGGCCGCTGCCGATATAGTGTGCCGCTTTCGTCAGACAGACCAGATTCCGCAGCACAGGCGGCAGAATGAACAGGCTGACAGCGCGGCGGGCCACCAGGAAGAACAGCTTGTCTTCAAAGTCCCTGTTCAGTTCCCTGCCGGTATGGTCAGGCACATCCACCGGGGACTTTATAAAATCGAAGGATGCCAGCGCCGCCACCACGGCGTCTCTGGCGCCCGCCACGTCTGGTTCGAACAGGATCGTGGCGTCCATCGTGCGCTCTGAAACCGTCACTTTCATGACGCCTTCCTGGGAGAGCAGATAATAATGGAGCCGGTCTGCCTGTGCTCCTGTCATCCGTTTCAACAGCATCCGCACCCGCATCCGGCCATGGGTTTCATGTAGAATTTTACAATTCATCTTGACTCACACTTTTACACTTACTTTTTTATTCGGCGCTCACATTCGCAGCTGCCAGGATCGCTTTCGCATCCTCGATCTGCTGTGCCTCTTCCATAGCCTGACGCTTCTCGTTCAGTTCTTTGGCCTCTGCAGCAATGTCACCGCAGTTCTCGCGGATCAGGGAAACATCCTTTAATACCTCATCCTTCATGCGAAATACTGCCGCGGTTCCATGTGTATATGCTTTCTTTGCGTCCCTGCTTGTCAGAATACGGAGTCCGTAGGATCCCAGAAGGATGCCGGCTCCCAGCAAACCGCAGTTTTTCCACTTGATGTCAAACATACTAACCTCCGTTCTGCCTAATGGCATTCAAAATTGTTTCCTTATATCATAACAGTCAGTATTTTGACGATTCTACTCTGAAAAGACTTAAAAATAAAAAGCGACCTCTGGGGTAGTTTGTCCACACCTGTGGACAAACTACCCCAGAGGTCCCTGTGTGCGCCCCCAGAGGCCCCGTGTCTATTCTCTAAATGTTTAGCTAAAGGAGCGAAATGATATGATATAATGTTATTAGTCGGACAAAATGTAACTATTATTATTCGCTTTGAAATTCACAGTATTGTAACCCCTCGGCGGCTTTAGTACACTTTTCTTACAGAGTCGACACTGTATGCTGCTATGAACAGGTATTTGCATCAACGAGATTTACGCTTTTGGAGGCGCCTATGGATCAGATCAATCAGAAAATATTGGAATTGATCAGGGAAAATGCCCGCATGAGTTATTCCGACATCGGGAAAGCGGCCGGGATCTCCCGGGTTTCTGCCAAAAAGCGCATGGACTCGATGGAAAAGGCCGGCGTGATCAAGGGCTACCATACGGTCATCGACGAAGAGAAGACGAGAGGGGGCCTTCGGTACATCATTGATATCGAAGCGATTCCGGAGGAATATGCCGCAGTTGTCAAAACACTGACGGCCGACAGGGAGCTCGAGCAGATCTACAGCACAACAGGGGACTGCCGGATCCACTGCGTCGGCCGCAGCCGCAATCAATCGACCATGGAATCGCATGTGACATATCTGTTCAACCATACGAAAGGAATCCGCAAGATCTCATGGCATATCCTGCTGTCAGATCTCAGACAAGCGGGGGAAGGAGACGGATATGGAACAGAGGAGAAATTTCAGGGAGTTTGACGACATTTACAGAAAGTACGGGAAGAGATTGCGCTTCCCTGTTTATCTGGGGGAGGAATTTCTGGAGACACCCCTGGATAATCTGGAACTTTCTGTGCGTTCGTATAATTGTCTGTGGAGAGCAGGGATCAGGAACGTAGGTAATATTGTAAATCGCATTGACAATAGAACCGATCTTTTGCATATAAGAAATCTCGGCATAAGGAGCGCGGATGAGATCATGACAGCGCTCATGGAGTATCAATACTCTCTTTTATCTGACGAGGGAAAGAAGAAGTATCTTGCAAGGATCGAGGAACTGAATGAAAGGACATAAAATGATTAACAAACATGCAAGGAGACTTATAACAATGATCTTGACGGCAGCAATCGCGGGCCCTGCCTCTGTACGGATGCGGCGCAGCGAATACAGCACCTGCCTCTGAAAGCGCAGCGGCAGAGGCCCAGGGGATCAAACGACCTCTGGGGTGGTTTGTTGCCATATTATGTGTCAAGGAGGATAGAAACACTATGAAAATGAGAAGTATAAATCGAATCTTAGCGATAGTATTAGCGCTGGTTCTGGCCGCAGGTCTCGCAGCATGCGGCAGCAACGCCTCAAAGAAATCCGAATACAAAGGGATTAAAACGGACTCTCCCGAATGGGTGGCGAATCTGGATGCCGCCGCGACCGCCGATCAGATGCTGATCGTAGCAGCATTTAGCGAAACGGCTACCGATGCCTGGGTCTCCCTGCACGAAAAGCAGGCGGACGGCACCTGGAAGATGGTCATGACAACCCCTGGCTTTATCGGCAAAAACGGCCTCGGCAAGACCAAAGAAGGAGATGCCAAAACACCGACCGGCGTTTTCCATTTCAACCGCGCCTTCGGAATTGCGGATGATCCGGGCTGCGCGATTCCTTACGTGAAGGTCGACCAGGATACTTACTGGTCCGGCGACCCGCGCGAAGGTTTCCACTACAATGAGCTTGTGAATATCAAGGATCTGCCCGATCTCGACCTCGCGAGCGGCGATTCCGAGCACATCATCGATTACATTTATCACTACCAGTACTGCCTGAACATCAGTTACAACGAGGCGGGAACGCCGGGGCTTGGTTCTGCGATCTTCCTGCACTGTTTTGGCCCTGCGAAGCCCTTTACCGGAGGCTGCGTAGCCATTCCGGAGGACCACATGAAATATGTCATGCAGCACGTTGACGAGAACACGGCTGTCGTGATCAACACCTATGAGGCGCTGTCCGGCGGCGCTGACTGGCCCGGCAGCACCTGGCCGCTGGAAAGATAAGTTGAAATAACGGCCCGGTAATACTTGGCCGGGAACACCAACAGATAAACAAGGAGCAATAGACCTCTGGGGTAGTTTGTGGACAGATGTGGAATAATCACCACATGTCAACAAACTACCCCAGAGGTCGCTTTATTCTAGTATAATGTGTGAGAAGGAGATAAATTATGAAAAACCTAAATAAAACACTACTCATCCTGCTTTGCGCAGGCAGCATCGGTCTGGCCGGATGCGGGAATTCTGCCGGTGTGTCAAAAGACAGCACGACGGCCATTGAAACAGTAGACGGGGAAAAGACCGGCACAGCGGCACCTGAAGCCGCCGGCACTGACGAAGCCGGTAATAATGAATCTGCCATTGCAGATACTCCAGACTCCGGCGATAGTTCGATCCTCATGGCAGATGCCTCTGTCAGCTATCTCGGACCGGCGGGCACATATACAGAAGAGGCGGCTATGTTCTTCTTTCCGGAAGCAAAGACTATGATGCCGAAGGGAACTGTGGATGAAGCAATCGCCGATGTCATGAACGGAACAGCAGATTATGCAGTGATTCCGCAGGAGAATACACTTGGCGGCGCGGTGACAAATTATGTGGATGCGCTGATCAAACAGAACGACGTCTATGTGATCGGAGAGGTCATCCTGCCGATCAGCCAGACGCTGATGGGAGTGCCCGGCGCTAAGATCGAAGATATCAAGACAGTCTGTTCCCACGCGCAGGGAATCAAGCAGAGCGAAACATGGCGTAAGGAGCATCTTCCGGACGCGGTCACAGAAGAGAAGGCGAGCACTGCAGCTGCAGCTGAATATGTCGCCGAGCAGCAGGATAAGTCCATAGCCGCGATCGCGGCGCCTGGGGCGGCAGGGCTTTACGGGCTCGATGTTTTGGCAGAGAACGTGCAGATCACAGATGCCAACAAGACCAGGTTCTATGTTCTTTCGGCAAAAGAGCCCCAAGGCGAAGAGTTCCCGCGGGCAGTCTTTGTGGCGACCTGCAAGGCCAGCCGCATCGATGACATCATCGTCGAGATCCATGATTCCGGCGTTGAGCTCGTGACGCTTCATGACCGGCCCGAGGGGAGCGAGCTTGGATTCTATTATTATGTGATCGAAGTGGAGAGCGAAGGCGGCATTACACAGGAGCAACTTGACAGGATCAGCAATCTTGAGGAAGTCAGGCTGGTCGGGAAATTCCGGTCCGTCGAGAAAAAGTGACCTCTGGGGCAGTTTGTCGCAAAACGACCTCTGGGGTAGTTTGTCCCCATGTGTGGAAAAAGCGACCTCTGGGGTAGTTTGTCCCCCGGTGCGAAGCGGATCAGTCAGA
Source organism: uncultured Lachnospiraceae bacterium (assembly GCA_902785055.1). Lineage (GTDB taxonomy): Bacteria > Bacillota > Clostridia > Lachnospirales > Lachnospiraceae > CAG-791. Next base: position 6,845 of record CACZXG010000061.1, read on the forward strand.
AAGGAAGATCAAATGAGTGAAGCTTTTGTAAGAATCGATCTCCACGGCCTGCGGCAGGAAGAAGCCATGAAGGTAATTGATAAGGCCCTGGCTTCTGCAGGGCCGACGACCTATCAGCTGCAGCTGATCCACGGGTATAACCGCGGCACTAGTCTGCGGTCCATGATATATGACTGGTATCGGTATGAGAAAAAGGTGAAGCGGATCATTCCGGGCGACAATCCGGGGATCACAGTGCTGGTGCTTAAGGAATTGTATTAATGATGAAAAGATGTGATCTCAGAATTAATTAGGGCGGTTCCGACGAAGTGCTATTACTATGAAGTTTTGGCGGAGGGTTTTGGTGGGGACCATTCCGCCAAGAACTTGATTTTCATGTCTTTAGTACGGGAAGAAACCAGCTGGTATTCCGACTAAAGCCAGGTGATAAAGCTTCTTAGTGTAATCGAGTCCCGAAAATCTTCCGACGAAAGCCAAGAAACAAAGCTTTTAAGTGGGGTGAACTGCAGAAACCTTACGACTAAATTAAAGAATTCAAAGGTTTTAGTGGAGCCAGAAATCAAAGGACAGGGAACAAAACCTCAAAACGGGCAGTTTACACTCACAGAAATTCATATTGAGGAGGCCAGACCATGAACAGCACACAGAAAACAGCCGTAGTCACTGGCGGTGCGCACGGCATAGGGAAATGTATTGCAGACGAATTCCGCAAGCAAGGCGTAAAGGTCTATGTGATCGATAAGGCAGCGGGAGACCACTACGTGGGCGACCTCTCCGACAAGGCGGTGTTGGAAGATTTTGCTAAAAGAGTGATCAGCGAGTCAGGCGGCATTGACTATCTCATCAACAATGCGTTGCCGCTGATGAAGGGCATCGACGAGTGCAGCTACGAGGAGTTCCGGTATGCGTTGGATGTCGGCGTCACGGCGCCATTCTATCTGGCCAAGCTGTTTGCGGCGCATTTCAGGGAGGGAGCCTGCATTATCAATATTTCGTCTTCCCGCGACAGGATGAGCCAGCCGCAGACAGAGAGCTACACCGCTGCAAAAGGCGGCATCGCTGCGCTTACCCATGCGCTGGCGGTCAGTTTTGCTGGCAAGGTGCGGGTGAATTCCATATCTCCGGGATGGATCGACACAAATTACACGGTTTACGAAGGTCCGGATGCCTCGCAGCAGCCGGCCGGGCGCGTCGGGAATCCGATGGACATCGCCAATATGGTGCTGTTCTTGTGCTCCGACAAAGCAGGTTTCATTACCGGAGAGAATATCTGCATAGACGGCGGGATGACGAAGCTGATGATCTACCATGACGATCATGGTTGGAGTTACAATCCGGAGGGCTGAGCATTATGAGCCTTTACGCGATCGGCGACCTGCACCTGCACTACCAATCCGTGCTGAAAGCACCGGGGCAGCTGCACGGCCGGGTATGGAAAAACCACGAAGAGAAGTTCCGCAAGAACTGTGCCAAAACAGTGACCCCAGAGGACACTTTGGTCCTTGTTGGCGACCACAGCTGGGGCAAAAATCTGTTGGAGTGTGAGCGGGACCTTCAATATATACGGGACCTGCCCGGCCGCAAGATTTTGACACGCGGCAATCATGACATGTTCTGGGATGTGAAGAAGACCGGAATGCTAAATGAGATGTATAAGCCCGAGCTGACCTTCGTGCAGGACAGTTACGACTCCTATCAGGATTATGCCATTGTCGCAACGAAAGGATTTACTTTTGAGGGACCTTTCTACATCGATCGGCGCGGCAGAATTGTGGGCTGGGACGAAGAAGAGGAAGAGCACGCCAGGAAACTGGTGGCAAGAGAACTGGTGCGGCTTCGGAAATCTTTTGACCTGGCCAAAGATGCCGGTTATCGCAAATTCATCATGTTCCTGCACTATCCGCCGACCAGCATCCTGGAAGAGAGGAGCGGTTTCACCGACATGGCGGAAGAATACGGCGCAGAGCAGGTGATCTACGCGCACAGCCACGGAGAAAGCAGGTTTCACGACAGCATCCACGGCAAATACCGGGGAAGAGAGTACCACCTGGTGTCCGGCGATTACCTTCGCTGGAAGCCGCTGAAGATATTGGAGTGACCTCTGTATTGGAGTGACCTCTGGGGTAGTTTGTCCACACCTGTGGACAAACTACCCCAGAGGTCGATTTTACCCCAGAGGTCGATTTTACCCTTTCGCGATTGACAAATCTCCCCGGCGCGCCTTATATTAGCAATGTATCAGGGAGTAGCTTGCACATAACGTGTAACATATTTTCGTCAATACGGGAGCGGCGCTCCCCGGAGTATGTTGGAAGAAGCGAGACTTTTACTGCAAAGTTCGATGCGGTAGAGGTCTCTTTTTTTTGCCAGATAAGGAAGCTGAGCCCTGAAACGAGAGCCGTCGGCCAACACATCATCAGGAGGTTTACATGAAATTATTTGCTTTCGTCCTTTTTGTTCTTATGTACGTGCTCATGATCACTAAGCCAAAATATCGCCCCTATTACGCTTTGGGCACCGGCTTGATCTTCCTTATTTCGGGGATCCTTCCGTTCGCGCAGCTTCCGGCTGTGATCAACTGGAACGTCCTTATGATGATCACCGGAACGATGGTCCTTGTCGACTTCTTCATCGCTTCCAAAATGCCGAATCTGATGGCGGACATACTGCTCGACAAATGTCCCAACGTCATGTGGGTGACCATCTGCATGTCCCTCTTTTCCGGCGCGATCTCAGCTTTTATCGACAACGTTGCCACAGTTCTGATGGTAGCGCCCGTCGGACTTGCGGTCTGCAAGAAGCTGAAGATCAACCCTGTAGCCATGATCATCTCCATAGCGGTCTCCTCCAATCTGCAGGGCGCCGCGACTCTCGTAGGTGATACGACTTCCATCATGCTCGGCGACTACGCCCACATGAACTTCATGGATTTCTTCTGGATGGACGGAAGGCCCGGCATGTTCTTCGCAGTCGAGCTCGGCGCGCTGGCCACAATTCCGATCATGATGATCCTGTTTCGCAATAACCGCGAGCCCGTGTCCTCGAATGGAAGAACCGTCGTCACAGATTATGTGCCCACTTTCATGCTTCTTCTGATGGTGGCCGCTCTCATCACAGCGTCCTTCATCCCCAACACGCCGGACGTAACAAACGGCGCAATCTGCTGCACACTGGGTGTTGTCACAGCCATCCTCGATTATGCGAGAAATCACAAACAGGAGAACATAAAGCGCACCGTTCAAAACATTGACTTCGAGACGCTCCTCCTGCTCCTTGGCCTTTTCGTCGTCATCGGCGGTATTACTGAGGCGGGTATTATCACAGACTTCGCAAATGCGATCGTTAAGTTTGGAGGCAGCAGCCTGTTCCTTCTCTACACTATTATTGTGTGGGGTTCCGTGCTGATCTCCGCGTTCGTGGACAACATTCCCTACGTGGCGACCATGCTGCCCGTCCTGACTGTTGTCACATCGCAGCTGGGAGTGAGCCCGAATCTTCTCTATTTTGGCCTCTTGTGCGGCGCGACGCTGGGCGGCAACCTGACGCCGATCGGAGCCTCCGCCAACATCACGGCGGTCGGCCTGCTTGGGAAAGAGGGCTATGACGTGGGATTCCCGGATTTCATGAGAATCGGAGTTCCTTATACCCTCACGGCCGTCGTGGTCGGGTATCTGTTCATCTGGTTAGTCTGGGCGTGACGAATGAGACCTCTGGGGTAGTTTGTCCACATGTGGGGAATAACCGGGTGAAAGCGACCTCTGGGGTAGTTTGTCCACAAGTGGGGACAAACTACCCCAGAGGTTATTTGTGGTGTAAAATAGAGACAGATCCCAAAAGCAAAAATGGCGATGGCCTATATAAGATCGAGAGCAAGGAAACCGAAATGATTCCGGTTGTTTCAGGTGAACCTGATTTCAGAACGAGGTAAACGAGAGTATGCAAAGAATTCTTACAGAATTGGAGCAAAAGATTCAGGAATGCCTGCGCACATACCTTCCGGAGGTGAAGACATCAGAGCTGGAAGATAATGGCACAGTCTACTATATGAACGGCAAAAACGGGACAGAGTTCGACTGGCACGTCAACGACAGGCTTTCCGACTTCATGGTGTTCTATGATGACGAGGACAAGCTCGGTGCTGTGAAAGCGTCCCTGTACCGTGACGGAGGATTGCTTATATATGTATACGGTGACCAGGGAAAAAGCGTCAGGCAGGAGATCAAGGATCTATATTTTGACGTGACTGAGGAGGAGATGTTGAAGCTTGCCGTGCAGCTCAGGAACGCCGCTGATGATAAAAGAGTGTGGGACGCTGCGATACGGGAGATCGATACGGATACAGAGCCTGAACGGGATGAGGTGGAGAGATTTGTCTCCAACGATCATTATTACGGAGCGATCAGGCGCAGGAAGGACCTTCTTAGAAAAAACGCGTATGTGTCGCGGAAGATTGCCGACGAGGGCTGGATCGTGGGCTACATGTGCCGCGAGGAGGCTTTGAACGAGAATGACAGCGGGTGGTCTTTTGTCGCCGGGAACGAAGATGACGAGTATATTAACGACTACAAAAATATTGTTCTAATGCCGGTCGGGGCGGTGTATCAGCGGGATCCGGCCATTTTCCCGCATGTAGACAGCCCGGTCGGAGCGAGGTTTGTCAGGGTTACTGCCGACAAGTTTGAGCCGGACGAAGAGGGCGTAGAGATCTTTATGGAGCAGAGGAGACCTCTGGGGTAGTTTGTCCCCAACTGTGGAAAAACGGGAAATAATATGGGAAAATTCAGAGATTTATTTACGGCGAATGATATGACGGTGGGCACACCGTGGAAGAGTATAGCGCGGTTTGCCTTCCCGATGCTGATCGGCAACTTCGCTCAGCAGCTTTACAACACGGTCGATGCCGTTGTCGTGGGCCGCAGCCGGTGGGGCTACACGGCGCTGGCTTCGGTCGGCAACGCGCTGCCGATCCTTAACCTGCTGCTGGCGCTGTTCGTAGGAATTGCCACCGGTGCCGGTATTCTTGTTGCGCAGTTTTTTGGGGCAAAAGACAGAAAGAGCCTTGAGAAAACGATAGGAAACTGTATTTTCATTTCTTTTGCGGCAGGTTTGGTGATCATGATCGGAGGGCCTCTTTTGACGACACCCATGCTCCGTGCGATGAATACGCTGCCTGAAATGTTTGACGCCTGCAGGGACTATCTGAATATCTTCTTCTGGGGCATATTCGGGTTTATGTTCTACAATATTTTCGCCGGAATCCTGCGAGGATTGGGGGACTCTTTCTCCGCACTGCTATTCCTTATCATCTGCGCAGCACTCAATGTGGTCGGAGACCTCCTTCTGGTTGAAAAGATGGGAGTCGCCGGAGTGGCGCTGGCAACGGTGATCGCGCAGATGATTTCGGCTATACTTTGCCTCATTAAGCTGATGGGGATGGGCGATATTTTTACGCTGAGGAGAGAATATGTCAAGCCTGACGCGGAGTACCTGCGAAGCATTATCCGGCTCGGCGTGCCGTCGGGCATTACCCAGGCGATCATGAGCGCCAGCATGCTGATCGTACAGGCACTGGTCAACAGTTTCGGCGACGCGATGCTGGTCGCGGCTAACGTGATGGTCATGCGGGTGGACGGCTATGCAATGCTTCCGAACTTCAGCTTCGGGCAGGCCATGGGCACCTATGCGGGGCAGAACGTCGGCGCGGGCAGACTCGACCGCCTGAAACCCGGAACCAGGCAGGGAACAACTATGACAGTGCTGACAGCACTCATTCTTGTCCCCGTCATCATTTGGTTCGGGCCGGCACTGATGGACCTCTTCGCGCCCGGGAATACGGAACTGATTAATCTGGCGATGGGAATGATGTACATCCTTGCGGTGGGATACATCGCTGTCGGTGTCACGCAGAGCCTTCAGGGAGTGATCCGCGGCGCGGGCGACACGACTTCGCCGATGTGGATCACGATCTTCACTACAGTTTTCCTTCGAATCCCGCTGGCTTACGGGCTTGTCGCGCTGACGAGGTCCATGGGAGCACCGGTACTCACCCAGGAGAAGATGATCTTCGTCTCACTTCTCAGCGTATGGGTCATGGGCGCCCTGATCACAGTGATCGTCTACTTCCACGGAGGCTGGAGGAAGAAAATCCCGACCTTTGGCGGGCAGGAGCAGTAAAACCGACCTCTGGGGTAGTTTGCTCCCAGGTGCAGAAAGCGAAAAACGACCTCTGGGGTAGTTTGTCCCCAGGTGTGGAAAAATGGAGGCAGCAATGGCATTTACATTAAGAGAGTACAAGAAACCGGATTTTGACGAACAGCGCTTCCTGTCAGCACCTGAAGTGGTTATGGCACCCGCGCCCGCCGACTCTGTCGCGCCGACGGGCTTTCACGCGATGAGCATTTTCCCGGAATACTTCAAAGTCGGGGGAGAGTGGCTCCTCGCAGAGGAGAGCCGCATGGACTGCGTGCCCGTTTATGACGGCTACAAGATCCTTGTCAAGGAACCCCGCCGGCTCCGTAAAGGCGAGCTGGTCATCCTGGGAAGGACCGAAGACGGAAGCGAAGGAATCTATGTCCATCCGAACGGCTTCAGCGGCGGGAAAGAGATGAAGGACGTCTTCGCTTTCCGAACAGGGCGCTCTCGCGAAACAGCCTTTTCCAGGGACTACGACGAACTCTATGACATCCTCCGATACGACAGGGACCATGGAAAGATCGTATGGGTGATGGGCCCGGCTTTTGCCTTCGACCACGACGCGAGGGAAGCCTTCTCCGCGCTGATCGCCAACGGCTATGTCGACGCTGTGATGGCCGGCAATGCACTTGCCACGCACGATCTGGAAGCGGCCTGGCTCGGAACAGCACTCGGCCAAAATATCTACACCACCGAACTTCAGCCGAACGGCCACTACAATCATCTCGACACGATCAACCGCGTGAAGCAGTGCGGCGGAATAGCCGACTTCCTGAGGATGGAGAACATCGATAACGGCATCATCTACAGCTGCGAAAAACACGGGATTCCCTACGTCCTCGCCGGCTCCATCAGGGACGACGGCCCCCTTCCGCCTGTCATAGGAAATGCCTACGAAGCGCAGGACCGCATGCGCGATGTGGTCAGAGACGCGACAACCGTCCTCTGCCTTGCCACCACACTCCACTCAATAGCTGTCGGCAACATGACACCTTCCTTCCGGGTGACGCCGGACGGACAGATCCGGGAAGTCTATTTCTATTGTGTGGACATTTCTGAGTTCACAGCCAACAAACTCAGTGACAGGGGCAGCCTGTCTGCCAAAGGAATTGTCACTAACGTGCAGGACTTCATCGTGACTCTCAGCAAGGGACTGATAGGGAAATAGAATGGTTTACATTAACAATATTTACACCGGACTTTTGGTATTTCCGTTCATCGCGGCAGAGGTCTTCATTTACACCCATGTATGCGACCGGTCTTTCCATAAGGTCCCCCAGATAATAAAGCCGTTTTGTTTATTTTGCGATGAACAGCACCCCAAGTGTCCCGGGTCCGCAGTGAGAAGAGATAACTGCTCCGGCAGTCGTCTCCAGGATCTCATTGAAGTGGCCAAGGCTCTCGAGGTATTTCCTCACCTCTTCGACAATCTCCCTGTCGCACCCGGAATGAGTGATGAATACTCGGTCGCTGACCGCTGCTTTCAAGTCATTATCCATATCCCGCACATAGTCCATGATAAAACGGGTATTCTTTCCGCGATATTTCTTTTCAGGATGCATCGCGCCGTCAACGACCTCAATGCGCGGATGGATGCGAAGCGCCGAGCCCAAAAATGCCGACATTCCGGAGCATCGCCCGCCCCTGTAGAGATACGTGAGTGTATCAACAACAAAACTTGCGCGAACTTTGCCCTTGATCTTCTCGATTTCCGCCGCAATCTCCGCGCCGGTTTTTCCGGCGGCAGCCAGTTCGGCGGCTTTGATCACCTGCAGGCCGATCCCGGTGGACAGATTTGCGGAATCAATGACGCGAACCCGGTCTTCCATTTCCAGGTCCTCCACTGCAAGAACGCAGTCGTTGCAGCAGCTGGACATGGAAGATGAGATCGTAAAGATCACATATTCATCGGTGCTGCCTTTATCCAGCAATGCCTCGATGTCCTTGATGCCGGGTGCAGATGTCCTGGGCGTTTCTTTGTGCTCGTCAGACCATTTGAAGATTTCAGAGGGCGTGATATTGACGCCGTCTTTGTATTCCTTTTCTCCCAGATGAACATAGAGCGGGATGATCCCGATCTTATACTTGCTGATGAGGGCTGGAGAAAGATCGCAGGTGCTGTCTGCCAATATTTTGACCATAACTACCTCCTCACTGTATATGCATTTAATGTCCTCTCTTTAATAATTATACAGTCAAACTGGCTGCCAGAAAACTGCAATCGACCTCTGGGGTAGTTTGTACCCACTTGGGGAAAAAAGAGACCTCTGGGGTGGTTTGCTGCAGTCCGAGAAGGTATAATTATAATGTCGATCCCTAGATTAATTACATTGTGAGGAGGCTTATTGCGGATGGCGCAGTAAGCCTTTTTTCAAAGAGAGCGCGCGAATATGGGACAAACTACCCCAGAAGTGGATTGATAATCAGCTGAAAAAGAAACAGGAGGAGAACAATGCAATTCTTAGTAAAAGCTTATGATGGCCCTAACATGTTAGCGAAGAGAATGGAAGTCCGCCCTCGACATCTTGAGGGCATGAAGGCCCTGGGCAAAAAGATCATTGCTGCCGGTGGGTTGCTGGACGAGGAAGGCAAGATGAAAGGCTCTGCGCTGATCCTGGAGTTCCCGGACCGCGCCGCCCTTGATGAATATCTTGCTGGCGAGCCCTATGTTGTTGAAGGTGTTTGGCAGAAAATTGTTGTTGAGCCTATGAACGTAGTACTCGTAAATGGCGAAAAGAGGCAGTAAGATCAGGTTATGTGATGGGAAGCCGGTGATTGGTATGAAATATTTGATCCCTATCATGCTGTCGGTGCCGGTTTCCGACGACAACTAACAAATCAAGCTACTACTACTATGTATGTTGTGGTTAATATTCCTATCATCCAGATAGGATGTTATCCTCTTGTTGCTTAAGCTGTTAGAATGAGTACGGCAATCGGTCTG
>CACZXG010000062.1 GCA_902785055.1 uncultured Lachnospiraceae bacterium
AAGAGGGATTTGAACCCTCGCGCCGGTTTCCCGACCTACACCCTTAGCAGGGGCGCCTCTTCAGCCTCTTGAGTATTTCTCCTCGCCTGATTTAAGCATAAAATATAATATTTGTTACGTTCTTTTTAAGACCGTACTCATGATTATATAGATTTGTTTTCAGTTTGTCAATTACAAGATACAGATATTCTGAAGAGCCTGGCTACAATATATGCCGGTCCCCTGTATTTTGACAAGTGACCGGCATTGCGCTTTTCTATTCAGCCGGTGATCTTCGCGCAGACCTCGTCGAGTTCCGCATCGGAGGGATGTCCGGGTTTCCAAAGAATTGTCTGGCCGTCACCCTTATATCTGGGAATAATGTGCATGTGGAAATGATTTACAGTCTGCCCTGCAGCCGCGCCATTGTTCTGTACAACATTGAGCCCGTCAGCGCCAAGTTTGTCCCTCAGTGTCTCCGCAACAGTTTTTGCCGTTTTCATCGCTTCCGCTGCCCAGTCCTGCGGAATCTCGAACAGGTTGGCGAAGTGTTCCTTGGGAAGCACCAGCGCATGTCCGTCAGTAGCGGGCCCGTTGTCCAGGATCACCCGGAATTTGTCATTCTCGTAAATGGTCCTGCTGGGGATATCGCCGTTCGCTATTTTGCAGAAAATACAGTTATTATCTCTCAACTTTCTACCTCCTTCGTGGCAAGTATCATGCGATTAGATTATAACAGGACTCCCGAAGGATTTCATCTGTATTCATATTCCATATTGCCGAATCTGACCTCGTCTCCACGGTGCACACGTCTCTTTTCATTCGGCTCAAGCCTTGTTCCATTGATAAAGGTGCCGTTTGTACTGTCCAGATCCCGGATCTCGATGCAGCCCTCCTCACCTTTGTATATTCTCGCGTGAACTCTGCTGACGGAAGGATCAGGCAGGACCACATCGACATAAGCCTGTGCCTTGCCGACAGTAACAGGAAGCGTTCGCAAGTCGATCCTGCTGCCTCTGTCCCGTCCGTATAATCTTCCGATCATCTCCTGTTCGCTGAAGCGTACCGTATTTCCCGCTTCATCGTCGTTCAATCTGTACTCCTCCGCTTTTCCCGTGCCAAATACCGGCAGATCTTTCTCGTCGCTCTCCATATAGGAAGGTCTTCTGCTCCGCTCTTCCTCTCTCTTCTTTCTGCGCGACTCGCGGACGCGAAGGACTGTCTCCGCAATGATCAGGCATGAGCTGATCAGCAGAAGGATCGATCCCGCAATACACAGCCTTCTCTCCCTCTGCGAAATATAGACCAGAAGCTGCACGGCGAATAATCCACCCGCTCCGGCTAGAAGGAATACGATAAGAAGTAACCTGAGCACGATCTGTTTTTTCCCTGAACCCTGTGACGGATCACTGTTTTCTGCCGTTTCGCTGTTTCGATCCGCTCTCACCTCCGGCGCTTTCCTTCCGGCGGCAAATCGACTGCCTTTCTTTATTTCGATATTCGCTGTATACATGTCGGACCTGGCGGTATCTTCATATTCAGTCTCCGCGACATTGTTTTCAACCGGCTCCTCCGTTCCGATCTCCCAGGGCTTTGCCGTATCTTTATCTGCTGCTTCCTCCCTGACTGCTTCCCGCAAAGCCTGTCTGTCTCTCTCCGCGGCGGCGCACAATCGGTAAGCCGCGGCAGCAGCGCGCTTATCTGTTCCGTCTATTCCATCTGCCAGAAGCCGGAACACTTCCGGACTGACCACTTCCCCGGGGTAATAGGTAAAGCAGTATTTTCCGTTGGAGAGATCGTAAAAAATCTGGTCTCCTGTCAGCACCAGGTGCTGCTCATCAAGCAAATATCCCGAGAGCGTCCCCGATACCTCCGCAAGCGCCTTCAGAAGTCTGAACAGTTCCGCTCCCGGGATTTTTCGGCCTTCATACAGTGAGTTCAGGCTCTGCCTGCCGGTAGTCTCATAGTAGAGAAAGCTCTCTCCGTCAATGTGCCTGAGGCCGCATGGCAGTATTCCTTCAATTCTGTTCATCTCCAGCATCCTATACTGATATCCGGTTGTTTCGGCCTCCGACGGACATGGAATGATCATATAACTATGCATTGTATCTTTATAATATGTAGCCTTCATACATAGCATCCTTTTATTTTTCCAGCGCCTGCTTTGCTATTGCCGCAATTCTCCTGAATCTGCGAAAAGATTGTGGAGGATCTGTCTTTCGTGCCTTCATAGTCACGCTCAGTTCCCAGGCCGCCCCTCCGTCTCCTGTCCCGGTCAGAAGCGCCGGTGCCATATCCCCTCTCGCCGATGCTGTGATCTCGCTTCCTCCCTCTGTTTTAGCCGAGCAGCTGTTCAGCATAAAAAAGTCGGAGGTGTCGACCCTTGTATCCTGTGCGCTTTTCCCCCGCACTATACTTTGCCTGTATGCTGCTGTATACAAGTCCTGCGTCATCCTGCACTTATCATATAGAAAGAACGTAACATACAGGAGCATGATCACCAGCGCAAATACTGCCGGAAAAATCATTGCAGCTTCCAGCGTCATATATCCATCAATTTCTTTTTTCATAGTCCGTATCTCCCGTCTTACACTGACAACAGCATGCCTGCGATCAGAAACAGGCTTCCCGCGGACGCAAGAAACGGGATAAACGCGATCCGGTCCCCCGCTTTTCTTTTTCCTGTAACGACGCTGATCAGGCAGATCAGCGCTGCCATGACCAGAGCCGTTTCCGCGATCGCCACAGCCGCCCTTATTCCCGTGAACAATCCGCAGACAACAAGGCAGATTCCGTCCCCTTCGCCTATCCTGCCTCTGAATACTAAGGATAAGATCAGCAGGAGTGCGCCCGGAGCAGCCCCCGCCCAGAGCTCCCACTTTGAACTTCCGCCGGGTTCAAGAAGATCTGCAGCCACAGCAGCCGTAAAGAAAATTCCCGGAATCCACAGAGGGATCCTTTTCGATCTCAGATCAGGCACTGCGGCTGTCCACAAAAACAGACAGGCGCACAGAAGTCGTGTCACATTCCCCTTCATTTTTATGTCTGCTCCCTTTTCAGTGGCTTCCCTTATGTCCGCCGCCGCAGACAGGGCAAGGTCTGTAGTGCTCTTTTGCCGCAACCGTCTCCATCGTAGTCAGATGCCTGACGATCCCGCTGCAGTTGAGGTCGGAATGATACCGGTTTCCCTCTTTTGTGATATAAACGATTCCGTTTCCGCCCGGCCTGCAGCATTCACAGGGGTAGTACTTCGCCCCGTTTCCGCTTCTGTAATTGTCTACCTCTGATGCAGATACGGCTCTGATCTGAGGATTGAGATATATGCAGCCGGGGTCCGTGTGATACGCTTCGCCATACGTCGTGACATAGACCGCCTCCTCTTTTCCGCTGCCGTCACCGCCCTCGGCCATACCGCTTCCGGGTGTCCATCCGACCCAGGCGTGACCGCAGTATCTGGCCTGCATCTCGAAATCAGGAAACGCAGCAATGCGCACAAAAGGCCTGACCCTGCAGTTAACAATGATCTCGACCCGGTCTCCCTCTGTCATGATCCTGGACTGGGCAAAAGACAAACCAGACTTTCCTCCCACCACACAGGAGTGCTTCCAGAATGATTCCCCCAGGTAAGAAGTTACTCTGTTTCTTACATAGGTCTCCGAGAGAAGCAGCGACATTGCCGCTCCGCCATCGTCCTCCGCTCCGCTCTCTCCCACCCCGGTTCCCGGCGCGAATCTTGTATAATAAGCCGCTTCACAGACCTGCTCTCCTGCCTGCTGCAATGCTGCCTGCAGACCGCTCTGCAGGCGAACAGCCTCAAAGATGAACAGCAGGTTCATCACGAAGAACAGAAACAGCGGCACTGCCACTACAGCTTCCAATGTCATACTGCCGGCAAAAGAAGGCGGGAGCGATGTCTCTGCCGCCCATCCAGACGCCCGGAGAGGCTCTTTTTTGTCTACATCTGTCAAAATACCGCTAAACGGCAGAAACATCGCTCCCACCTCCTTTCTCCGGTCATGCTCATTGCCTGATCTTAGCCTTTTTCATCTGCATCAGTTATATCCGCTGCTTCCGCTGAACAAAAACTCCATCCCGCAGGCTCTCGCACCGGCATTCATATTAAACTCGTCCAGGCACAGATCCATCCTGAACCCGCTGTTCCCTGTGATCCTGCGCAGGTCCATTTCCATAACATCCATTGTCCTGCGGGTTTTGACCGAGCTGCCTTCTAAAAGCAGAAGCCCCTGAAGATACGCGCTGTAGTCCAGTCCCTCCCCGCCGTCTCTGTCTCTGACAGCCGTCATGGGAGTCAGCAGTTCGTACAGATGTGTCTTCCAGGAATCGCCGGTCTTGGCGACCGGCACTTTCCCGCCTTTCATCAGTATCCTCACATCCTGAACACTCTCAAGATAGCTCCAGGCCAAGGCAAGCGCGTAAGCGGCAGGTTCCTCCAGTTCCGGGTTAAGAAGGAGCAGAGACGCTGCCGCGGCCACTGCGCGGACCTGTCCCATTCGGCTCTCATCCGTGAACAGATACGCACAGTTGGATGCCTCTCTGATCAGAATAAGCCGTGCGGCAGTTCCTTCAAGATTCTCCCGGTCAGATCCTTTCCCGCACAAAATATACTCAGTCTGGCAGCGAAGTTGTCCATCCTCGGAAGGCTTTACACAATTTCCCGTCTTCTCATAAATATACCGGTCAAACACAATCTCATCCGCCCGTGGATATCTGTGAGAGTTGGCCGCTGTCATTCCTGTCCCCAAATGAACCTTCCGTGCGCTGAGAACGTCTTTAGTCGCGACGCGTCTGTCGGAAAGCCCGTCAATATCCCCGAAAACCTGACGGAGAACAGGCAGTAACTGAAAAGATCCCATTCGATCGACCATATTCTCTGCTTCCGAGGGCTTTTCCGACGCCGCTTCATATTCTTCGGCAGTAACTTCCTCTTCTCTCTCTTCCTTCTCCTCATTTTCCTGTTTCCGGTCCTCTCTTTGGTCTCTCAGCGCCTGCTTGAGATCCTCCCTGCTTTGTTCTGTCTCCGCTGTCCACTCTCTTCCACTGATCTCAAGGCCTCTCCACTGATCCGCTGTCACCAGCATTTCCGAGATCACAGCGCCGGCCGGATCCGCCGACATATATGCGTAAACCTGCTCACGGACTGCCTTTCCTCCGTTGTCACAGGCATATCTCGCCTCAGGCACCCGGACATCCGAGATCTCCATTGACGTCCAGTCCCTGATCCCCCCGAAAGGAAGCGCTGTCTTTCTCGCTAAGTTGCTGTCCATATAATTCCTCAGATGCTGTGCAAGAACTTCATTCCCTCCTCCCGGCCCGCCGTAAGTCGTATCCGTAAAGAAAAGGTCATATCTGCTGTGCATCTCCCTGTGGAATTCCGCCAGTGCCGCGTTCTGCGCGATCCGGCTGACACTCTCCATCTGCATACGAGCGGCGCCTAGCCTGGCACCGCTGATCAGCACAAGGTAAAGAGTGAGAAGAGACGCCAGGGTCAGAACCAGGTACACAGTCATATAGCCGCCTGCTTCCCGCCATGCACCCCGGCCAGACAGTGGATTTTTAAACTCTCCGATCCTCCTGCTGTTCACGATCCCTCTAGCATTTTCCGCTTCCGGCCGCGGATATGATCGAATTGCTGTCGCTGCTGATCTTCTGAAACACCTTCTTAACAAGATCGTTGAGCTGTTTTTTGAATATGATCACCAGCCCGATCAGGACCACGATGATAAGTATGATCTCGACAGTCCCCATGCCTGCTTCATCTCTCATAAAATCTCTTGCTGTCTCTCTCATTTTTTCTCCTTTCCGTTATGTTTTTTCACGCCGCAAAACTGTAATAGGCAGGAATTATTATGATCAGCATTGTGATGGCGAGCATCATGATCATTGGCAGAAGCAGTTTCGTCTCAGCCTCCTCTCCCAGCTTTCTCGCTGTATTCTGCCTTTCTTCAAAGGATGCCTTCGCCTCCTGCTGCATTACAGACAGAAGTTCCTGATTTCCCTTCTTGAGATTCTGGGCCAAAATAGCGCTCAGCCTTGTATACTGCCTGGATCTGCAGCGCTGCCCGAAATCCGCGTAAGCCTCCGCTTCCGGAACACCGCTCGCCAGCTCTCTGCACACCAAAAGGATCTCTTCGTATGCGCCCTGCTCGCTGAGCCCTTCTTCCCTTCTCCTTGTATACTCCTCGCCCAGTCTGATAAATGTGCTTCGGACACTCAGCCCGGCTCCGAGGTAGAGCACGAATTTACTGATGATCTGAGGATAGTTCAGCATCATCTGCCGCTCCCTCTGCACCACTCTCTCGTGAAGCCTGCTTCCCATGACTGCTGCCGCCAGAAAGGCAACGATCCCTGAAAACACCAGCATCGCCATGCCTGTCCCCGATGGTTTCTCCTCCCAGTAAAGAGATTTCTCATCCATTTCATAGGGAAGCGGCAATTCTGTTTCAGATACACTTCGCATGTCCGCGCTCTCAATAGCCTCTTTGATCCTGAGAGACAGCGCGTCTTCAGGCGAAAGCTCAGGTCCGAACACTGTGACCGGATACTCTCTGGCCCACCGGAGTCCGCCTTGAACACCATTGTCATAACTGAGGATCGCCGTCAGCGTCACCTCCCTGCTCTCTCCCTCCCCCATTCCCGAATTCCCGACCGATCCGTCCGCGTCGACGAGCGCGTAACTGCTGCTCTCCCAGGATATCAAAAAGGGATACCCTTCGACCGTTCCCGGCAGGTCCAATGGCTTCGTCACCCGCCCAAGGCTCTCATTCTCTCCCAGAATCCTCTCGGGCAAAAGCGCGAATACTTCCTCAGCCATAGACCGCGCCTCATTTTCACTGAATTTTCTCGAACGGACCTCCAGCCTGTAGTCCCCCTGATGGACCTTCATTACATCGCCGCTTTCCGCCTCCTGTACAACGTAAGCTTCCAGCTCGGTGCTTCGGTCTTCCCCGCCGATCTCCTCCCTTACCAGACCTCCGTCCCTGAGGAGCATATTCCCTTCAGCGGCGGCATAACCTGCAACAGCGAGGACATCCCCCGCCAGAAAGATCAGAAGTGCAAGCCTGATCCTCCCTGTGCAGAACTTTTTCTCCTCTCCCTGCAATCTTCCGTAAGGATACAGAAGTGACAGGTCTCTTCGGGCTCCGCTCTCCCGGAGCAGACCGCCTCTCCCTGTCTTTTGACCCCAAACCCTCCCTCTCTCGTAGAGATATTCCGCTATTCTGCCGATCCCTTTTCCCTCGCTGCCTCTTGAGACAAACCACAACACCAGATACCCTGCGAGGATCGATCCGTAGATATAGATTTCCATCCCTTCTCCCTTCCGGCGCTTCCGCGCCGTTCTTTTTACAGTGTCACTGATAAAATCTTCTCTGACAGTGCAAGCGCACACAGATAAGCTGCCAGGCAGAGCGTCATGAACGCGATCCCCTCCGGATTGTGATAGAGCACATCGAAAAATCCCGGAGACGTCATCCCGATATAAAAGATGATCATAAACGGCGTGACATCCATGATCCGCTGTTCAAGCCGCCGGTTGCCCAGCATGATGCTGATCTCATTTTCCACGTCCAGTCTCTCTTCGATCAGCGCCGCTGTGCGCGACAGGATTTCCGTCATATTGCCTCCGCCGCGCTTTGCGATCCTGAACACCTCCGCAAATTCCCTGATCTCCTCTGTCCCGGCTCTCCCCGCAAAGTCGTCCAGCAGTTTCTCCAGAGGGATCCGGTTATCCAGGCCCCCGACCAGACTGGTGAGTTCCCGCGTGATCGGAGCGTATTCCCCGTATTCATATACCATCTCCCTATAGCCTTCCCGGAAAGCGTTCTCCGGAGAATCCCCTGATCTGAGCGCATTATTTACACTGCCCAACAGCTCCCTGAACTGCTCCGACAGGATCCTTTTCTTCTTATCGCGCTCCCCCTTCAGCCTGTAAATACAGTAGGGGACCGCAAAAGGAGAGAGAACGGCCGCGGCTACCCAGGACTGATAGAACAGCCGCGCAGCAGCTGCCGCCATTGCCGCCCCCTCCATGAGATAAAGGAGCGCGTGCTCAGATATCAATTCCCGCCATTTCGAACTTAAACCTGTGAGTGATCTCGTTTTCTTTCCTCCAGACTCCGATGATCTTCCCATTTTCCTCCCCCGTCTCCGTAAACCTGTACAGCGTGGACAGCCCAATCTGTCCGTTTTCCTCCATCCCCATGACTTCCGCCACCTCCAGGAGCTTGCGGCTCCTGTCCCGAAGTCTCCCGAGGTGAACGATGATATCAATACCAGCGGCCAGCTGTCCTCTGATCGCCGGGATCGGAAGCTCCATTCCCATCAGGATCATCGTCTCCAGTCTCGCGAGCATATCCCGCGCGCTGTTGGCATGCCCCGTGCTCATACTCCCGTCATGTCCGGTATTCATAGCCTGAATCATATCAATTGCCTCCGGCCCTCTGACCTCGCCCACCACGATCCTGTCCGGCCGCATGCGCAGGCTCGCCCTGATCAGTTCCCTGATGCTGATGGGCCGGCATCCCTCCACATTTGCGTTTCTGGCCTCCATCTGAACGAGGTTGGGCACATGCCGGATCTGCAATTCAGCATTATCCTCTATCGTGATGACCCTCTCCCCGGGATCGATACAGTCTGACAGCACATTGAGGAATGTCGTCTTCCCCGATCCGGTTCCGCCGCTGATGAATATATTGAGGCCTGCCCTGACGCATTTGCCCAGAAACGCCGCGACCTCCTCCGTTATGGACCCAAACCGCAGCAGATCCTCCATCGTGATCGGATCCTGCGGAAACCTGCGGATCGTCAGGATCGGGCCGTTTACTGCGATCGGATGCAGGACCACATTTACACGGTCTCCGTTCTCCAGTCTGCAGTCCACGATCGGGGACGACGTGTTGACCACCCGGTTCGAAGCTCCGACGATCTGCTGGATCACGTCCTCCAGTTTCTCCGGTGAGGAGAACTTCCCCGGATATCGGGTCAGGCTCCCTGCCTTTTCCATGAAGATATTGCCCGGACCGTTCACCATGATCTCCGTCACCTCCGGATCCTCGAGCAGGTCCTGCAGAACGTCCATCCGCCGGATCGAGTGGAAGAGCTCCTGCCGGAGCCGCTTTTTCTCCTCCAGGGGCATCAGAACGATCGGGTCCTCCCCGCCGTTTGTCAGCTGCCGGTCAATGAGATCCAGAACCTCACTGTCGGGAACTTCTCTGGAGAAGTCGATCTGCTGCATTATGCTGCAGCGGATCTCTTCCCGGACCTTTGTATAAGACGGATTCATAAAAGCCCCTCCTCTTCCAGGATCTCCCTCACGCAGGCCGCCAGTTCACCGTGTGTGAGCATGAGGATATTTCCCGGCAGTTCCCGAAAGACCGGAAGCCTGCACCTTCTTGTCTTCATGAAGATGTCCTCATACTGCGTGCTCTTAAGGAGTTCTTCGTACTGCGTCATTTTGGCTCTGGCTATTCCGTCCTCCCTGATTATGGTGAATATGTAATCGCACTGCCTCATGACTTCCAGCACTCCGTCCACCTGCTCACTCAGATCCAATATGCAGTACTCGTAGTCCGTAACTTTCTCAATGGTCCGCATCAGGTCCAGCCACTGCTCTGTCCGGATCGACCGCAGGAGGATAAAGGATTCCATAGGTGGAAGAAAGTCCAGATCTCCTATTTTTTCAGTCATATACCGAAGCTGTCCCGACAGTTTCTCCCTGGCGCAGTCGTTATAATAGAGCAGGTCGCTTACGCTTCCCCGAAAGCTTCGGCCCAGCATCGTCTCAAATCCCGAATATGCCTCAAAATTCAGATAGAGTACGGGAGTCGAAGCCGACAACAGCTGTCCCATACACAGCGCGAAAGTCGTCTGAAGGCACCGTGTGAGAGGCGAATAGATCCCGATCAGCTTCATCGGCTTTCCGTGGCGGACCCCTTCTGTCAGTCCCTCCTCCCGGGTCATGCACATCTCGCGGATCCTGTCGCAGATGTTCTCCACAGATTGATATTTGCTCATATTCTCGGGCTTTTCCATGTATGTGCTGCTCTCGTTGAGCAGCAGGATATCTTTGAATCCCGCCTTCGCGATCTCTTCTGTGTACTGGGACTCCGCGATCACAAGAAGCCCTGTCGTCTCCGGAGTCTCCCGCGCAAGGAAGGGCTCCCTTCCCGTGTAAAGATAGATTTCCCCGGACAGCCTTCCTTCGCGGCGGAGATATTCCATCAGATGTTCCCCATAGGAAACTTCGCTGTCACAGATGCAGACCCTGCGCGCGCCGGCCGTGCCCCTGCTGTTAGTCATTTGGCGCTCTCCTTTCGTCAGACTGTGCAAACGGGCATAATTCCTACTGCGGGCGCACCATAATAAAGCCTGCCGGCCTGCCTGTCACATGTCCTGCAAAAATTAAAACGTTACCAGGGATGGGCTCTGTATTCCAAGCTGCTCGAGAAGCAGACAGAGCATGACGCTGATGCCGATCGGCACAGCAAAATGAACAGTTCGGGATAGATCCCGGTATCTGATCAGCAGAAATGCGGAGATCCCCGCGCCGATCAGAAAAGAAAGAACAACACCAAAGAGAAACCATCTCGGCCCCATCAGCGGAGCCAGTGCCATGAGAAGTTTGATATCTCCCGCCCCCAGGCCTCCTGCCTTCCAGAAGGGAAAGAGAAGAAGAATCGTGATCGTCATTGCCCCCAGCACCGGGGGAATTACCTGCGGTGTGTTCGCCGTCAGCAGCAGGAGGCCTGCCGCCAAAGTTGGGAAGGTCAGGAAATTGTAGATCCTTCCCCGCCGCAGATCAGACGCTGCAGCCGCCGTCACGAACAGTACCAGAACTGCCCGGCCGCCTTCGGTCAATGGCTTCACCTCCTTCCTCCGGCTGGTGAATCTGATTATAAATGGATTCTCACTGACGGCACAAGACCTTGCGCGCAAGTTTTTCAACTTTGGTAAAACGGTCAAAACCCGGCGGAATTTCCGCCGAAGAATCCCGAAAAAGCCTGTTTTTATACCGTTTTGTGCCTGCCAATAGCGGTACATATCTTATTGCAAGCACCTTGTCCATCTTATATAATGTTAGTGACGTAGGTTTTTAAAACCATTAAACAACAACCGCTTTTCTGGAGATGGAAAGCAGAAAGAGAGTATTGTATGGCAAAGTTTGTATGCACAGTCTGCGGCTACATTTACGACGAAGAAGTCGGCGATCCCGATAACGGCATCGAGCCCGGCACCCTTTTTGCGGATCTTCCCGATGATTGGGAATGTCCTCTTTGCAGCGTAGGCAAGGAAGACTTCGAAGAGGAAGCCTGAGCCCGCGGCATGATCCGATGAACGGATTCGCAATATTTTGACCACTAAGAAAAGAACCCGTGCAGTTTCCTGCACGGGTTTCTTCTGTTTACGATAATTCTCTTATCTGGCTTCACCAAACACATCGTCGACGATCGCCTTAACTGTGGCTGCCGTCTTTCTGAGTTCATCCAGTTCCTCCTCGCTCATGTCAAGCGGGACAAGGCACTCGACGCCGTTTCTGCCGACAATGGCGGGCATGCTGAGCGCAAGTCCGTCAATATCAAAGGCGCCGTACATCAGGCTCGAGACGGGAAGAACGGACTTCTCGTCGCGTACGATCGCCTCACATACTCTGCGCACACCCATAGCGACGCCGTAGTACGCAGCTTTCTTCTTTCTCGTGATCACATCCGCACTGGTCCTGACTTCTTTGACGATCATGTCAAAATAGTCTGTAGGGTCCGGATATCCCCGCATCTCGCAGAAATCGCGGATCGGGATACCGGATACGGTCGCGCTGCTCCAGATCGGGACCTCGCCCCTGCCCTGCTCACCTACCATGTAGGCATGCACATTGCGGGCGTCCACGCTCAATTTCTCACTGAGGAGGGATCTGAGTCTTGCGGTGTCGAGCACTGTGCCAAGGCCAAGGATCCTGCCCTCTGCCCAGCCGCTGATCTTCAGGGCCGCATAGGTGAGAATGTCAACGGGATTGGCGACGATCAGCATGACGCCCTCATCATTTCTCTTCGCGATCTCGGCGATCACGGTCTTGAAGATCTGCACGTTCTTCTTCACCAGGTCCAGCTTCGTGTCATCGCTCCTCTGTACTCCAGCAGCGGTCACGATAATAATGCCCGCATCTGACAGATCGTCGTAATCACCCGCGTAGATCTTCATAGGTCTCGCAAAAGTAAGACCCTGTGACAGATCCATGGCCTCACCTTCTGCCTTCTCGGGTAACGAATCGATCAAAACCATTTCCGTGAACAGTCCGCTCTGCATAAGAGCGAAGCAGGATGCCGCGCCTGAAGAGCCGCATCCGACCATTGCCACCTTCCTCTGATTCACTGCCATACCAGAACCTCCTCAAAATACTCCATTTGTTGGCTACCAATACACCGGAACTTTTATATTTAATTGTGCGGCTTCCCCAAGCTGCCGCCGGATGTCATCACGATTCCCCGCTGCGACTCGATCACTCTGCCGCTGTCAGGCCAAGTTCGTAATTGAGATATTTGATGACCTCATCAGCGTCAAGGCCGTGAACCATGCACGCATCGCTGAGAGATTCCATCTGAGAAGAGGGGCAGCCGATGCAGCCCATTCCGCAGTTCATCAGCACATATGCCGCCTCAGGATACTTTCTGAGGATCTCCGCGATCAGCATCTCACCGTCAACAGGTGTCTTATCTTCATTTCCCATCTTAAATGTCCTCCAAAATAGTCTTTAAAAATACTCTGTATACTAGTAATTATAGGGATTTTTCACTGCTTTGCAAGCATTCCCTCCCCTTCTGCACTGCTGCGAAAAGAATGAATGCAGCTATGTTGCACAGAACAATACTGGCCCCTGTCGGCGCCGCGTACAGATAGGAGATCACAAGCCCCGTCACCAGACAGATCGTCGAGACGACTGCCGAACAGATCATGACAGAGCGAAAAGTGATGCATGTCCGCATGCTGGTCACAGCCGGAAATACGACAAGGCTTGAGATCAGGAGCGACCCCATCATCCGCATTCCGACAACGATGATCAGCGCTGTCAAAACAGCGATCACCGTATTGTAAAGCTTCGCGTTCAGGCCTGTCGCCCTGGCAAAGGTCTCGTCAAAGGTCACTGCGAAGATCCTGTTGTAGAAGAAAACAAACATGACGAGGATCACCGCGGACACCGTTCCCGTCAGCACCACGTCTCCATGAGACATGCTCAGGATGCTGCCGAACAGGTAATTATATACATCCGTATTCATGCCTGTGGTCATCGACACCACCATTACGCCGATCGCGAGTGCTCCGGTAGAGATCAGGGCGACGGCGGCGTCTCCCTTGATCTTGCTGTTCTCCGTCAGGCGAAGGAGCAGAAAGGCTGCCGCGATAACAACCGGAATGGCTACCGCCAGAGGCGCTGCATTCATAGCTGTTGCAATAGCCAGGGCTCCGAATCCCACATGGGACAGGCCGTCTCCGATCATGGAGTACCTCTTGAGGACAAGCGTCACGCCTAAAAGCGCCGAGCAGACTGCCACCAGGACACCCATGCAGAGAGCCCTCACCATAAACGGGTAGGTAAACATCTCTAAAATTAAGCCGAACATTACTGCTGTACCTCTTTCTCTTGTCCTTCTGTGTTTGTCTCCGGTTCAGGGTTCGCGGCCCGCGGCTTTTTCTCTTTGCCTGCCGCCTTCTTCCAGATGTGGACGGCTTTCTCCCCGTCCATGAAGCTGTGATACGCGGCGGTGTGCCGGTATTCCTCACAGGTGCCGAAGAAAAGCTGCCTGTCCTCTCCCAGATGCAGGATGTGAGAGGCGTACTTTGTCGCCGCCTGCATGTCGTGGGAGACCATTATGACAGTGATCCCCATCTCTTTGTTGATCCTCTCGATCAGCCTGTACATGTTGATCGTCACAAGAGGATCCAGTCCCGCCACGGGCTCGTCCAGCAGGATCACTTTCTTTGTGGCGCAAAGCGCTCTCGCCAGCAGGACCCTTTGCTGCTGCCCGCCGGAGAGGTCCCGGTAGCACCGGTCCTTCAGGTCCGTGATCTCAAGTGCTTTCATGTTGCGGTCCGCCCGCTCCTTTTCCTCTTTCCCGTAAAAGGGGCGCATGCCCATGCCCGACAGGCAGCCCGACAGGACCACTTCCCGCACGCTGGCGGGGAAATCCTTCTGAACCGGTGTCTGCTGGGGAAGATATCCGATCTCCCTTGCCCGAAGATCCTCTCCGAAAGAAACGGTGCCCGCTGAAGGCTTCTTAAGGCCCAAAAGCCCCTTCATAAGAGTACTCTTGCCCGCTCCGTTTTCACCAAGGATGCAGAGATAATCGCCCTGCTCTATTTTGAAAGTGAGATGACGCAGCACTGTCACGCCGTCATAGGCGAATGCGAGATCTTCACAAGTGATCAGACTCATTGTTTTACTCCTTCTCCGAGCGCCTCCCGGATCGTCTCCAGGTTTTCGCTCATCAGCGACACATAAGTTGCGCCGTTTTCCATCTGCTCCTTTGTCACGTTATGGCAGGAATTGTATGTTCGCTGCACCGCTCCCGTGCTTTCGCAGATCGCCCGCGCAATGTTCCCGTTGGAAAACTCAATGGAAAACACCACCGGGATCTGTTCCTCCCGGACTTTGTCGATCAAAAAGGCCAGTGTCGACGCGCTGGGTTCCGATTCCGACGAACAGCCCGGAAACGCGGCAAAATAGTCCAGCCCGTACTCTTCGGCAAAATACCGGATCGGGAACCTGTCCCCGAACACCAGGACCTTCCGCTCAGCGTTCTTCACGATCTCCCTGAACTGCGCGTCCAGATCCAAGAGCTTCGTCTCATAATCCCGCGCATTGGCAAGGTACTCCTTAGCGTTCGCCGGATCGAGTTCCGACATCTTCTGCGCGATCGCCCCGGTGATCTCCGCGGCCTTTACAGGAGACGTCCACACATGCTCATCCGCCTCTTCGTGCTCCTCATGAGAGGAATCACCGCTGTGGGTATGTCTCTCCTCTGCTCCGTGATCATGGCCTTCTTCGTGATCGTGGCCCTTTTCTTCCATCATGCCTTCTACTGATTCCTCGGCTACTGTCTTTGTAAGATCAACCAGCCGCAGCGTTTCCGGTCTCTTGTCCCCCATGTTCTCGAGGATCCTGTCAACCCACACATCGTTCTCGGCGCCGACATAGATGAAAAGGTCGCAGTTCTGTATCTCTTTAATATCCAGCGGGGTCGGTTCGTAGGAGTGCACCTCTTCTCCGGGCGAGAGAAGCATCCTGACACTGACGGCCCCTGTGTCTCCCGCGATCTCTCTGACAAAATCGTACTGCGGAAAGATCGTCGTCACGATCTTCAGTCTTCCGTCATCCGGCTCCTCCTGCTTCACCCCGCAGCCTGCAGCTGCGGCCGCCGCAATTCCTGCTGCCAGGATCACCGCCATCAGCCGGGCACCGAACCGTCTCTTCCGGCTCTTTCCTTCGGTTCTTCTCTCTCTCACTTCTTCCTCCTGCAGTCCCCGCAGATTCCGTAAAACAGCGTACGCGTGCAGTCCAGCTCAAATCCGCCGGCTCCGCCGCCCGAAAAGCCCTGCATCGCGGTTTCCACTGCTTTCCTCTCAATGTGGACCACTTTTCCGCACTTCTCACATTTTCCGTGCACATAAGCGGATTTTTCTTCGTGTCCTTCCCTGAACTCATAACAGGCTCCGGTCACCGCGTCCACCATATATTTATTGACGGCGCCCTCCTCCACCAGACGGTCCAGCTGCCGGTAGATCGTCGCGACACCTATAGATACGCCTTTCGCCTTAAGTTCGTCCAGGATCTGGCCCGCCGTCATGTGCTCTCTCTCATTTTCCTGAAGGATCTTCAGGATCTCGTGTCAGTGTTTTGTCTTATAGGATGTTCTCGCGCCCACCAGTAAACTGCCCCCTGCATAGTTCAAAATCGAAAATGATTCTCATACCACTACCCTCGCTCTGATCGGAGATCCGGTCGGCCACTCCCTCTCGCCTCAGATGCACAACTACGCCTGTGAGCTTCTGGGCCTTGATTATGTTTATGTCGCCTACACTGTCAGAGAGGACGGAGTTCCCGCTGCTTTTGACGCGATGCGCGCGCTCGGCATCCGGGGCTTCAATGTCACAATGCCCTGTAAGATCGCCGCTTTTGAGAATGTCGACAAGCGCTCGGAAGCCGCCGCGATCATCGGCGCATGCAACACCGTCATCAACGATGGCGGCGTGCTCACAGGACACATCACCGACGGCGAAGGCTATGTCAATATGCTCCGCGACAAAGGCATAGAGGTCGCGGGCAAAAAAGTGATCGTCTGCGGCGCGGGCGGCGCGGGAACGGCGATCGCTGTCCAGTGCGCCCTGGACGGCGCGCGGGCTGTTTCCATCTTTAACCGTAAATCCCGGTCCTGGGACCGGGCTCTTCAGACTGCTGAAAAGATCAGGAAAGTTCGCCCCGGCTGCGCGGTCAAAGTCTGTGACCTCACGGATCAGGCTCTGCTCGCCGAAGAGATCACAAACGGCGATATTTTGGCAAACGCAACAAATCTGGGCATGAAGCCTCACGAAGACCTGATGGCAGTGGAAGACCTTTCCGTTTTCCGCCCCGGCCTGGTTGTTACGGACGCAGTTTACAACCCGTTGGAGACCAGAATGCTCAGGCTGGCGAAGGAAGCCGGCTGCATTACTTTCGGCGGCAAAGGAATGCTGCTGTGGCAGGGTGTTTCGGCCTTCAGGCTGTTTACGGGCCGGGATATGCCTGTGGAACAGGTCAGAGCCCGGTACTTTGCAGACTGATCCCCGCGTGAGCACTTTTTTGCCCTAAGTAAAAGATTCAGAAAATTGTAAAAGGTTGCAAAAGGAAAGATAAAAGTAAACCTCGGTAAAGCCAAACTTTACCGAGGTTTACAACGATGCACTATACGAATTCCTATTTCTCACACCATCGCGGCTTCAATTATTACTGTGTCCTGGATGGAATCTTTACTTTGCCTTAACCCTGTATGTACTTTCATAATCTGTCTATCGCTCATCTTTATCTACAGACCGGAGAATTATAATAGAGATCACAAGAAATACAACCGTCATAAACAGCATCGCCATCCAACAAGTAAAAAAAGACTCGTTATCTCCAGGAATATAGTTGGATCCAAATACGATGTCGTTGATTGCTGTCACTCCCCACTTACTCAGCGTTAAGCTGCTGATCCAACTTACAGGATCCGGAAGTGCCATAAAGATTCCGGCAAAACCCACTTGCAAAATCAGAACAAAAGGCATTACCTTCATCGCCATATACGCATTTTTGACAACTGACGATACCATCAGGCCCAACGCATCAGAGGCGAATGTGACCAGCAGCATAGTCACCCAGTATCCAATGATCTTGATCAAAAACCATTCTTCGCCAATGATATTTATAAAAAAACGAACGGTCACGACTGCCCATGTAATGGTTGCGTGAATAAGGCAGATGTTGAAATCAAAAAACACATTCCCGAGAATGTAAGAGGAAATGTACATGCCGCTTCTGTGCTCGTGTTTAATGATCTCCCTCTCGTTGCAGACTGTTTCAATGGAATTGAATAAGCCATAAAAAATGCAGATACATATGAGCATCAGATAGCGATATGAGCTGCCATCCGCTCCACCCCCCTCGCTTTTAAAAAGTTTAGAACCGCAGATCAGTAACAGGAACAGGCTCACAAAGAATGTGTACAAGATAGTTTTAACAACACCCTTACTGTTTTTGTATTCACGGTCTCTCTTACCATAATAGATACCAATCTGTTTAACTCTAGATGCATATTCCATGGAATGTTCCTCTTATGGTGCTTTATCTGTTATTGTGTTTTCCGCAGCTTCTGAAGTGATCAGCTAATTGTCTTCTCTTTCCTGCTCAAATCTGTGGATATAGTAATTGGCGTTCTCTTCGCCCTCGTTATTCTCGAGTTTCTCTACAATTTCCTCCAACGTTGTCACAGAGAAGAATTCCAACGCATCATCCACCTTTCCAAAAAAGGCCAGCGTTCCTGCGTTTGTTGCCTCGTCCTTTGCCAGTACGATGACTTTGTCGAAGAGTTCTCTCATTCGATCCGGGACATGAGAGATGACCATTACGATCTTCTTTTCATCTGCAATAGCGCGCAGGTTTTTCATCAGTATTCTTGCCTGGTTCCCATCCAGACCGGAGTCAGGCTCATCTAAAAAGAACAAATAGGGATCAGAGATGTATTCGGAGGCAATACTTAATCTCTTTCTCTGTCCTCCGCTGAGTTTAGAGACCAGATTATCTCTTTCGTCGGTCAAGTTAACGATATTCAGCACCTTTTCTACCCGCTCCTCCAGAGCTTCTTGATCACTGACAAACGAAGTGGGGAGTTTCAGTTCCGCTGCATTATGTAAAGTCATATATACCGAGTCTTCATTTCTCAGAGGATCGGTCTGTGGTACGTGACCAATAAAATGCTTGACCCTCCCGAACTGCTCATAAATATTATAGCCTCTATACGCTATAACTGCATTGGCACGTTCATTACCCATAACCGCGTTCAGAAAAGTTGTTTTCCCAACGCCGGAACCTCCCAAAATGAGCACCAGTTCCCCATCATGCACCTTCATCCGAACATTTTCCAAAAGAATTCTTTCATTTCCGTCCTGTGTCGTGACCGTTCGGTCGTTGATCTGGATTGTGAGAATGCCGGACTCATCCTTGTTCACATCAATGCGTTCCGTTATTTCCCCTTGGAACAGCGTTTTGGACAAGTAACTGCCCACATTTTCCGGCATGCTTCCTCTGTCAGCGGGACTTTTGCTGATCACCGTAAGGACTGGATGATATAAATCATACGCTTCAGCCAACCGCCTGCCCCATTCTGTTTTATAGGATGGTCCAGGATATGGCGTATTCTTCCCCATTATTCAATCTCCTTCTCTGTAAATGGTATTGCAAAAATCCTTACACCACCGGCTTGCCGCATTTACTGCAAAACCGGGCGTTTTTAGGTACTGCAGCGCCGCAATGACTACAGAAGGTGGATGCACTCGAATTCACATTTTTCTCTGCTGCCTCAGCAGCAAGTTCTCTTTTTACCTGGTCGATCTCTTCACATTTCTCATCGATCTTTGCGATAATCTCAGCATTATTCTTATACAGCACCTGACAATCGCAGCTTTCAAGATTTATCGTTTTCAATTCTGTATAAATCGAATACCCCAACATGCGGTAAGCGTCATTGATCTCATCCTGCAGGTTTCCCAGCTTTCTATCAGATTTCAAACTGTCCAGGCTTTTTGATGTAGATTCCTTTATGTAATTTCCGACCCGATACATACGGCTTCTAAGATCGCTTAACTCCATGTCTGCGTCCTCCTTAATTTAGTCCCATATTTCCTGCCCTTGATCTCACTCAACGAATTAAACCCGGAAGAAAAATGGAATTCTTCTCTTGCCCAAACCTTTTGTAGTATACTCTTTTTCACATAGAAATGCTATTAGTTCTGATCCCTTGGGGCTTGTGTTCTTTAAAACATCTTCTACCTCTTCCGTACCCTGGGATGGTAATTCTTTTTCTTTCCTGCGTCATTCCTGTCAGAGCAAAGAAAAACAGAAGGGGCTGCCCCATTGATATGCGGCCCCCCCTTCTCTAGTTCCTTTTTCAGCCTAACCTGCCGGTCACGCGATGGAAACCACCTTGTAGTCGCGGTCCTCAACAGCCTCTTTGAGCTTCTCGTCAGCGACGTCTGCGCTCAGCGTGACTACTGCTGTTCCTTCCTTGTGGCTTACGTCTGCGGATGCAACGCCGTCGATCTTCTCCAGGACCTTCTTCACGGTCGCCTCGCAGTGCTCGCACATCATACCTTCGATCTTCATTGTCTTTGTCATAGTAGCTTCCTTTCTGCTGCGCTCCGCAGCTTCCCTTTCTTTGGTATATTCCGATAAAAGCTTTCCGTCCGCATCTGTCTGCACCGGATTCTTAAGCTTTACATCCTTGTCCGCGCTTCTCATATCAAAAGCATTGAGCCGCAGCGCATTAGTTACCACGCAGAAACTGGACAGGCTCATGGCCAGAGCGCCCAGCATCGGGTCCATGGTGATCCCGAACGGACTCAGCGCTCCCGCTGCGACCGGAATCAGGATCGAGTTATATATAAGAGCCCAGAAAAGGCCCCACAGGATCGTCTTGTAGGTCTTGCGGCTCAGCCTCACGGCCGCGCTCACATCTGTCAGGCGGCTGTTCATCAGGACCACATCCGCTGCGTCGATCGCAACATCCGTCCCTGCGCCGATCGCGATTCCGATATCCGCCCTGGTCAGTGCCGGCGCGTCGTTGATGCCGTCGCCTACCATCGCTACTTTGCCCTTTTCCTGCAGGCGGCGGATGATCTCCTCCTTGCCGTCAGGCAGCACGCCCGCAACGACTTCGCTGACGCCGGCCAGCTTTCCGATAGCCTCTGCCGTCTTCTGATTGTCGCCTGTGAGCATGACCACGTGAATGCCCATGTTCTGCAGCTCTCTGACCGCCTGCGCGCTGTCCTCCTTGATCGGATCCGCCACCGCGATGATTCCCAACAGCTGTCCCTCTTTGGCAAAATACAGCGGCGTCTTGCCCTCTTCCGCCAGCCGGTCAGTCAGATCCGCGAGGTACTTAAGCCATTTAACAAGGTCTCCGGACTTGCCGCGCTGGGCTGAGAGCCTTGTCATGATGAATTTCTGATTTCCGCCGCTGATCAGCGCTCCGTCGATCACAGCACAGAGACCGTTTCCGGGAAGTGCCCGGAAATCCTGTATCTCTTTCGCTTTCACGCCGCCGGTGTACTCCACGATCGCCTTTGCCAGAGGGTGCTCGCTCTGCGCTTCCAGTGCGCCCGCCAGATACAGAAGTTCTTCTTCTGTCACTCCCTCTGCGGGAATCACCTCTGTCACGATCGGATGTCCGCTGGTGATCGTGCCGGTCTTATCCAGCGCCACGATCTGCATATTGCCGGTCTCCTGCAGGGCTTCCGCTGTCTTGAACAGGATTCCGTGCTTCGCGCCCATGCCGTTGCCGACCATGATCGCGACAGGCGTCGCAAGGCCGAGCGCACAGGGGCAGCTGACGACGAGGATGCAAATGCCCCTTGCCAGTGCCGTTCCGACCGGCGCTTTCACGACTAAGAGCCAGATCAGTGTCACCGCTATTGCAATGATGATGACTGCAGGAACAAAGACACCTGAAATTGTATCCGCTATTTTGGCAATAGGAGCTTTCGTGGCTGCTGCATCGCTGACCATCTTAATAACCTGGGACAGACTTGTGTCTTCGCCGACGCGGGTCGCCTGACAGCGAAGGAATCCC
This sequence comes from uncultured Lachnospiraceae bacterium, assembly GCA_902785055.1. Lineage (GTDB taxonomy): Bacteria > Bacillota > Clostridia > Lachnospirales > Lachnospiraceae > CAG-791. The sequence goes on from CACZXG010000062.1 coordinate 21,348, forward strand.
GACTGGTTGAGAGTCGCAGAGGATACAGGGGATCCGGGCTCCTTGTCGACCGGGATGGATTCCCCGGTCAGAGCAGCCTCGTTGACCGCGCTCTCGCCTTCGATGACAATGCCGTCGACGGGAATCGTTTCGCCGGGCCTTACTACAAAGATATCTCCCTTCTGCACGAGATCGATGTCTATAGTCTCCTCGACGCCGTTCCTCTCCACATTTGCTGTCCTGGGGGCGAGCTTCATCAGAGATTTGAGCGCGTCTGTCGTCCTGCCCTTGGATCTTGCCTCGAGCATCTTGCCGACCGTGATCAACGTCAGGATCATCGCCGCGGATTCAAAATAGAACTCCATCATGTATTTCATGACAGCTTCATGATTTCCGTCCACCTGCGCCCTTGTCATTGCCAGCAGCATGATCGTGGAATACACAAAGGCTGCGCCGGAACCCATCGCGATCAGTGTGTCCATATTGGGAGCGCCGTGGAACAGGCTCTTAAACCCGCTGATGAAGAACTTCTGGTTGATCACCATGACAACTCCCGCCAGCAGCATCTGTACTATTCCCATGGCCACATGGTTGCCGTCGAAAAACGCCGGCAGCGGCCACCCGAACATCATATGGCCCATCGAGAAATACATGAGCACCAGCAAAAATCCGAGTGACGCGATCAGTCTCTTTTTAAGGACCGGCGTCTCATGATCTTTGAGCGCCTCTTCCTCCGCCGCGATCTTAGCCGTCAGGCTTCCGGCCTGTCTTCCGCTTTCCTGTCCCGCTCCCTTGGGCGACGCCCCGTATCCGGCGTCTTCCACCGCTTTCATAATGTCCGCCGGCGAAGCGGTTCCTTCCACCCCCATCGTATTCGTCAGAAGGCTCACATTGCAGGATTCCACGCCCGGAACCTTCGATACCGCCTTCTCTACACGGGCCTGGCAGGCCGCGCAGCTCATTCCTGTTACTGTATATTGATCCATTATAATTCCTTCCCTGACTCTTTCTTCCTGAATTCTTGTCCTGCAAGGCTTCGATCAAGGGGTCAGACTCCGCGGCCGGTGCGCCGCAAGGCTTCTAAAGACGGGCTCCTCCTTTTGAGCGCATCTTTTCCTCACTTCATCAGCTTCTGCAGCGTCTTCACCAGCTCATCCACTTTCTCACTGCTGCCTGCCTGTACATCTTCTGTCACGCAGGTGTGGATATGATCCGCCAGTATTACTTTTGTGAAACTGTTCAGCGCCGCGTTGGCCGCCGCGACCTGATTGATGATATCGATGCAGTAGGCGTCTTCCTCCACCATGCGGCGGATCCCTCTGATCTGTCCTTCGATCCTGCTCAGGCGGTTCATCAGGTCTTTATGCTCCTTCTCCGTGCGCACTTTGGTGCGGCAGCAGCAGTTTTCTTTATCCATGCTTTTTATAGTGTTGTCTGAAGGTTCCTTTTTCGCAGACATCAGTTTTTTCTCCTCACTGATAATTGCTGTGGTCTGTTTTCCTTTTCCATAATATACCCCTACCGGGTATATTGCAAGCAGAATATACGGGATGGGGGTATTTTTTCGTATACCCCACCCCGGTATTATGGATTGTTTTGTGCACAGAATGGACCATTCAGGAGTTTATACACAATCAGTTCTTCTCATCCGGCCATTATAGTGCACTCGGCAAGCTGTTCTCCTGTTCAACTTGCCGGTTTCAACGTCAAAGCGGTCAAAAGCAAACTTTTACTTGTTTTTATCCATTTAACCCAGCGTGATACCCTACATATAAATTTTTCTTTGTGTATGCTTTTTAAAAACACTACGTCTGTACCCAACCGCCCCTTCCGGACACATATTTGATCACTTCCCGATACAGCCATTGGCTTCCGAACACTTCTTCTCTCAAATATGATAAACTCTTGTAAATGCATCATGCATTTGTACTACTCTTTTGAATTATATTCGAATTGGAGATCCGAATTTGCGCTATTACATCGCCGACTGTCACTTTTTTCATAACAGTCTTAATTATCAAATGGATTGCCGCGGCTTCGCGGACGCCGAAGAAATGAATGCATATATGATCGAGCAGTGGAACAAGAAGGTCCGCTGGAACGACGAGGTGGTAATCCTGGGTGACTTTTCCCTCGGAAAAGCCGAGGAGACCAACAAGGTCCTGGAGCAGCTTAAGGGAATTTTGTGCCTTGTGGAAGGAAACCACGATCAGTTCGGACATCGAAAAGGTTATAACGCCGCCAGGTTCAAGTGGATCCGCCCCTATACCGAGCTTAACGATAATAACCGAAAGGTGATCCTCTGCCATTACCCGATCCTGTGTTACAACAACCAGTATCTGTTCGATGGGGATGGGAACCCCAGAACCTATATGCTCTACGGCCACGTCCACAACACCTGGGATGAGGAACTGATGGAACAGGCGCAGACACTGACAAGACAGCAGATCCGCCGCCGCAGGGACGGCACTGAGTACAATCTGCCGTGTCAGATGATCAACTGCTTCTGCATGTATTCCGATTACACGCCGCTGACACTGGATGAGTGGATCGAACTGGATGCCAAAAGAAAAGGCGCACCGCGATAATGCGGTACGCCTTTTTTAATTCGCTATTGCAGGACTCTGCTCAGCCCTTCAGGCCTCTGCTCTGTCTGTCCATGTCCTCCACGACGATGTCATAGATCTCGCCGAGAGAAGCTCCGTACTCCAGTATGAGCCAGGGCTCATTGGTGTGGAAGTGGATCTTGATCGGATCCCCGTCTCCGCCGACTGCCAGAAGGCTGTCGCCCTTGAAGTGCTCAACAATGTAATCAAAGACCTCGTCTTCATCGAGATCATCGCCGTCGATCAGAAGCTGAGTATCATATCTGAATTCAAGCATTTCGAAATTTCCTCCTTACAAGTGCAAACACATACTATATATACAGTTTACCGAATAGAGGGTCCTAAATCAAGTTGACTCCGGGGCTCCTTCGTCCGCGACGCCTGCCTCCGCTTCCGCAGTGAAAGCCGCGTCCTCCGTGTCGCTCACATAATCTGCCTCCTCCGTGAAGACAGACCCGCTCATCGGGATCTCTTTGGGAATAGGCTTCCTTGTGAGGATCTTCATGAACTCCTCTCCGGTAATAGTCTCGCGGAAGTACAGGTACTCCGCCAGCTCGTCCATCTTGCGCTTGTTCTCTCGAAGGATATCCAGCGCTTTCTGATGCTGTCCGCGCACAAGCTCCACAACCTTTTTGTCGATCATGGACTGCGTCTCTGCCGAACAGGCAAGTGATGTGTCGCCGCCCAGATACTGGTTGTTAACCGTCTCCATGGCCACCATATCGAACTCATCGCTCATGCCGTAGCGGGTGATCATCGCGCGCGCCAGCTTTGTCGCCTGAACGATGTCGTTGGAAGCGCCGGTCGTCACACTGCCGAACTCCACTTCCTCCGCCGCGCGTCCGCCGCACAGTGTCGCGATCTTGTTCTCCAGTTCCTCCTTACTCATCAGGTAATGGTTTCCCTCTTCCTCTACCTGCATGGTGTAGCCCAGCGCACCGGATGTGCGGGGAATGATGGTGATCTTCTGGACCGGAGCGCTGTGAGTCTGCATCGCTGCCACCAGAGCATGTCCGATCTCGTGATAGGAGACGATCAGTTTCTCTTTGTCTGTCAAAATAGCGTTTTTCTTCTGGTATCCCGCAATGACGACTTCAATGCTCTCCTCGAAGTCAGCCTGATTGGCAAATTTCCTGCCGTCCCGCACCGCGCGGAGCGCCGCTTCATTGACTATATTGGCAAGTTCCGCGCCTGAGGCGCCTGCTGCCATTCTCGCTATTTTGTTAAAATCGACGTCCTGGCTGCACTTGATCTTCTTGGCGTGTACCTTGAGGATATCCTCCCTGCCCTTGAGATCGGGGAGTTCCACGGGCACGCGCCGGTCGAAACGGCCGGGCCTTGTCAGCGCGGGATCGAGCGCCTCAGGGCGGTTGGTCGCGGCGAGGATCACGACGCCAGTGTTCTCTTCAAATCCGTCCATCTCCGTGAGAAGCTGGTTCAGGGTCTGCTCGCGCTCATCATTGCCGCCTACGAGGGAGCCGTCACGCTTTTTGCCGATCGCGTCGATCTCGTCGATGAAGACGATGCAGGGTGCCTTTTCCTTGGCCTGCCTGAACAGGTCGCGGACTTTGGAGGCGCCCATACCTACGAACATTTCGACAAATTCCGATCCGGAAATGGAGAAGAAGGGAACATTGGATTCACCTGCCACTGCCTTGGCCAGCATAGTCTTGCCGGTTCCGGGAGGTCCGACGAGGAGAATGCCCTTGGGCATCGCCGCGCCGATCTCCTTGTACTTGGACGGGTTGTGCAGGTAATCTACGACCTCCTGCAGCGCCTCTTTGGCTTCCTCTTCACCGGCTACGTCTGAGAAACGGATTCCCTCTGTGGACTGGACATAGATTTTGGCGTTGCTCTTCCCCATTCCGAACATCATGGAATTGGGACCGCCGGCCTGGTTCATCATCTTCTTGCTGAGGAAAGACCACAGTCCCCAGAAAATAAAGATAGGTACTACCCAGGAAATCAGAAAGGACAGGATCGGCGACATGGGCTGCACGATATCGCTGCCGAATTTGACATTGTGCCCGTGCAGACGGTTTGCCAGATCCAGGTCCGTTACAGGCGCCGTCGCGTAAACTTTTCCATCGTTGTCCGTAAACAGGATCTGCGAGGAAGTGATCTCTACTTCCTTTATCTGGTCATTTTCCGTCATAGTGATGAATGTGTTGTAATCCGTCTCCGTGATCTGCGCCTGCTTGAGCGACGGCATGATCAGGCTGTTGAGAAGGATCATCACCACTGCCACCATTATGATATATGTGATCAATTGCTTTTTTGGCTGTTTTATTTCGTTCATATATAAACTCCTTTCGAATAAGATATATTATCACCATGTCCGAAAAAGTGTAGAAACAATTCCGAAAATGTATCTTAAAAAAGGATAAACACGCCTAACTTCCCCGCTTCCGGCTGTTATTTATCAAATTCTTTGGCCAGTACCCTGAACAGTTCTTCTGTATCGATCGGTTTTTTGAGGTATCCGTCCATACCCGCATTCAGGCACTTCCCCTCAAGATCGTCATAGGCATCTGCGGTCAATGCGATGATCGGAACCGTCAGGGCGTCCGCCGTGCCGCTCTCTCTGATCGCCTTAGCCGCTTCCTGACCGTCAAGAAGAGGCATCATCAGATCCATGAGCACTGCCTGGTAGTGGTAGGCCCCTTTACTGCAGAACATCTCCACGGCTTCCCTGCCGTCCCTTGCCAGTTCCGAATGAACGCCTCTGGTCTCCAGGATCTTCATGATGACTTCAGCATTGATGCTGTTATCCTCGGCTACCAGCACGTTTTTTCCATACAGTACATTATCCTCGTATGTGGTGGATTTCTTTCTCTGCAGGCGGATCTGCTCCTCCGACGCCAGTTCGTACTCCAGTACGACAGTAAACGTTGTTCCCTTTCCTTTCACACTCTCACAGTTGATGGTGCCCTGCATCAGATCCACCAGGTTCTTGCAGATGTAAAGGCCCAGTCCCTGTCCGTCTCTGAGCGCGATATTCTCTCGGTTTTCCTGCTCAAAGGGCATGAACATCTTCTCGCGGAATTCCTCGCTGATCCCCATTCCGTTGTCTGTGATGGTGTAGACGTGTCTTGCCCTGCCGTTTTTATAGGTCACATTGGTGACAAAATCTACCGTGCCTCCCGGTTTCGAGAACTTGACCGAGTTGCTCAGAAGATTTATGAGGATCCTCTCCACATATTCCGTATCCATCATGACATACCGGTCTTCGCAGCCCTTGATCTTTGCTCTGAACAGAAGGCCTTCCTCTGCCGCTTTCTGGCTGATGATCGAATTCACCTCCTCGATCACCCGGGTCTCCCTGGCTGCAACGCTCACTGTTACCGCTTTGCCGGCGTTGATCCTGCTGGTCTCGAGGACCTCGTCAATAAGCCCCATAAGGTACCTGCCGGATGACTGGATCTTCTCCAGATTTTCCTTTATCTCCGGAGTCAGTTCCTTCGACTGCAGGGTCAGCTGCACAAGACCGATGATCGCAGTCATGGGAGTTCGCATGTCATGGCTCATATGGGACAGGAATGTCTCCTTCTCCCTGCCTGACTGGACTGCGGCGCGGAGCGCCTTGGCCATCTCCTCGATCTGCTGTTGGTCATTGACCTGCTTCGTCGTATCCACGAAAGTGATCACGAGACCTCTCAGACCCGACTCCTCTTCCTTATCCTCGATCTCCAGTATCCGGGCATCCGGAATATGGTAGTCTATCTCCTTTTCCCGCTCGATCGCCTTATAGGGAGCAATCCTGACCAGATAGGTCTTGCCCGTGACGGAGGCGCAGTTCTTCTCGATGGGCTTCATCGTGGCCAGCACCTGTTTGCACAGAGCGATAAGATCGATGGTGGCAAAATTGAAAGCGATGTAGCGCAAAGACCGCCCCACATCCTGGTCTTCCATATGGAACTCCGATGAGATATATTCCGTGAACTTGCGGATATTCAGGTTCCTGTCAACCATGATAATGCCGACAAGCGTCGTGGACAGGAAATTGGCCATATCGTCATTGAGGGTAGCAAGCTCGTTGACCTTGGTCTGATATTCTGAATTGACCGTATAGAGCTCTTCGTTTACACTCTGAAGCTCCTCGTTGGAACTCTGCAATTCTTCATTAGCAGTGAGAAGCTCCTCGTTGGCCGCCTGCAGCTCCGCGTTGACGCTCTCGAGTTCCGTCACGGTCTTTTTCAGATTGTCCTGGGCCACATGCAGATCTTTCTCCAGGTCCGTGATCCTCTCCGAGGCTGCGGTATCGGCCTTGTACTTCTCCATATTGATCTCGCTGGGCTGCTCATTTGTGCGCAAAAAAGCAATAACGATCATGCCCGTTTCCGAGCCCAGCCGGTCACGGATCGGCTGGCCCACCAAAGAGATCGTCTCCCGATGTTCCCCGATCTTCACCTGCACTCCCTCGTAAGCTACCCGTTCCTGTCTCTCCCTGGATTCCTTGAGCGCCTTTGAAACAGCGATCTTGAGCTCCGGCTTTACGAGATTAAAGATATCCAGAGTTACCGCGCCAACCGGCAGCGTGATAAACTCCTTGCAGTTCCCGTATGTGTGGACAAGCTGGTTCTTCTCATCCACCAGGACGCTCGCCGGCATCAGCATCTCCAGGATGCGGGTATCCAGTTCTGCCGAATTATAAGACAGCTCCGGTTCCGTCACATTGTGCAGGATCCCCACGGAGCCCATATTCTTCTCCACGTCCTGCATCGTATAAGTAATATGTTCATGGGAGGGCGCCTTGCCCGACGCGTTGTGCACAAAGATCTTCTCATTGGCACATACCACCCTGAAGACGTCGTCATAATCGATCACCGATTCGCTTCTTCCGAGGAACAGGTATCCTCTGTCGTTCAGCGCCATATGGAAGATCGCGAACAGATTTCTCTGAAGTATATTCTGGAAATAGATCAGCAGGTTCCGGCAGCTGATCAGGTCAAGTTTTCCGAAAGGCGGATCCTGAAAAACATTGTGCTGCGCGAACACGATCATCTTGCGGATCTCGTGGCCGACAACATAGCGGTTTCCTTTGCGGCTGAAATAGCGGCTCAGGCGCGTCACGCTCACATCCTCGCTGATATTGTCTCCGTAGATGCCTCTGCCTGCCACTGCTATGGAATCTGCATCCAGATCCGTGGCAAAGATCTTCACGTCTCTTCGCACGCCGAGCTCATCCATTACTTCCGCGAACAGGATCGCTATCGAATAAGCCTCCTCACCTGTGGAGCAGCCCGTCACCCAGACACGGAGCTGGTCTGTCGGCGTCGCGTTTTTGACCAGGTCGTAGATCACCCGGTCCTTGAGCACTTCAAAATAGTCAGGATCCCTGAAGAAACTGGTCACACCGATCAGGACTTCCTTGGCCAGAAGCCTCGCCTCGTCCGGATTGTTGGACAGATACTTCACGTATTCCTGGAGGTTCCGGTTATGTGTGACCACAATACGCCTCTCTATGCGGCGCAGGATCGTAGTCTGTTTGTAATACGTATAATTGACATTTGTGACATTGCGAAGGATCGAGAATACCTGCACCATAAGGTCGCCGTCGCTCAGCTGCAGCCTGTTGCCGGCATCCACCGTGGAAGCCGCGATGTGTCTCATCTCTCTCGCGATGCTGTCCGGTGTAAGGACCATGTCCACAAAACCGGTGGCAATAGCGTTTCTCGGCATACCGTCAAATTTTGCGCTCTCCGGTGCCTGCACGATGATAACGCCGTTTTTGTCTTTAATAGAACGGATCCCGTTTGTGCCGTCGGATCCGGTTCCGGACAGGATGACTGCCACCGCCCTGTTCTCATAAGCCGCAGCCAGAGAACGGAAAAAGACATCGATCGGATGATTGATATTTCTGTGATTGTATTCTTTGAGGCGGAGCACATCGGAGACGATCTCCAGATTGTACTTGGGCGGGATCATATAGATATGGTTGCGCTTTACGCGCATGCCATCCTGCGCTTCCACCACGGGCATAGCCGTGTCCTTGCTCAAAATATCCGCCAAAAGGCTCTTGTGATCCGGAGACAGATGCTGAATGATGACAAATGCCAGTCCATCGTCCTTGAGATCAACTCCCCCGGCGGAGACGTCAACGGACTGTTCGAGTGCTGCGAGTACATCGCCAAGACAAGGGAAGAGAAACCCATCCATTGTCACGTCACGGGCATGTGCTGTTCTGCGGCCTACGCAATCGCATCGGCATGCACGGACATCAGTGCCACACAGACCTCTGAAATCGGCTCGGTCGGAGTCTACGCCCATGCCCTCGATGATTCGGAGTATCTGAAGAAACAGGGAATCCTCTCACGCATCTTCCGCTCACGCAATGCCGAGAAGAAGAACCTCAGTGCATTCTCCGAGGAAGGAGAGAAAGACCTTCAGGCAAAGCTGGACTACTACGAGGACTGCTTCTATACGGTCGTATCCGAGGGACGCGGTCTTGAGCGCGAGAAGTGCCTTGAGGACTTCGGTCACGGATCGGTGTTCCTCGCAACCGACGCCCTCGAAAGGAAAATGATCGACAACGTCACCAGCTATGACGAGTTGATAGAAAAACTGGCCTCTTCCGATGAAGAAGAGGACGAAGGAGACGACATGGACATCGCAAAGATGACGGCCGGAGAAAAAGAAGCCGTTTTCAAGGCCCTTGTCGAGGACAACCCTTCGCTTCTCGCAGAAGCGGAAGGGTCAGCAAGGGAAGCCGAGAGATCCCGCATGACAGGACTCTATGCTCTCC
>CACZXG010000063.1 GCA_902785055.1 uncultured Lachnospiraceae bacterium
GTTTGAGTTTCTCGATCATGTGGGGCTCCTTGCCGGAGGTCCACCTGGCGACGGTCTCACTGTTGCTGTCGAAGATGGTCAGTTTTGCGCCGGGGAGTTCTTTCTTTGTCACCATATCGGTCTTGGAAATCTGCACCTTGGTGTAGTCGTCGACCATGGCGACCTTCTGGATCTCGCCGGTTTCCTTGACGGTGAACTTGACGTCCTCCGCACGGAGATAGCCGTCAGGGGCCAGTTCCTCGCGCAGCGTGTACTGACCGGGAGCGAGGCGCTCGATCATGTGGGGCTCCTTGGTGGAAGTCCAGCTCGTGACCTTCTTGCCGTCTTTGTCAAAGACAGTCAGTTTTGCGCCGGGGATCTCTTCCTTGGTCACCATATCAGTCTTGGAGATCTGGACCTTGGTGTAGGCGTCCTTCATATAGACTTTCTGGATTTCGCCGGTCTCCTCGACGGTGAACTTGACATCTTCGGCGCGGAGGTAGCCGTCTGGGGCAAGCTCCTCGCGAAGCATATACTGGCCGGGCTTGAGCATGGTGATGTAGTGAGGCTTGTCTGTGGAGGTCCACTTCTCGACGACCTTTCCATCCTTGTCAAAGAGGGTCAGGTGAGCACCAGGAATCTCCTTGCAGGTGGTCATATCCTGCTTGGAGACGGAAACCTTGGTGTAATCGTCCTTCATGTAGACCTTCTGGATCTCGCCAGTCTCTTCGACCTTGAATTTGACGTCTTCGGCGCGGACGTAGCCGTCGGGGGCAAGTTCCTCGCGGAGCATGTATTCACCAACGGGCAGGCGCTCGATCATATGGGGCTCCTCCGTGGAGGTCCACTTCTCGATAACTTTTCCGTCCTTGTCAAAGAGGGTCAGATGGGCGCCGGGGATTTCCTTGCAGGTGGTCATGTTCTGCTTGGAGATCTGGACGCGGGTGTACTTGTCCTTCATTTCGACCTTCTGCTCGATGCCGGTGTCCTTGACGGTAAACTTCACATCCTCCGCGCGGACATAGCCGTCGGGGGCAAGTTCTTCACGGAGGACATAGTCCCCGATCGGAAGCTTTTCGATATAGGTCGGTTTCTTTCCGGAAGTCCAGGTCTTAACGACTTTCCCATCCTTGTCGAAGATCGTGAGCTTTGCGCCGGGGATCTCTTCACAGGTGGTGATGTCGGTTTTGGAGATCAGAACCTTGGTGGGTTCATCAAACATCTGGACCTTCTGTTTTTCTGTAGTATTCTCGATAGTAAACTCGATCGTTTCTGCGGTTGCGTAACCGTTCGCAGGGATGCGCTCGGTCAGGTAATAGGTTTTACCGACGTCAAGCTTCCTGATGATGTGAGGCTCCTCGGTGGATGTCCACTTATCAACGACATTGCCGTCTTTGTCAGTTACTTCCAGGTGAGCGCCGGGGATCTCCTTGCAGGTGGTCACATCCGCTTTGGAGAGCTCCACAGTGGTGGGCGAGTTCTCGAAGGTGAAGTCAAAGATAACGGTCTTTTTATCGCTTCCTTCGTAGTTGAAGGTGAACTCCTTTTTCTCGCCGCTGGTGACATAGCCGTCCGGGGCAGCGATCTCCTTCACATAGTACTTGCCGTCAACGGGCAGATCTGCAGTAAAGGTGATTTCGCCGTTGGCATCGGTCACTCTTTGCTCGATCAGGGTATCTCCGGAAATAAGGGTATCACCCTTCTTGTTTGTTACAACGTCAGCTGTATAGAGGCCGAATACGGCACCTTTCAGGCGAATTTCGGTCTCGTTCTCTGCCACTCCGGATTCTTTCGTTTCAGATCCTTTTTCTTCAGATTCTTTCACTTCAGAGTCTTTCGTTTCAGCTTCAGTCGAAACCCCATTCCCGGGTTCTGTTTCAGATCCGGATGCAGCCACTGTTTCTGAGGTCATTTCCCCGGTGATTTCTTCGGTCGTTTCCTTTTCTGCCGGATTCTCAGTAGCTTCCGTGCCGGTCTCCGGATCGTCCGTATTCGTCTGCGCAGCTTCCTTCTTCGTCAGGTGGATGGTGACTTTCTGGCGGGCATTCTGCCACTTCTCGTCGTAAACGACGATGGGTGTGTACTGGTCGCGGTAGGAAAGGTCAATGTAGCGGGGCTCGTTGTCGAGGACGAAGCCGTGGGCTGTCTCTTTTTCTTTCACGTAGTACTTGCCGACCGGGAGGTCTCCCAGCTTTGCGATGCCGGTATCATCTGTGGTAATGGTGTCGATCAGTTGGTCCTTCTTGAAATAGTCTTGTGCGATGCCGTCGGCGGCTTTGATGTCCTCCGCGGCGTAGACCTCGAAGGTGACGGTCGTCAGATCTCCGGAGAGGTATTCAAAGAGGTGGCCGATCGTTCCTGCTGCGGTGTCCATGGGGGTCACCTTGTCCAGGAATTCGCCCCGTTTGTTGATGATGAGGAGGGCGGTAGGAACCTTGTCCTTCATCTCGACCTTCTGGATCTCGCCGGTATCCTCCACGGTGAAAACAACGTCCTCCGAGCGCAGGTATCCGTAGGGAGCGGTCTCTTCACGCAGGACATAGGACTCGCCTGCAGTCAGGCAGCGCACCATGTGGGGTTCGCCCTTGACGGTAGTCCAGCGCTCAATGACATCTCCGCCGCGGGTGTAGATCGTCAGGACTGCGCCGTCGATCTCCTCCGCAGTGGTAATATCGGACTTGGTGAATTCAACTTTGGTAGGAATGTTTTTCTTAACTGTTGTGAGCTTCACGACCGGAACCTCCTGGCCCTGGTAGGAAGCGTCAAAGGTGAGGATTTCGTCAGAATCGGGACCTGCCGTGACATATCCGTCGGGTGCCTTGTGTTCCTTCACGTAATACCTGCCGAGGGGCAGATCCAGGTCAAAGGCAGCGAGGCCGTTTTCATCGGAAGTCGCTTCCGCAAGAAGGGTGTCCGCCTCGATGAGGGGCAGGCCGGCGTCGGCAAGCATAGTGCCTGCTCCGGTGCGGATGTCTTCCGCTGTGTAGAGGCCAAAGACAGCGCCGGCAACGGTCTTTCCTGTCTCGGCGTCCTGTTTTTCCACAGTGAGCTCGACTTTTTGACGGTCATTAGTGTAGGCCAGGTTCTGATCAATGACAGGGGTTTCCTGGTTCAGGTACTCAAAAGTCACTTCCTGTGTTATTCCGTTCGCTCCATCCGTTTTGCCTTCGCCTTCTGCTTCCGCATCGGTATTCAGGACAAAGCCTTCGGGAGCCTTGGTCTCAACGACCCGGTATTTGCCGAGGGGAAGGCCGTTTACTTCGGCAGTGCCGTTCTCGTCCGTCGTGACGGTGGTGACCAGTGCGTCCTTCTCGTAGAATTTGATGCGGTCGCCGTTCTCGTCCCTCTGGAAGTCAGGTGTGTAGATGTCTTCCGCCGCATAGACGGCATATTCCGCACCGGCCAGGCCGCGGGTCTCATAGCCGAATGCTGCATCGGGGGCTTCAGAGAAGCCGGTCAGGACTTCGCCTGTCTTCTCGATGTGGAGTCTGCCCTTTACGGGAGGATTTTCGACCTCGACTTCGATGATGGCATCGCCGGAGGTCTGGTCCATCTGGTAGGCAGTGTTGGTGTCCACGTCGATCTCATAGGCGTCATGATTGAGCACATATCCGGGGGGAGCCGTGACTTCCTCGATCCTGTAACGTCCGATCTTGAGGTTGTTGGGCAGGATCAGGTAGCCGTTCTCGTCCGTGAAGAAGGATGTGTGGGTCTTGACGGAGGGGTAGGTGGTCACCTGCTCTACGTACTTCTTTGCATTCATGTCATAGACTTTGAACTCGGTTCCGGGAATGAGGACCGGCTTCTTTGTCGCGTCGTCCTTTTTGATGACCTTGAGCTTGGCCTCAAATTCATCGTCCAGGAGGACACGCCACTGCTGAGGCGTAGCGGGATGGTTCTCAGAGATGGTCACCTTGAAATCATCTACCGACACGAAGTTATGAGGCGTCGTGGTCTCACGGACGATGTATTTCCCGTAGGGGATGGGGATGGAGACAGCATGGCCCTTTTTGTCCGTGAACATTTCGGTCTTGCCGTCGGCGGTGAGGACGATCGGCTTTGCGCCGGTGAAGTCGTAGCCGCCATCGGACTTTGTCTTGAGAGAGCTGATCAGGTAGGCAGAGAAGCCCGCGCCCTGCAACAGGTCCGCATCGGTCTTGTCGTTGTCGGCGGCCTTAATCACCTGGAAGGGCTGTTTGATAACCTGCTCTTTGGAAGTGCAGGTCTTCTTGACAGTCTTGACGAGGTCTCCCTCATAGGCGCAGTCGATGTCGTACTCCTTTTCATCGAGCAGGTAGCCTTCGGAAGGAGTGATCTCTTTCAGATAGTATTTCCCGAGATAAAGGTCGTCGATAAAGGCTTTGCCGTCCTTGTCTGTCGTCAGAGTGGCGATTTGGGCACCGGCCTTGTAGAGGACGCCGGTCTTTCCGTCCGGATGGACGATGTTCTCACGGGCATAGAGTCCATAGACCGCCTTTTCCAGTTTTGCATCGCCCTGGGGCTTTCCGGTCTCGGCATCGACCTTGGTCAGGTCGATCCTGGCGTTCACGCGCTCATTTGTAAAGGTGTGCGTGAAAGAAACTGCCTCCTGCTTCTCGTCGGTGTACTTGAAGGTAAATGTAAAGGTATCGTTCTGGTTCCTGTAATAATTCTTCGGAGCCTGAATCTCCTTGACGTACCAGCTGTTGTTAATGGGAAGGTCGGATTTGAAGTCGGCTGTGCCGTCTGCGCCGGTCGTGGCCTTTTCGATGAGAGTATCCTTTTTCACGACGACCTTGCCATCGGCAGACTTGATATCCGCACCGGCATAAAGTGCGAAGATGCCTCCAGAGAGGGGATTCTTCGTCTTATCGTCCTGTTTGGTGACAATGACCTTGGCCTTCTGGCGGTCATTGGTGAAGGTGGTAGCTCCTGTCACATCCGCATCCGTATTGCCGAGACTCAGAGTGACAGTCTTGCTCTCACCCTTGTTGACGTAGTTGGCCGGGGCGCCGGTCTCTGTGACCACATAGGTTCCCATATGGAGTTTGCCGAGCGTGCCCTCACCGTTGCTGCCGGTCTTGATGGTTCCAACGGAAGCGCCCTTTTTATGGACGACGGTGCCGTCCGCGGAGGTGATGTCCGCGCCGGCTGTGACACTGTAGGCGGCACCTGGCAGCTTGTCGTTTTCGTATTTGAAGGTGGTCCCGTTGCTGTCGGAGGTGGCTCCGGTCAGGATCTGACCCTGCTTGGTGACCTTGATGGAGCCCATAATCTCATCGTCCTTGAAGCTCTTTGACACGGTGGTGCCGGCGGTCAGGGTGACGGCGGTCACTGCGGTGGAGAGCTTGAAGCCTTTTGGAGCTGTGATCTCTTTCAGGTAGGCGGTGCCGACCGCACTGACCTCCACGGTAGAAGCGCCGTTGGCGTCAGTCGCGGGCATCTTTGTGATCAGCCTGGTACATCCGCTGTCCGAATAGATCCCGTAGACGGCGCCTGCAAGCTTTTTTCCGTTTGCCGCGTTAGTCTTGGTGATGGAGAGCGTAGCCCCCTCTACCCATTTGACAGTGAGCTCAACAGACTTTTCTGAGCTGCCGACTGCTTCGCCAAATACAAGCGCCAGATTCTGACGCTCGTCATCACCGCCAACAACCAGATATGCAGAATAGTCCTTAGTGACGGTTCCGGCCATTTTCGAATGCCATGAGACGCCGGTATCCGAAGCCTGTGTGAGGGGGGCGGAAAAGTAGAACCTGGTGCCACCCGAGATCTCAACATTCGCACCTGCCGCACTTGTGGAACCTGTTGTGGAGTTATGGAGTTTAACACCTGCAGGAAGATTGAAAACAATCGACTGCATTTTATCTGCATTGAGGGTGATCTCCTTTGTCCTCTGTTCACTTCCGTTAACGTATGCATCCACCGAATCAGAGGAGAATTCCATATCCACATCCGGAATATCCGGCATGCTCTGACAGTAATTATAGAGTTCTAATGCGAGTCCCTTTGCAATGCTGTTTGCTCCGGAAAATGCATCTGAAGGATCATAAGCATACGCGGCAGCTATGTGGGTAATAATAAAACGCTTATCTGAAGACAGCTCAGGGTGCTTCTCCGCAAAAAAACCACTGTCCCCGGCAGCCTGCGTTCCATAGTAACAAACCTTGGCAAGTGCTTTTCCATCTTTCAGCTTGGTGATGGAATAGGAACCAGATTTCGGAGCTATCTTGGAGGGCTCTACACAATAAGCTTTTGCTTTGACACTTCCAAATTCAACCGTGTAGGGATGAGTATGCCCATCCCCAAATCCATAGTCCGAATACTCCAGTTTATCGTGCTTTGTAATGGTGACGGTCTGCGTCGCCTTCGAAGATTTGGCAAGAAGTTTCTTCTTGGGGATCTCAAACGTGACGGATTCCCCGACACCCATCTCCGCCAGGGAGATCTCTTCCTCTTCCGTGGCCCATTTGAGGACACCGGAGACGGTCCAGCCGGAATCTTCATCATAGGTATCCTGCAGTTCTGCTTCTTCCAGTATCTGATTCAGATTCTGATTGGATTCAGCGGCTGCAGGCTCTGTTGTTGACGCGGTGGCCGATTCTCCGGCCTCTGATCCTCCGGTCTCTGATTCCCCGGTCTTTGTTTCTTCAGTCCCTGTTTCACCAGTCCCTGCTTTCACAGGATCTGTCCCCGGAGCATCCGCCTTTGCAGCAGATTCCTTCGCAGTTTTCTCAGTATCTTTCGTTTCTTTTTCAACGTTTTTTGCTGCTTTTCCGGTATCCTCGTTTGCAGCATTCTTTCCGAAAGCTGCTTCTGAAGAGTCTGATGGCGCGTCTTCGTCTGCATCCTCCGGGCTTTCTTGTTTCTCTTCGGAATTTCCTTCAGAGCGCTCACCGGAAGTGTTTCCGGAGGCTGCCTCGGAAGTTTTTGCCCCGGAAGAGCTGGAGGAGACGGAAGAGTTGGATGCTGCGGCAGAAGCCTTCACAGCAGGCGCCACTCCGGATACCTTTGCGGCTGAAGCAGTTTCAATCGTCCCGGATGCCTTTGCAGCTGAAACGGTTTCAGACGTCCCGGATACCTTTGCAACTGTGGCGGCTGCGGTCGTCTCAGTGCTCTTTGCCGTTGAAGCGGCTGTGGTCAGTGCGGCGCTCTTTTTCACTGTGACCGACTGACCGGCAGACGTCGAGGCGGAAGCACCGGATGTGGTCGCTTTGCTTTCCTGCTCCCTGACCTGGTCCTTTACGATGACATTCCTGTCAAAGCGGTAGGCGGGATGCTGTGTATTGACAGGCTCCGCATAGTAGACAGCTTTGTAGGTGCCTGCATGGTTTGTGGAAAATGCAACGCCGTCCCCAGTCTTCGCTTCATAGAAAGCAGCATTCACTTTCTCCGGATCCGGAATAGAAATGTTGGTGAAATCTTTCTTCAGGTCGATCTCCGTCCCGAACTCGATCTCATAATTCTTTGCAGTGATGATCTCGTCTTTGTCGAGCTGGTTCTTTACGTCCTTCAGCTCCGGCAGGGAAGCGACGTAGTCCTCCAGCTTTTCTTCAGGTGAGCTGTCTGCTGCCCACGCTGCCACGGGGGCTGCCGCCACCGAAAACAGCATGACGGCGCTCAGAATTCCGGACAGCATCCTCGCTGTCCAGTACTTTTTTGTCCTCATTTTTGTTTGATTCCTTTCTGTTTGATGTAGTTTCCTGTTTAAAAATGAAGGTTTAAAAATGAATTGTCTTATATCTTTGATCAACCGCCCAATGGAACCACCTCCTCTCCGGAATCTGTTTGTATTGCGCTTCGGATCCTTTAATCCGGTTTCCGAATTCCTATCCGACGCCGGGAAGAGCGACTCGGAAGGCAGCCGGAAATATGGGAAAGCGCAAGAAATCTCCCTCTGATAACCCCAATCTGCAGAGCGTTTAGGGAACCGTTTTTTCCCGCCTCATGAAAAAAGCAGCCCGAAGGCTGCTTTTCTTTGATCGGATGGGAGACCCGTGAAGGCGAGGTCAGGGCGATATCGGGGGTTGTGTTTTCTTTGAGGGGATGGGAGGCCCCTATATGTTGCTGTGATCAAAAGACCCTCTGGCCGGCGAACCGGTCTTTGCGGTAATTGCGGTTGCGCTTCATGGGCTGAAGGCTGTTACAGCCGTACATGGCACGAAGTCTTTTCAGTGATTTCCTGAGGATGCTGGATACGTTGGAGCGGGATGTCCCGAGCTCCGTGGCGATATCTTCCTGCTTCCTTTTTTTCACAATGCATTCCATTATGATCCAGCGCTGTCTCTCTGAAAATTCTTCAAGGAATGCATGGATCCTGACGGATTCCTCGCGCCGGATCGCATCTTCAAGCACAAGGTTGAAAGGATCAGATACTCCTTCATCTGAAATATATTTATTCTCCTCACAATATGCGTCCAGAGAATAGTCCGCATGCCGCGACTGCCTGATGTTGTTGATATGAGCGAGGCGCCGCTCCCCTTCCATGAGGGCTCTGATCTGCCAGGGCTGGTCTGAAAATGTCTCGAAATGAATCACATGTTCCTGATCCATCAGATCTTTTTCTCTGTAATCCGTACAGCTGTGCAGCGGAAAGACGGTCATGTGCCTGTCCCGTTTATACATGATGTATCCGTTCTGATACGCCTTCATAATCGAGCCGTCACTAAATGTTTCGGATGCCACAACCGGGCTTCCGGAATTTGCGAGCCAGAGAGGAGAGGGAACCCTGTCTGTGTATTCAGCGATATCTACCTTGTCCATCAGTTCGATCAATGTCATAAGAGCCACCTTTCTGCCTGTCGGCTGCGGGCGGCCATTTACATGAACTGATATTTCCATACCGGAATATCCCTGTTACACCGTTTCACATAATAAGGGGATGCAACATGCATTCCTGTAGCAGAAACAGGCCTCAGGCACGCCCGTTTTTTTAAAAACGGGTGTCCTGAGACCGGACACTGCTTCTATACATCAGTTACTCATTTGCTACGCATCTCTCACCTTTCCAGGCTTATACAGGGAACGGTGAAAGAGGTATTCGTATTCCTGTCGGTCTTTCTATCCTGGTCCGCGCATATTTCCTCCTTTCCGGGAAGGATCTGAAACTGTACCTTACTGCTCTCAAAATGAAACATGCTGTAATCGCCCATCGCATCGTAGGGAAGGTCCTCCCGATTCCATGTTGAACCCACTGCTCTTTACCTCCTTGGATCATCCTGAACGCTGAAGTCTGTTGTCTGTTCATCTCGGTCATTTTTGTCTTTTCAGGTTCTGCTTCCTGCTGACATGATCATCATACGGGAGAAAAAGATGCATTACCTCAACAGGAAATGAGAGGTAAATATACAGGAATAATGCATGTAATTGTTAATATAAGAATGAAATATGCATATATTGAGTATATTTCTGATTGACACTTACATTTGCAGAAGAGAAAAATCTCATATTTTGAGATTTTCAGGAAATAAAATGAAAAATTTTTGCGGAGCCGGTCCAGCCGGAACCGGGTGTGCAAGAATACGAAAAAAAGCCGCCTCCTTATGAAAGGAAACGGCTTTCTCATAATGCGGATATTGGCAGATCTGCCCGGGCGGTCAGAAAGGTGCGATATGATCAGAGATGTGCAGTCACAGCCGGGCAGGATCGCAGGCGATGCACCGACGGGGAGAATAGTTCTGCTCACAGCAAACCGGTTGAAAGCAGGAGAGGATCCTCATTGATCTTCCTCGGGGATCCCCCACAGGGGCGCAAAGCCCTGGTCCTGCAGGTATTCGTTTGCTTCAGCGATCCCGTCACAGCTCTTGGCGCGGATGATATACTGAAGCGCCATGTGCCTTGAATCATAATCGTTGAAAAAGAAGGAGGCCCTCTTAAACAGCAGAAGAGAGATCCAGTCCGGGAGCTGGAGGACGAGAGCAACGGCGACCAGGAAGTTCTCATTCCTGTATTTGGAGGGATCTGAGATCCACCTTTTCAGGGTGTTGTGATCCATGTTCAGCATACCTGCCATTTTTTCCATGGACATTTTATTGGCAACCCGGAGACACTGGAAGGCATCCGTGAAGTTCTTGGGGAAATTGTCTCTGTACAGCATCCTGGCTTCCACATCTCCAATATCGCCAATCTTCTGGCGGTTGATGAAATCATTGACAAAGTAATTGGTACGCCGGACGAATTCGGCATCGTAGTACATACGGCCAAATTCATATTTACCGATGTCCTTCTGTACATAGACCCTGACAAAGCGCAGACAGCAGAGGTCCACGTGGGCATTGGCCCAGTCGGTCAGATAAAGCTCCCCTGCTCCTGCCGGATCCGGTTTCTGATAGACATAGCGGGGCTTGTTCTTGACGACATGGCCGTCTGCATAGACATACTCTCCGCTGTTCATCAGAATGCGGAAGTCCTCGCTGTGCATCATGATCTTGCAGAGAGACTTCCAGTCCAGAATATAGGTATGGTGGATCTCCTTCCAGGCTTCCGGGTCGCATGCAAAGGGCTCGATCATCCTCTTATCCACGTAATTCAGGGCACCTTTTGCTTCGATGTAACCGAGTTGTATGAAGCGGGTCCGGATCCGGAAATGCGGCACGTGAAGAACCATTGAGAGCCGGATCCCGACTTCCTGCAGGAGCTGTCCTTCGTGGCGAAAGCTTTCCCCCTTCTGACGCTTTTCCATGACAGCTTTTTTGATCTCTTCTGTGATCAGCCATCGCATGTTTTCCGCAGGCATCCACAAGGCCAGGGCTCCCCGGTTTGCCTGATACTCCATGAAATGTACGGGATCCCGCAGCTCCGGCTTTTTCTTTTCCTGAGAGGACTTTTTCCGGTCAGGGGCAACGGATCCGGCAGAGCCGTCCTGCCCATGGCCGGCAGGGGCTGCAGATACCTGCTCTGTCCCGGAGCTTTTCTGAGGATCGGAAGAACCCGGCTTTTTGCCTGCATAATCTGCCTGTTCCGCTGCTTTAGCCGCAGGCTCCCTGCTGAGCGGAACGCGGCGTCTTTTTATCTTGAGGGTATCGTTGCAGGGCAGTCCCTGGAGACGGTAAAACAGGTAGTGTTCCTCATAGTGAATGCATTCGTGGAAGGTATCGTACTGGGGATAATTATGCCAGGTCGTATTGGTGTTGATGACAATGGTGTCAGCCTCGATCCGGATCAGCTCCGGAGGCGTGTTCAAATGGGCGTTAATGTCGCGGACGACAAGCACATCCTCGCGGAAAAACAGGATGCTGCCGGTATCCTTGCGGTCATGCAAAGGCTGGCGGATCACCTTGAGTCCCATCCGCTTCGCCAGTTCTTCGGCATCCCGCTTTGCAGGATCCTGAAGAGCCTCCGGAAGATATCTGAGCCAGAGCTCGTTCGCAAGCTTCTCAATATCCGGGTTTCTATAGTAAGGGATCAGAAAGGGACTGAGCATGATATATCCGTTTCTGGAGGGTGTCCCGGGAACAAGCCCGTCAATGGTGAAGTAAAATCCATCCTCCGGTTCACGGCTGTCGGCACTGTCCTGCTCATTTTCAAGCCCGAGAGAGTTCATGAAAGCTGCGGTCTCTTTCTGGTCCTCCTCTTCCTCAAAAGTACACCACAGCGATAATGTGCCGGTCCATTCCCGTATGCCTCCCTTCACGGCCAGGCGCAGTCTGACAGAAATATCTGTCAGGAAGGAAGTGCGGTCTATTTTCCAGTAGGTAAACTTCTCAAAAGAGCAGAAGTCTCTGTTCAGCCGTCTGGAACTGACAGGAAATCCAACAATCCGGGACAGGCTGCCATCCCGCAGGCAGCTGTTCAGGTAGGAAAATAATTCCAGCTTGTGCCTGCGGCAAAAATACTTAGTCATGGATACCAGGTCCGGGATCACGAGTTCTTTCTGCTCGTCCGGCTGAAGGTCTGGCCTGATCCTGTCCATTCCGGCCGGATCTGTCCGGTTGCCTTCCGGATCAGGCTCTGTTCTATCCGGGATCAGGTCTGTCAGCATCTCTGTCATTTCTGCCAGAGGTGAGGCTGCCTGCTGACCTGTTTCCGACATGTGTTCCGGCTGCGGCTGCCGGTATGTTTTTTCCATCCCCCCTCTTTTCCCGCAGCTGTTGTCAACGTTTTCAGTTTGGTCAGAAATCATGCTGTCTGTGCGGTATTTGTTCATTTGTAGTCTCATCTCCCGATAGAAAAGATTAGATTGGTCATTGTGTTTCGTTGCAGTCTGTGGAGCCCGCGGCGTCACCCATGCAGCCGCCTCAGGGTGATGAAGCCCCACACACAAACACTTGTTCCCTAACAATAACACAATAAATGACGTATGTAAATAGAATTAAAGGCATTTACAGAATAGATTTATTGTGTTAGCATTAGATTAAAGGTTAGAGCCGACGGATTCAAATGGAAAGGAGCTGATCATGGCAAAAAGGAGCATCACCCGTTCCACTTCAGGAGAAGGGAACATAATCGATATGAAAACAAAGAAACCGGTCGAGGTTCCTTCATTGCCTGTCATATGTGAGCGGATCCGTTATTTCAGGGAAAAGGCGGGACTGGAGCAGAAGGCTGTCGCAAGGGCGATTGGAGTGACGCCGAACGCAATCAGCAACTGGGAGAACGGCCGGGCACGCCCGGATATCAACCTGATCCCGGATCTGTGTCAGGTGCTTGATGCCACCCTGTATGAGCTGTTTGACATGGAGGATCCTGAAAGCAGATATTCCGCGCAGGAAAAAGAACTGATTGAAAAGTACAGGAGACTGAAGCCTGCCAACCGGCGGCTGCTTGAGACTGTTGTGGGAGAGATGACCAGCCTGCAGGAAATAGAGGAGACGCCGTCCCTCAGCAGGCTTATGTTTTATCAGAGGGCACTTGCAGCAGGAATCGGGGACCCTACAGAGATCGATGGCAGAGCTATTCCAATTTATCTGTATGAAGAGCAGTTCCTGCGCAGTGTCGGCCCGCATGTAAGCCGCCGTGCCAACTGTGTTTTCACTGTCAACGGGGACAGTATGGAACCCGATTACTACAGTGGAGACCTGGTCCTGGTGGAAAGGATTCCGGATGCACCCGTGCTCAGCCCGGGGGAGATCGGTGCCTTTATCGTGGGAAATGAAACCTATATTAAAAAGTACAGCGAAGAAGGCCTGGTGTCGCTGAACCCGAGATACAGGACCATGCGGTTTGATAATGAAAACAGGGTCTATCTGATCGGAAGAGTTCTGGGAAAACTGGATTTCTCGTGTGTTGCCGCCGCGGAGGATATCGAAAAATACCGGCAGCTCCATGGGGATATAGATCAGAGAAGTGAGAAGGGGACCGGAGGCATTCAGAAAAGCAGCAGGGGAGAAGAGACGGAGGTCATCTGCCGGGAATACATTGACAGTTATCTCAGGTAACAGCCAGACAGTAATTGCAGAAAAGAAGAATCAATAAATAGGAAGGAGGCTGCCGCGGATGAGCACAAGCTACCATCTGGAGGAAGGTTCAAAGGAACTGAATAAGATCGTATATGCGGCCGCCCATCACCGGCTTGCAGGGCAGATGGTAAGCAAGCTCTGCAGACCGGTTATTACGCAGGGTGAGACCTATCCGGGTGACATTCTGCCCGTAATCGCGCCAGACAAAAGCGGGACGGGCCGGGTCTTCCCCATGGTATGGGGAATGACAGGAAAACAGGGGCTGATCCATGAGCTGGGCATCGACTTGCTCGAACGGACCAGAAATCCGGTCCTCCTAAACGCATGGGAGCGCCATCGCTGCCTGATCCCGGCCTCCTGGTATTATGAGTGGGAGCACCTGCATCCCACGATCTCCTATGATTCCTACGGAGACCAGACGTCGGAATATGAGCGCCGCACCGGCAGAGCCTCCATGATCACTGCCGGCACCCCGGACGGCTCCGAGCTCATCGGCGACAGATATATGCTGCAGACGCGGGGCTCCGCTGTCACTATGCTGGCAGGCATCTACCGGATCGAGGAAGTGGATGAAATGAAGTTTCCCCACTTTATGATCCTCACACAGGAAGCAGTCCCCGATCTGGTCTTCCTCCACATCAGGATGCCGGTCATCTTTGACGCAAGGGACGCCGGCCTCCTCCAAAGCTGGCTGGATCCCTCCGCCATGCCGCCCTGGGATGAGACAAGGGTCCTGGAAAAGGCAGTCACTGACATGGTCTACGAAAAGAGACCGTGGAAAGGGTATAAGACTGCTGTTCAGCGGGTGATGGCGCAGGGTGCTATATAATCAGTATTGAGACTACTCCCGGCTGGGATCACCAGAGGTCATGCCTTCTCTGATATCAAAAAATGCATCGGGATTATGGATTATGCTTCAGAGTCCGTTCGCCAATACATAGTCTTTGATCCTTGCGTTTCTTCGATTCAGGAAATCACTCTGCCTTTCCAGCCAAAGCATATATTCATCAACGGACTGCGGAAGGGCATTTTGAGTAAAATCGCCGTCGCCAATCCAATACCAGACTGCACTGTAGTCTTCCGTCACACAATCCTGCAGAAAGAAATAATCCACGTAACCCTTAAAATCCAGAAACAGATCAAAGAATTTTCTGTCTGTGTCCATTGCCTTTGAGAGAGGGCATTCTTCACCAGCATAATGTCTACGGATGCACTCCAAAGTCAAATCCCAACGGTCAGAGATTCGTGCATTCGTTCCCTTTGCCTGGTTAATGCTCCCGGGATGCTTTGGAAAAATGATTGTGCCGCCAATTGTATAGCCATGATGAACGTAATTTTCCACAAAAGCTTTATAGTCGGGCACTCTCTGTTTTACCTGTTCCAGCATGTCCCGGTATCTCCAGTATCGGAAATCAACAATAATCGTATCGCTTGCAAAACGAAAATCTTCCCAAGACAGATAATAAGAACCGCTTCCACGCTTTAGTTGCATATGTTTTCCACAAGGGAGAAGTTTGCTCCAGAGTATTTGGTGATATCTCTGAAGCATTTTACTGGCTGAATCGGGATCACTGCCGCCGACGCCGAGACCGCTGTCTGTCTCCCAGAAATGGTCCCAATAGTGGGGAGAATCGATGGTGAAATCAAATGATACGTCAATAAACATTCTTCTTATTAACTTTAGGCCGGAACCTGTTGCATAAATATAGGATTACTATTCATATCAATAGTCATGTAACTTGTAATGGTCTCTCTTGCCTTTACAATTTCTGTCAGCATTCCAAGTGGAAACGCACCAGAACCGACTGCTGGGTCGACTATTTTGACATTGGCCAAAAGATCATCGATATACTGTAGTCGGTTAACCCTTCTCTTGTAGCTGAAGATGCTCTCCGGTATTTCCATGGACTTCTTATAATCAAACTCCATGTGCCCTTTTCCACCATTTTCTCCTTTGACAAAGATAGTCTTCTTTGTATCCTCGTCACGGAAATATTCACCATAAAGGATAAATTTGCGGATATCCTCTTCTACGATTCCTGTCTTTCCGGATAGATAGTTAATCAGGCTTTCCTGACACATGTAATGAACAATTTCGCGGGGTGTATAGAAAGCACCCTTGGACTTCCTATCAGTTACATCCAGGAGATTCTCAAAAACTTTTCCAAGCATCTCCGGATCAATTGCAACTTCACGCTCCATTGGCTCATCCTCAGCCATGGTAAAATTGAATCGATCAAAAACATCTAGAATACCATCTGCATTTCTCTTCCCTTTTTGATGTGCATTTGAGAAAATCTCATTAGGAATACGGAAATCATTATTTTTCCAATCGTACCCCTC
>CACZXG010000064.1 GCA_902785055.1 uncultured Lachnospiraceae bacterium
TCTTCCCAATCGGCTGTCCATTTCCTCAATTGTTGTCACCAGTTTCCCATGGCGGGTAGCGTTCCCGATCGGCAGCCATCCACAAATCAGCCCTGCTCTCACCCAGCAGGCATCCTTTCCATAAGCCTTTGCGGCAATTGAAACCTGGCCAGACCCGATTGCAAGTTCTGGTTCCATATTAGAGAATCTCCTTTTTTGTATTTGCGGTTTCAAAGTCTAATTACTACTGAGGAACAATGCTCTGAAATAGTCTGCTTTTTCATTCCAAAGAATACCGGCAGAAATCAAGGAGAAAATACTGTATAATACATGCTAAATACACTAGTAACGATGGCGATTCATGAACGGAACACTTGATTACTATTGCCTCAATGCTGCAGACTATGCAAAGCAAACGCTGACGGTTGACTTTTCTGATACTCAGGACCGGTTTCTGGAAAAGCTTCCGGCAGGTGCTCATATTCTCGATTTCGGCTGCGGAGCCGGACGGGACACAAAATATTTTCTCGAACATGGTTACATCGT
Source organism: uncultured Lachnospiraceae bacterium (assembly GCA_902785055.1). GTDB lineage: Bacteria > Bacillota > Clostridia > Lachnospirales > Lachnospiraceae > CAG-791. The sequence goes on from CACZXG010000064.1 coordinate 526, forward strand.
TACGGCTGTTGACGGTTCTCCTGAATTATGTGAAATCGCCTCCAAGCACACCGGTATACCGGTCCGTCAGATGTTTTTTCAGGATCTGAATGATGCTGAAGCGTATGACGGTAGTATATCAAAAAATAGCAAATAAATCTTAAAGAAATTTTGATTTTTATATCAATGGTTATCGAGTAAAACTTCTATAATAATTTGTATAATTTGGAAATACAAATACCGCATATCAACTTCTTTTCAGATGCTGATATACGGTAAATGATGCAGAAGAGATTCAACGGAAAATATGGTTTTTTGTCTAACAGTTTGTCTAACAATTTTCCAAAATTTTTGAAAAGAAAATTGCAGAAAAAACCGATTTACGAGGAAAAATAAGGCTTTTCAATGGTTTTCAGACGATTATTTTACTCGTACGCTGGCCCTTACAAGGATGGGGTCGCAGGTTCTAGTCCTGTCCCGCCCACAACAAAACAGCACTTTCTCCTCCGGCACCCTAAATCAGGGCGCTTTTTTTTATTTGCCTGTATCTGATAAATCGTCCGAACGGTTTACCGGACACAGTTTATTTTCTTCAGAAAAAACGTATCAGGGAATTTCAAAAATGGGCCTACTTTGAAATTGATCCATTTTCCGGAAACCTTTTCAAATCCTGAATATATTCCCAAAAGGCTTTTTTCTGTTCATAACAGATCCAACACCCTGATTTCCAATCAGAAGAACCGACCCCCATTACAGCGATTTCATGTTTTGTTTTGTCATACACATGAGCACATGTATTTGCTGTGGTCGCATATTGTGTATGTCCCAGCTGTTCCTGCACCGCTTTCATACTGAAGCCAAGACTCAAAAGCATAGTCGCGCAGCTGTGACGAAGGTCATGAAATCTGATATCCGGCAGATTTTTTTGACGGAGGACCTTTTGAATGTCTGAGACACATAATTCGGAGTATGAAGTTTCCCCGTATGGTTCACACATACAAATCCTTCGAAGTTCCGGTTGGAATGATCTCCCAGGTTTTTCTTCCGGTCCTCCTGTTCCGCCTTCAGATTCTGAAGATACTGAGTGAGGGATTCCGGAAGGATGAGATTTCTTACACTTTTTTGTTTTCATCTTTTCTCTGATGAAAATCGTCTCCTATCCAGTATCGTCCCTGGCTGGGGTGACATTCATGTGAATTTTTACCAGCCTGTTCTCCAGGTCGATAAACATGTGCAAATGACCTCAGAGGTCAAATGGAGTCAAATTCACTCTGAGGGCAAATGTGCGGCCAGCGCAGCAAGGTCTTCAGGAAAATTGCAGTTGAGCAGCTCATCAGGACTGCCGTTATGGGAATACAGCCGGTAGTGAAGCCTTTCGATGTAGGCTCTCATTGCCAGCTTTTTGTTCTCGATCAGCTCCGCCAACAAGCCGGCAGTCCCTGTATTATAGACTGCGATCAGCGGCTCGATCCTGCCGTCCCTTGTCAGTATCGTGGCATCATAATCCTTCCGGAAATGCGTTTCCAGCAGTTCTTCCAGGGTAGAGGACGAGATCAGAGGAACATCCACGCTCAGAACGAGTGCGCACGTTTGCGAGGAGGACACAAAACAGGAATATAGTCCTCCGAGAGGGCCGCAGCCGGGATAGAGATCCATGACGGACCGGGTACCGGGAAGGTCAGAAGCTTTACCGGAGATTATGATATCCGCAGCTCCAAGAAGCTGAAGCTTCCGGGCCTGTATCTCGAGGAAGGTCCTCCCGTTCAGGGTAAGCTCCGCCTTATCGACTCCCATCCGCCTGCTCCTGCCGCCGGCCAGAATGATCCCGCAGAAATTCTTATTACCAGTCCCGGTCACTTTCATTTTTCCAGTCCAATCCTCACAACATCTTTGACCTGCCGCTTTGAATTGGAGCCGTCGAAGAAAATCAGGCGGGACGTCTCACGGCCATCGCAGGCAGGATCTTTGATCTGAAATGCAGCCTTGCCGTAATCGATCTCTTCGGTTGAGATCCTGGCAGTGTACTCGTCAAAGGAAACAGCCCGGACTGACGAATAATCCCCCTTATTGAAACCTGCCGCTGGCAGAACGTCTGAGAACGTCACTCCTTTTTCGGCGATCTTCTTCTCCTGGCCTTTCCCTTTCACAGCCGTACCTGTTAAATCAGTAACAGGCGCTGCAAAGAGATCTACAGTGATCTCCTTGTCCTCACAGATTATTATACCAACGGACAGCCCGGGCGGGTGCCTGTTGATAAGATATACTTTATGGTATGATTAATATGAGTATTGTTGAAATAATCTACCAGGAAAAAGGAGGAGAAGACGAACCATGAGGAAGGTACAATCAACGTGCAATTTCTGCGCCATCGACTGCAACCTTGATTTCTACGTAGAAGATGGACGGATCGTTAAGACTGTTCCGACAAAAGGCTATCCGGTCAACGACGGTTTCAGCTGTATCAAAGGACTGTCGCTGAGCAAGCAGCAGACGACTGTTAAGCCCAATGCACTCCCCAAGATCAGGCAGGAGGACGGAAGTTTCAAAGAGGTCTCCTGGGATGAAGGATTTGAATATGCCGCTGACAAAATCAAGGAACTGCAGGCAAAATACGGCAGAGAGAGCATTGCAGGTATCAGTACCGGGCAGCTGACCCTGGAGGAGTTCGCCATCTTCGGCCACGTCATGCGCAACTTCCTGCAAACCAACGTGGACGGCAATACCAGGCTCTGCATGGCCACTGCGGCGGTGGCCCACAAGGGTACGCTGGGGTACGACGCGCCCGGCTATACGCTGAATGATTTTGAACTTTCCGATACGATCATCTTCATCGGCGCCAACCCTGTGGTAGCTCACCCAATCATCTGGCAGAGAGTCAGGAACAACAAGATCCCGGGCAGGAAGATCGTCGTCATCGACCCCAGAAAGTCGGAGACCGCGAGGAATGCCGACTACCACTATCCCCTTCGCTGGAAGTCGGACCTCACCCTGATGTACACCCTGGCCAACCAGATCATAGAGAAGGACTATGTGGACCACAGCTTTGTGGACGCGCACACGGAGGGTTATGAGGACTTTAAGGAGTTCGTCAAGGCTTTTACCCTTGAGAGAGGGAGTGAAGCGACAGGGCTATCGAAGGAACAGATCCTGGAGCTGGTCGAACTGATCCACACCGGCAAAGCCGTTTCCTTCTGGTGGACCATGGGCGTCAACCAGGGCTATGAGGCTGTAAGGACAGCTCAGTCCATCATGAACCTCGCACTCCTTACCGGTAATGTCGGCAAGCCCGGTACGGGCGGCAACTCCATCACGGGCCAGTGCAACGCCATGGCTTCCAGACTCTTCAGCAACACCACATGTCTGTTCGCGGGCGGCGATTTTACCGATGAGGCCGAGAGAAAGCGCATTGCGGACATTGTTGGAATCACGCCGGATCTCATCGCCAAAAAGCCTACACTGCCCTACAACAGAATCGTCGAACTGATCAATGCCGGTGAGATCAAGGGTCTTTGGATACTGTGCACCAACCCAAGACACAGCTGGACCAACAACGAGACCTTCGCGTCCGCGGTCAAAAAACTGGAGCTTTTTATTGTACAGGATATCTACGACACCATTGAGAGCGCGGAGGAATGCACGGTTTACTTCCCGGTAGTGCCCGGTATAAAAAAAGAGGGAACCTATATCAACCTGGAGAGACGTCTTTCCCCTCTGCGCAAGGTCCTTGAGAGGGGAGAGAACGAGATTTCCGACTATGAGTGTATCCTGGGCGTAGCCAAGGCGCTGGGCATGGGCGATGCTATTGCAAGATGGGAGACACCCCGGCAGTGCTTCGATATGCTCCGGGAGTGCTCGAGAGGCAAGGGATGCGACTTTACGGGCGTCCGCTGGGACGACCTGACAGATTCCCACGGCAGACAGTGGCCCTATCCCGAAGGCAGAGAAGCGGAGTTAGCCGAGGAGCAGAGAAGGCTCTATTCCGACGGAAAGTTCTTCACTCCTTCCGGCAAAGCGAAGTTCATCTTTGAAGAACCCATGGAGAATCCGATCCCCGTCACAGAGGAATTTCCGCTGGTCTTCAACACCGGCAGGGGCACAGTCGGCCAGTGGCACACGCAGAGCAGGACTAAAGAAGTCAAGTTCGTGGAGGACGTCTCCATTAAGAAGGCTTATCTATACATGAACACTAAGCTTGCGGCGGAAAATGACATCAGGGAAATGGACGAGATCCGCGTCTATTCTTCCAACGGACAGAATGCGGTATTTTCAGTCAAGGTCACCGACAATGTCCAGTACGGAGAGCTCTTCGCTCCCATCCACTATATAGAGTGCAACAAGCTGACACCTTCCAACTACGACAAGTATTCCAGGGAACCCAATTACAAGGGCGGGACCTGCCGGTTCGAAAAACTATAAAGGAGGGACGATTTTATGTATCGAATCAGAATAGACCGAAACCTCTGTATCGGCTGCCTGACCTGTGTAACAGCCTGCGTGGTCAGCCATGAGACAGAGAGCGGAGATGCCAGGAACAGGGTTGTCATCGATTCCGAGACCACCCCTGCGCCCATCTTCTGCAGGCACTGCAGCAAACCGGAATGTACCTATACCTGCATGACGGGCGCCATGCACAAGAATCCCGAGACAGGTTTCGTTGATTATGACAAGGACCAGTGCGCCAGCTGCTACATGTGCATCATGTCATGCCCTTACGGCATCCTGAAGTACGACAGCATCCGTCACAAAGAGATCATGAAGTGCAATATGTGTGTCCACAGAAGTGAGGACGGAAAGACACCGAAGCCTATGTGCGTAGAGAAATGTCCCATGCATGCGATCACTCTTGAGGAGGTGAAAGAATGAGGTATGTAATTATTGGTTCATCTGCCGCAGGAATAAATGCCGTCCGCGAGCTTCGGAAATACGATCAGGAGGGAGAGATCATCCTGGTATCCAAAGATGAGCACATCTATTCCAGATGTATCCTGCACCAGTATCTGTCCGGTGAGAGGACGCTGGAGAGGCTGAACTTCGCCGAGCCGGATTTTGACACCTTATACAAAGTGAACTGGATGAAGGGAAGAGAAGCGATCAGCCTGCGTCCAGCGGATCACATCCTGGTGATGGACGGAAATGAAGAACTCTCCTACGACAAGCTCCTTGTGGCGACAGGCGCGCACACGTTTATCCCACCCATCAAAGGCCTGTCGGAAGCAGAGAATTACATTGGATTCCGCAATATCGACGATATCGAAGTTCTCAAGGATGTCTCAAAGAAAGCTGAGCACATCGTGGTCCTGGGCTCAGGCCTTATCGGCATCGACTGCGCGACCGGCTTCCTCCACATGGGCGTTAAGGTGGTCCTCGTGGATTTCGCCGGCTGGCTCCTCAACAAGCAGCTGGATGAACGTGCAGCCAAAACCTATATCGACGCCTTCAAGGCGCAGGGTGTCGACCAATACTACGGCGTGGGCGTCGATGAAGTGCGCGTAAATGGCGATCATCAGATCTACGAGATCGCACTCAGCGACGGGACAGTCCTTCCCTGCGACTTTTTCGTCGTGACTGCGGGTGTCCGCTCCAACATTGAATTTCTCAAAGATTCCGGTCTCGAGCTGTCCAGGTTCGGCCTTGTCTACGACGAGTGCGGAAGGACCTCCGACCCGGATGTATACGGCGCGGGAGATGTCTCGGGACTCAGCCCTATCTGGCCGGTCGCAGTCAAGGAAGGCATGGTCGCCGCAGCCAATATGACAGGCCATAGCAGGAAGATGACGGATTTCTTTGCCAGCAAGTCCACCATGAGCTTTCTGGGGATCCACACAATGTCCCTGGGCATCGTGACTCCTCCCGATGACAGCTACAGAGTCGACACCTATGACAAAAACGGTGTTTATAAAAAGGTAGTCTCCAGAGACGGCGTCATCGTCGGCGCGCTTCTGCAGGGCGACCTGGCTTACGGCGGCGTCCTGCAGCAGATGATCGCCAGGAAGATCGACGTGACCAAGGTCAAAAAGCCTCTGTTCGAGATCGATTATTCCGACTTTTTCCATGAAAAAGCGAATCTCGAATTTGCGTATGATCTTTGAGCAAGAGGGTCTGATCAAGAGGGGAAAAAATGATTGAAAGACTGAAAAGAATGCCGGTACCGGTACTGCCTACATTCGTAAGCGCACTGACACTTTCCAACGTTTACGGCGGGATGGGCTATACCTGGTTCCGCTATCTGACCATGATTGTTGCCACGGTCGTCATCATCTGCTATATCGTCAAGATCATCCTTTATCCGGGCGTTTGCGCTTCGGAATACAAGCAGACCGTGCCGTCGAGCCTCTATGCAGGTTTTACCATGTGTCTCATGATCCTGGGGAGTTTCTATTATGAGAAAGGTCTTGGATTCGGAAAAGTGATATGGCTGTGCGCCGTCATCATCCACGCGATCCATATCTGCATCTTTACCTGGAACAACGTCATCAAAAAGAGAGATATCAACACCACGGTTCCGAGCTGGTTCGTCACCTACAACGGGATCATGGTCAGCTGTGTCACGGGCGGCTCGATGAACATGAAACCCTTGCTGCAGGCGATCACCATCTACGGGATCATCATCTACCTGATCCTGATCCCCATCATGATCTACCGCCTGATCAAGTTCCCGGTCAAACCGGCTGTCTATCACACCATGGCGGTCGTACTGGCGCCCTGCAGTCTATGCGTCGTCAGCCTGATCAATACGTTCGATCCGCTGAGTAAGCCTCTTCTGATCTTCCTGTATTTCTGCGTGCTGGCTTCCCTGTTGTTCATCATTGTCAAGCTTCCCGATTTCTTTTCCTTTGACTTCGTACCGGGCTTTGCGGGACTGACCTTCCCCATGGCCATCGGCATCGTGGCAACCAACAAGATGGCCGGTTATCTTTCGGCCAACGGAATGGTAGGCGCGGGCGCAGCCTGCACCCAGCTGTCAGGATTCCAGATTTTCCTGACTTCCATGCTGGTGGGCTATGTCCTTCTGAACTTCCTGCGTATGCTCCTGAGGACTCCAAAAAGGTCCTTGTGATTTATGCTATGCAGCAAAATTGTGATTGACATCAGACCGGGCATATCATAATAGTGCCCGACAGGAAAGGAGTAAGCAAAAATGGGTTATGTACTAAGCCGGGACAGCTTTACGCGCGTGCTCAAAAAAATCGGCCAGAGCCGGCGGATCTACGCACCGGTCAACAAGGTCGGAGAAGGCCGCTTTACTGATGTGGATGTGGTCCGCTATGATTTCGTAACGGAGGCTCCTGAGATCGAGCTTGACAAAAAGTCCGACTACGCTTTTAAGGAGATCCTGACACCGCTCTCCCAGACTCTTTTCTTCTTTACCGAAGATGAAGTCAAGGAAGCAGATATGGATGAGCGGGAAGTCATCATTTTCCTGCGAAGCTGCGACCTGCACGCTGTGAAGAGGCTCGATGCCATCTATCTCGAGAACAAATTTGTGGATCCCTTCTATAAGAGGATCCGGGACAAGGTCAGGTTTGCCCTGATCGGCTGCGGCCGCTCCTATGAAGACTGCTTCTGCGTCAGCATGGGGACCAACCGGGCTGATGGCGGATATCTCTTCTCTGTCGATATGATAGGCGGAAAATACTATTTTGACGTGAAAGATGACGAACTCGCCGCTATTTTTGCCTCAGAAGCAGAGAGTGAACAGGCTGTGGAAGCACGTTATGTCACGGAGAACGAAGTCAAGGTCACTATTCCCGGGAATGTGCCGGTCAGTGTGTACAAGGATCCCCTCTGGGAGGAGTACACAGTGCGCTGCATCAACTGCGGACGATGCAACTTCGTATGCCCTACCTGCACCTGTTTCACCATGCAGGACATTTTCTATACAGACAACGGCAGAGTGGGCGAGCGCAGAAGAGTGGGTGCTTCCTGTATGGTGGATGGATATACTAACGTCGCAGGCGGCGGACAGTACCGCAGGACCAACGGCGAGAGGATGCGCTTCAAGGTCCTTCACAAGATCCATGATTTCAGGAAGCGTTTCGGCTTTGATATGTGCGTCGGCTGCGGCCGCTGCGATATGGTATGTCCGGAATATATTTCTTATGCAAACATCATCAACAAGGTAAATGACGCGGTGGAAGGAGGTGCTGTCAATGGGTAATATGAGCAGCAATCCGTATGTTCCGTTCCCTTCGAAAATCAGGGAGATCATTCGCCATACGGAGAAAGAATACACCTTCCGGATGAGCTTTACAGGCGATGTAAAGCCCGGACAGTTTTTTGAAGTATCGGTGCCCAGATATGGCGAGGCCCCGATCTCTGTCAGCGGCATTGGAGAAGACTTCGTAGACCTGACCATCCGCAAGGTCGGGCGCGTCACAAATGAAGTGTTTGAAAAGGGAGAGGGCAGGACACTCCTCCTGAGGGGGCCCTATGGCAACGGATTTGACACCTCCCTCTACGAAGACGGAGAAGTTATCGTAATCGCGGGCGGCACGGGCGTATCCCCGGTACGCGGTGTGATCGATGCATTGGCCGGGACCAGTGCACCTAAGGATAAACATGTGATCGTAGGTTTCCGCAGCCCTTCCGACATGCTCTTCAGGGATGATCTGAAGAGATGGGACGAGGCTCTGGACTTGATCCTTACCGTTGACGGCGCCCCTGAGGGCTATGAGGGCAGGATCGGCCTCGTGACCAAGTATATACCCGAAGTAGAGATCAGGGATGTCGCGAATGCGAAAGCTGTCGTCGTAGGTCCGCCTCCCATGATGCGCTTCTCTGTCAAGGATCTTCTTGCGAAGGGCTTCAGAGAAGAGAATATTTGGATATCCCAGGAGCGGAAGATGTGCTGCGGTCTCGGCAAATGCGGTCATTGCAGGATCGGTGAGACCTATGTCTGCCTTGATGGCCCGGTGTTCAATTATTCTGAGAGCAAGAATATGCTGGATTGAGGAATGAGGAATATGGCAAGAGATATCAATACCAAGAAACTCAAGAAAAATGCGTTCCGTTACTCTAAGGTACGAGGGGAGACCGCGAGCCGGATCCGTATTCCCGGTGGTGTGATCAACGCGAAGAGCATGGCAAGGATCGCTGAAGTAGCGGAAAAATACGGCAACGGAACGATCTTCGTGACCAACAGGCAGGGAGTCGAGCTGCCCGGCATTGCCCTCGAGGATATGGACGCCGTCAACAGTATGATCCAATCCATCATTGATGATTCAGGCGTCAATCAGGAAGAGAGAGACAAGGGATATCCGGCATCCGGCACCAGAAATGTCGTTGCCTGCCCCGGCTCCCGTCTGTGTCCCTTCGGCTGCTATGACACAACAGAACTGGCCAGGAAGATGGATAAGATGATCTTTCCCAGCCACCTGCACGTCAAGATCGCCTTCACCGGCTGCTCCAACGACTGCGCCAAGGTGAGAATGGACGATTTCGGCTTCATCGGTATGACAGAACCCCAGTATGATCCGAACCGCTGCGTGAGCTGTGAGCAGTGTATCAAGTACTGCAGCATCCGTTCCGTCGGAGCCCTTTCCCTGGTCAACGGCAAGGTGGTCCGCGATACCGCCAAGTGCATTGGCTGCGGTGTATGCGTCGCTTACTGCCCGACCCGTGCCTGGACAAGGAGCAAGGAACATTATTTCCGCGTCGTCATCATGGGACGCACCGGTAAGAAGAATCCGCGTCTGGCAGAGGACTTCATCAAATGGGCAGATGAGGAGAGCATTTTTAAGATGGTCAGGAACGCATATGCGTATGTAGAGGAGTATATTGATCCCAACGCCCTCGAGGGAAAAGAGCACATCGGTTACATCGTGGACAGGACAGGTTTTGATGAGTTCTGCAAATGGGTCCTGAAGGACGTGAACCTGAACGAAAAGGCGGAAGTCGCGAGCCGCGTCTACTGGGGCGGCAGACACTATGACAGAAGCAATGACCTCATGTGACAGACAGACATTGTATGAAAGTACTTAAAAATTTAGCAGTCAGTGCCGTGATCCTTATTATCGCGGCACTGACTGCTTGCGGAAATCAGCCGGGGCAGGAGCCGTCTCCTGCCCCGGCTGAGAAATCAGAAACTCTCACTGTCGCCGCGGTCTCCAGGTCCATCGGCGATCTCTGGCTGCTGTCAGGAGGGGAACTGTCCGGGATAACGGAAGACGGCATGTATCTCGAGGGGATCTCAGAGAACACCAGAGTAATCGGAACAGTGACCAATCCATCTCTTGAAGCCATCGCAGCCCTGTCACCGGACATGGTCCTTCTATCCAGCGAACTGCCGACCCACAAGAAACTGGCTGAGGATCTGGAGTCCAGAGGTATCAGTTCCAGGATGATCAGCGTGAACTCTTTCTCTGAATATGACCAGGTCATGAAAGAGTTTACCGGAATGACCGGAAGGGAAGACTGCTACAGGAAAAATGTTACGGATGTCAGGGAACGGATCGATCAGATCCTTCAAAGCGCATCGGAAAAAGGATCAAAAAAGGGCACCTATCTGGCGCTGCGGGTCTCGGCGACCAAGAATAAAACTCTTAAGAATGACTATTTTGCCTGCGAGATATTTAATGCATTCGGGCTTGAAAATATCGCTCAGGACAATTCGGTTTTTGACGAGCTGAATCTGGAGGCTATTCTGGACGCGGATCCTGACTTCATCTTCGTGATCGAGCAGGGGAATAGTTCGGAAGCCCGGGATAGCTTCACGGAAGCCTTCTCGGGAAAGCGGGTATGGCAGGAACTGGCTGCGGTCAGGAACGGATGTGTCTATATTATGCCCAAGGACTATTTCCAGTATAAACCGAATGCAAAATGGGATGAGGCATATCAGTATGTCATGGAACTCCTTGCAGAATAACAAGATTATGATAACAGGGATCCCGGTGCTGGCGGCCTGCATTCTGCTCTCGCTGCTGTCCGGCAACGATGCTGTGACGAGCGCGGAGCTCTTGCGGGTGCTTACCGGCGCCGGAGGATCCCGGACCACACAGATCATACTGTATCAGATCCGAATACCGCGAACGGCTGCCTGCCTGCTCTGCGGCAGCAGCCTGTCTGTGGCAGGGCTTCTTCTGCAGGAGGCTCTCTCAAATCCTCTTGCTTCACCGGGAATCATGGGCATCAACTCGGGCGCAGGGCTGTTCGTCCTGTTGTCAGGAATCTGCTTCCCGCATGTATATTCTGTCAGGAACGCGGCGGCTTTTGCCGGTGCGCTCCTTTCTGCAATCCTTGTCTTTCTGATCGCCCGGAAAGCCGGCATGTCCAAATCCGTGATCATCCTGGCCGGCGTTGCCGTTTCCTCTTTGATGACGGCGGCTTCCAACACGATCATTACCCTGCATCCGGAAAGCGTATCGGACAAAGTCGGCTTTTCGATGGGGAGTCTCGCGGGGATAGATCTGCAGAGGCTTCCCCTGCCGGCCCTCCTGATTTTTGTTGGGATCGCGGCGGCCTTTTTTCTCGGCCCGGGCATCGAGCTCTTCGCCATCGGGGATGAAGCGGCACAGGGACTTGGCCTTGCGGTGGCTCGCCACCGTAAACTTACTGTGGGCTGCGCTGTGCTTCTGGCATCAGCTGCGGTCTGTCTGTGCGGCCTTCTCGGTTTCGTTGGCCTTATTGTGCCCAACATTCTGAGGCTCTCTGATCAGCTCACGGTCAGGAGAAAGATCCTTGGCTGCATAGTGTGGGGGAGTAACCTGGTCCTTGTCTGCGACACACTGATGCGGACACTTTTTTATCCCTATGAGCTGCCGGCGGGCCTTCTTCTGTCCCTGATCGGTACACCATTCTTCATTCTGATACTGATGCGGCGCGGCATAAGAGGTAAGTGGCATGATTGAACTTAAAGATTTTCGCGCCGGCTACATGGGAGCAGAGAAGATCCGGATCGATGACCTTAAAATCGAGCACGGCCATATATTGGGGCTTTTGGGCAGGAATGGCAGCGGCAAATCCACTTTTTTGAAGGCACTGGTTGGCATCATTCCCCATGAGGGCCGCGCTATTTTGGATGGAATAGAAATATCCGCAATGACACATCGGGAAAGAGCCAGACAGATCGCTTACCTTCCGCAGCAGCTATCCACGGTAAGTATGAGTGTGGGAACGCTGGCGGCGCACGGACGGTTTGCCAGAATGTCTTTTTCCAAGGTAATGGGGGAAAAAGACCGGGAGGCGGTCAGACACGCACTGGAATTGACGGACCTCTGGGCAGAGAGGCACCGAAGTGTGGCAGAGCTCTCGGGCGGCGAGAGGCAGAGGGCTTACCTGGCTATGGTCCTCGCCCAGGAGACGGAATACCTGTTGCTGGACGAGCCGGCAGCGTCTCTGGACATTTCCCACCAGATCGAGATCATGGAACTTCTCAAACAATTATCTTCAGACGGCAGAGGAATCGTGATCACTTCCCACGACCTTCCCCAAAGTGCTGCGTACTGTGACCGTATCTGCGTGATCGATCGCGGAAGAACAACCGCGGCCATACCGGCAGCAGAGCTGGCAGGAAAAACGAATTTTCTACGCGAAACGCTTGGGGTGACGCTGACTCCTGCCGGGAAAGGCCTGTATCCTTATGTTTTGGACAGATGAAATATTCCGGACAGATGTAAGAAGAAATTCTGTCGGGCTGGTGCTGCTGGTCTGCGGGTTCGGCACAGGCGACGCGGATGAGATGGAACGTACTTATGGGAGACTTGTGGAGGAGGCGCGGGAGGCAGCATGTGAGACAGAGCCTCATGTATCTGTCAGGCTTGCGCTGACCAGCGACAGGATCATTGAAAGATTGTACCGGGAGAGCGGGATCAGGGTTCCGGATGTACGGAGCGCTATGGAAGATATCCTCGGAGGAAAATTCGCCGGGGAAATCGAAGAGATCAGGATCCTGACAGCCCAAGCCGTGGGCGGCAGAGAGTTTAAAAAGCTTGAGGCTATTGCAGATTCTTACAGGAGCAAAGTCAGAATCAGTCTGGACAGCCCGCTGCTTGCCGGTCCCAAGATAGAACGATTGGCGGATATTCTTGTGGATGAAGCAGCTTCTTTCAAAGAGGAAGCCATCGTATATGTCGGGCATGGCACTCATGGAAGGGATCCGTGCGGGTCTGCATCCTATCAGAAGCTGCAGAAATTGATCCGCGGCCGGGGAAACGGGAATATTTTCATAGGTGAACTACAGACAGGCATTGGACCTGTTATTCGGGAATTGTCAGAAAAGGCTTTCCGCAGGATCCGCCTTTGCTCCCTTATGATGGTCTCCGGACATCATTGGATCGAGGACGTGGCGGGAGATATAGGAGATTCCTGGAAAAATACGCTGACTCAAGCGGGGTATAAGGTGACCTGTGTGAGGACCAGCCTTCTAGAAAGAAAAGAAGTCCGGGAGATCCTGATCAGGGACATTAAAGCTGTTTGACATCTGCTGTTTGTATCCGGTGATCCTTAACGCAGCCTCGGAAACCGTAAAAGCACAAAACCCATCAATATACCGGACATCTGTCACGATTCTGTTTGTTTGATGATATAGTTAATTATATGAATAAAATCACAGTCATCACAGGACAAAGAGGGGCAGGAAAGAGCCGCTGCTGTTTTGAGCTGCTGGAAAAAGCCGCCGTGGAAGGACTTACCGCCGCCGGATTCATCTCGCCGGCCGTATATACCCGGGGAAAAAAGACTGCTTTTTACACGATGGATGTCCGCACACGGGAACAGCGCCGCTGCGGCGTACGCTGCGTTCAGCATACGGGAACGGCCGGCTGCTGGCAGATGGATAATGACGTATTAGCGTGGGGCAATGAACTGCTTCGGAACAGCTGCCCATGCGATGTACTGTTCATCGATGAACTCGGTCCGCTGGAATTTGATAAAGGTGAAGGCTATACCCAAGCTTTTCATGTGCTGAAAAGCGGTGCCTATGGACAGGCATATGTGGTGATCCGTCCCGAATGTCTGGAATCTTTCCACCGCATTATTCAGGAATTCAGCGTCATCACGGTTGAGCACGGGACATGTATCACTGGACCCCGGATATGATCCGCTTTATGAATGATGCCTCCGTATACGGCGACTACCACCGGCGCCTTGCGGAAATGATCCTTCCGTATTTCAGCGGAGCGGAACATATCTGCGATGCCGGATGCGGACTCGGAGATCTTTCCCTGGCTTTGTCAGGAGTGATCCCCAGGATCACAGGCGTCGACATAAATCCGCGCCCGCTCGCAGCCCTTCGGGATCACTGTGTCAGACATGGAATCACAAATATCAGGGCAGTCGAAGGTGACATCCGGCTGAATCCTCCGCAAATCCCATATGACGGGATGATTTTCTGCTTTTTCGGAAAGAGCGAAGAGATCCTGGACATCGCCCGGCAGCAATGCCGGGGAACTGTTGCTGTCATCAAAAAGAATTACAGCGTTCACCGCTTTTCTGTCGGACAATATCCCACCGGTCAGGACGGATACACACGCATGCAGACACTGTTGAATGAGCGCAGGATCCCGTTTGAAAGCCGCACCGCATCCCTTGAATTCGGTCAACCGTTCCGCTGTTTTGAAGACGTCCGCACCTTCTTTAATTGTTACAGCCGGGATGAAGATCCGGACGTCCTGACCGATGATTTTCTGCGAAGCCGTGTCATTCGAACCGGAAGGGATGATTTTCCGTTTTATATGCCGCATCAACGCCGGATCGGTTTGATCATTTTTCGATCAGAACAAATTAAATGAAAGATATATTCGCAAAGATCCATTGGTATTGAAGCCCTCTTCACAAAAAAAGGTGCCCGCCGCAACTGTGGCGGCAATTACAGATGACGAATAATTTACTGGTGAGTCTTATTAAGAACCTGAACCGGTAAACAGGAGGAATTAAACGCAAAAAACATCTTCAATATAACTTTATACCGAAGATTAAGCATTAAGCGAGAAAGTGGCGGTCATATCAGGCATTAACAAAACAGTTTGCATTACGCAGTGTCTCAATTTACTCTTATAGGTTCAAAGGATTGTATCACCTCAAGCCCGCTTCCTGCGGGAATCTGTATTGCCTGCCGTTTCAGACCGGAGAAGAAATTTCCCTGTATCCCTCTGACATCAATTCTTTTGAATTCCCTTGTTTTATCTTTCCATTCTGTATAACTCATTTTACGCTCCTTCAATACT
>CACZXG010000065.1 GCA_902785055.1 uncultured Lachnospiraceae bacterium
ATGGGTTCAGAGACCGAATTGGTCAGTGCCAGAAGGAGTGTCGTCACGAAGCAGATCGCTACGAGAACAACTACCGGCATGCCGTATTCTTTAAAATTCTCATTCTTAGTCATTATTTGGCAGCCTCCTTTCCTGCTTCTTTGGCAGCTTTTTTGGCAGCCCTTTCTGCGGCGCCGATGCCGTAGAACTGGTTCTGGGCGATCATGTCGAGGAGCGGAGCCAGGACATTCATGAATAGGATGGCGAAAGAAGCTCCCTCAGGATATGCACAGAACAGACGAATGATCATTGTAACAAGTCCGCATCCGATACCGAAAGCGACCTTAGCATATTTCATGATAGGACTTGTTACGTAGTCAGTCGCGCAGAATGTCGCCCCGAATACAACACCGCCTGCAAGCAGATGGAAGCAGGCCATATGAAGCGCGCTGTAATCTCCGCCCACAACTGAGTAGTAAATGAAAGCAAAAACAAATACTGTACCCATGTAGCAAACCGGAATGATCGGGGAGATGATCTTCTTCACGATCAGTATAATAAGACCGATCAGCACTGCGATCGTGCAGGTCTCACCCATGGCGCCTCCGATATTACCGATAAACATATCCTTCAGGGAAGGTGCCTGGGCCAGAGCGCCGTCCGCAAGAAGTCCCAGAGGAGTTGCTCCTGTAAGCGCATCCGCTGTCTGGTTCAGTCTCGTCACAGGCCACGTAGTCATGTAGGATGTGAAGGACAGAAGCAGAACAATACGTCCGACGATCGCCGGGTTTGCAAAGTTGCGGCCAAGGCCGCCATACAGCTGCTTGACGATAACGATCGCTGCGAAGCAGCCGATCACTGCCATCCAGACAGGAAGGTTGGCAGGAAGGTTCATTGCGAGGATCACGCCGGTAACACAGGCGCTCAGATCCTTTACAGTCACTTTTTTGCCGAGAAGTCTCTCATATCCCCACTCGAACAGCACGCTGCTTGCGGCGCAGACAGCGGTGAGTATGACCGCTCCGAGGCCAAAATAGAAAACACTTGCGATGAAGGAAGGGATCAGGGCGATCAGGACCCACATCATGGTCTTCTGTGTGTCGAGGGCCGTCACCAGATGAGGAGACGACGCAACGGCAAGATTATCATAGTATTTAACGTTCTTTGTATCCGTCATTTCTGGCTTGCCTCCCTTACTAATCCTTTAGCGAGCTTATTGATGAAGGCCAGCGGACGGCGTGCAGGGCAGACATAAGAGCAGCTGCCGCATTCCATACACTGCATGATCTTCAGATCATTGAGCCTCTTTACGTCTCTTGCCTCATAAGCATCCGCGAATCCCGTAGGAAGCAGGTTGAAGGGACATGCGTTGTGACATCTGCCGCAGCTGATGCACGCTGTCTCCTCAGGGATCAGCGACTGCTCTTTGGTAAATGCAAGAATCGCATTGTTGTTCTTGACGATGGGCATTCTGTCGGAGAAGACAGCGCGTCCCATCATAGGGCCGCCCATGAGGATCTTGCGGGGCTCTTCCTTGTAACCGCCGCAATAACCGATCACGTCGTGGATCATCGCGCCAATGGGAATAATGACATTGCCGGGTTTTGCAACAGCGTCTCCGTCGATCGTCACTCTCTTTCTGATCAGAGGCATTCCATCCTTGATGTACTGTCCAAGGAAAGCTACAGATGTGACGTTGGACACTATACATCCCAAATCCGCAGGAAGCACGCCTGCATTGCAGGTCTTTCCTGTCACTTCGTAGATCAGAACGCGCTCTGCTCCCTTGGGATAACTTGCCTGCAGCGGAAATGTCTTTATATTCGTGATCCCCTGCTCAGCAAACATCCTGTTAAACTGATCGATCGCATCCTGCTTGTTGTCCTCGATTCCGATATAGCACATCGGAGCCTGGATATACTTCATGATCATCAGGGCGCCGTCGATGATATTCTGGGTATCTTCGAGCATAGTCCTGTGGTCAGAAGTAATGAAAGGCTCGCACTCTGCGCCGTTGATGATCAGAGTCATAGGCTCGCCGAGGTTCTTGGGATTGAACTTGAGCCATGTCGGAAAACTCGCGCCGCCCAGACCTACCAGTCCGCTCTCCTTAACTGCCGCGATGAAGCTGGGCTGATCTGTGATCACCGGAGGCTTGATGGAAGGGTCAATTTCCTGCTTGCCGTCCGACTCGATCACAACAAGTGTGTCGTATCCGCCCATAGCGTTTCTCTGTGTCTCAATTCCGGTAACGGTTCCCGATACGCTGGAATGAATCGGCACATGAAGAAAAGCCTCGGTGTCTCCGATCTTCTGTCCAACAAGGACATGATCTCCTTTTTTGACCAGAGGCTTGCACGGTGCACCGATGTTCTGCGACATCGAGATCTTTACCACATCCGGGATGGGCATCACTTCAGTCGCACATTTGGCCGTATTCTTGTAATGGCCGACATGTACGCTATTTAAATGCTTAGCACCAAACATTTCTGTTCCCCCTTTTCTGGTTTATATTTATAATTACACTCACTTTTGTTATTATAATGCGAAAAAAAAAAAAATGTATAATTGATAAACAATTTACATGGTATTTTGTGTTCCAATTCATGAACAATTTTTTTCAACTGATGTCAATAAGCAAATAATCTTATTATCCGAGCATATATTTCTGCTTTTTCATCAGGATTCGTAACCGTACATCTGATCCAGAAAAAGAAATCTTCCGCTGATCCAGCTGCTGATCCCGAAATATACGTCGTTTTCTCCACCGGCGGACCACCTGCGCGAATTTCTCTCGAAAGCTCCGCTTTTCTCAAGATATTCCTTCTGCTCTCTGAAAAGAGTGTTTACATATTCCGGGCTTATGCCGCCGGATCTCCACTTTTTCCATTTGTTAGCCGTATCTTCCCTGAGATCGTCTATGATCGTCGAAAGCCTTATATATCCGTAATCCCTGTCAAAACGGGTTTTATAAGCGTCCGTAGAATCCGGAAGAAATACCGTGTTGCCGTGATCCGGGTCCCATTTAAACTGATCGCCAAACGTATAGTTGAGATCCCAAATTGTTTCATTCAGGGTATAGCCCCCTCTGCCGTTACTATATGCTGCAATATATATATTTTTCCAGGTATTATCCCCCGCTCTGGTCATCTCACAGAATAGTTCGTGAACGATAAAATTGTCCAGATTGAGGATGATCCCGGCTTTATTCATCTCTGACATATCTCCGGTTTCAAACACCATGTCCTGATAGAGCTGAAAGGGATCATAGATCCGGCTTTTTTCCGGTTCCTTTGGATATTTGATTTCAAGATAGGAAACTCCGCTCCGATTATGAATCTCTTCTTTCCCGTTGTAATCAGTAAGTCTTCCGGGAAAATCGATTTCCTCATACCATGTGCCCACTTTATACAGAAGATCCCCGGGATTCATTCCCATAAGCTTTTTGTCTATCGGATACATGAGTCCGTAGACACCCATATACTCATTATTGAGGATCAATTCGCAGTATTCGATCTGTGATGACGCAACAGGCCTTTCTTCCGTCTCATTGAGCCTTTTCCACAGATCATAACAGACCTTTTCTCTGGCAAGGCTTTTATCTGTGCATATGGAGTTCAGAATCCAATCGTCGTCTTTTCGAAGACCGAGAAAACTCATTTTATCAGATCCTGAATCAGTTTCAGTAAGCTCCACGCGATAACTCTTCTTATCAAACATAGTCGACGTCGCTCCCCTTATATGAAACGAACAGTCCGCCTCCTGATACTCCTTTCTGTAAGGATCCAGCACACAGATCCTGCCGGCGTATTCTTTGTTAAGTCCGACCTCACCTTTTTCGCTGCACATACAGACGGCCGGAAGTCCCGTAAATACAAGATTGCATTCCATATAATACCCGTCAGACACAAGTGCTGTTTTAAAGGTCCTGTTTTCCTCCAAGCATTGTTTTTTATCAATGGCTCTGTCATTTATAATGCAGATCTGCGTATAGGGGGCTTTCAGGGAGAAAGAGCCGGTCCAGGTGTCATCCATACGATCCTGCGGAATATAGACAGTATTGTCCTTCTCATCATAGGGAATTTCCATCTTTTCAAAAGCCACTGCGGAGACGTCAAAATCTTTCTGTTTCTTTCCGGAAAGCATATCCTTATACTGCTCACCGTCCACAAAGCATGTTTCAACAGGCCATTCCTTTTTGTCTTCAAAAAAAGCCTCAACAGCCCCTCCGGATCGGAAGGGATCTGTCAAGGCACCAGACGCAGCGGCAAACGCCGCTGCGCATAACAGTACAGTCATGAATACTAAAACAAGTTCGTCTTTTTTCATCTTTTTTAAAAATATACAGTACCGAGCAGTTCCGCGCCGCTGTCAGCGATCAGACCGATCTCATTGCGTATTTCGTTATAAGATGACCTGCCCACTTCTTCAGCGATGATCACTCCATTCATTTTTCTGAGTTTTCTGTAAGACTCAGCATCTTTTGCGATGTTTGAAAGCCCTGTAAAGCTCAGCCCGTTTTTAGATCCGGAAGTCTGTTTGTTAAGCTTTTCAGCCAGCGCATTGAGTTTCTTTCCGGATATGGTACCGGCTATACCGATCTCTTTGTTATCCATTCCTGCTGTACAGCTCTCCAGCCTCGCGAGCATGTAATCAAGTCCGGCTTCGTCCTGAGACTTTCCATCTGAATAATCCGCCAGTGTTCTGAGTCCAAACTCTCCGTCGATCTCATCGGTCGAAAGGATTGCGCCTCTGTAAAGCACCAGACAGATCAGGGCGATAGCCATCAGGCATGCACCGCCGGCAAATCCTACTATGCCGAGTTTGATTCCGTTTTTCAGCATGAATTTCTTGGAATACTGAGGAACCGAGGCCGGCTTTACAAGCTGTGACAGCTGGTTCTGAGACGTACGGAGCGATGTCTGCATTTTACTGAGTGAATCTGTGCTCGCTTCCTGGATAGCCTTGAGGTTCGGTTCTACAACTGTCTGTGTACCTTTTCCGTACACTTCGATATCAAAGCTTCCGAAATTGGAGAAAAGGTCTTTTCTGCTCATTACTACATCGAGCAGGTCGTCCCTGATCGACTCGGCATGCGCCTCGTCCACGCCGCGGGCAATGACAGTCATCGTTCCGCCTTGCGGATAAATTCTCAGATACAGCAGTTCATTGAGGTTAGCGGCATTCATATTCTGTTTCTCCGCAACGATCATACTTGTGTCCCCATAGTAGATGTCATCGTAGATCGAATACAGCAAAGAATACTTGTCATTATCGGAAATGCCGTTCTCGCCGACGGGTACGACACGGATCTGAGCTGTTGCGATCGGGCAGTTGTAGGGATCGATCTGCATCGCAGGAGCTGTCTGCATATACTCAAGCCTGTTGCTGATGCCGGACTGCATTTCAGCGATGGATTTATTATAATCAGATATGTTGGTGTTATACATTTCCAGATTGTTTTTATAGGTTTCATAAGACTTGATCATTTCATCCTTTTTGGAATGAATGGAAAAGATCTTGTAGGAACCGAAAAACGCGCCCAGAATTATCCCTGCCAGAAGGATCAGTTTCCATTTCCTCAGCGCGCAGCGCAGAAGCTTTTCCAAGCTGACCTGTCTCGTAGTTCCCTCTTCCCTGAAATCATAATAATCTTTCTGTGTCAAAGCTTTTTCCTTTCTGCATAAAGCAAACCTGCTGCACCGGCTGCAGAACCGTTAATCCGCGACCGGGATCAAAAGTGCGATCCCTTCCGTTTCTCTCTCGTGGTCTTTACTCATTTCTACGGTCGTCAGGTCAAAATATTGTCCACTGCTTATATTTTCAGATACTGTATCCCAGGATGGATCGGATTCATGCCATTTTCCGTTCCAGAAAACTATGTTCCATACATGAGGCATTCCATCGCCGACACCGGGAATCATAATACATCGTATCCCGCATCTGTCAAGCAAATACTTGTAGGCAAGTGCAATTCCGTCACAGACAGCTTTTTTTTCACATACTGCTCCGTATGCCGTATGTTCATTCCGGAGAGTGCTGTCATACAGCGCCTCTTCCTCATATTCCGTTCCGGCAGTGAGATAGTTGTATAGGATCTGCGCCTTTTCCCTGTCTGTTTCCGCTGTAGAAGTACTGCCGAGGATCTCTTCGGAAGCACTGTCAAACTCATGCCTCATAGCATCGAGTTCAGCTGCGGATTTTGGAATCGGTATTACGCTTACAGCATCAGCTTTTTCCTCTCCGCCGATACTGCTGCACACTCTGTAATTATAGGAACTGCTGAGCCAGAATACTTCCGGATGATCGTACAGAAACCCCTGATAGATCATTGCCAGGTCGCTGACCGGTATTTCTGTCTCTTTTCCCGACTTGTCTTTGATCGGGACCGGTTCGCTGTCAAAAGGCCTCTCTGCGCTGATCCTGAATGCATCATATGCAGCTGCCTCTGCATCGTCAAATGATCCATAAAACCATTCGAAGCTTTCTGCCCCGGCCGTACTCTCTGCTTCTTTCGGACTCTCCGGTTTTGTCTCCGCAGAGCAGCCGGAAAGAATGATCACTGAGATAAGAGCCGTAACCAGAAAAGAGGCGGTCCGATGCGGCCTCATGCAGCCTTCCTCTTTCTCTTCAGGATTTTCCCCATCAGAAGTTCTGTCACAAAACTGTCACGCATAAGCGTGATCACTGCGCAGTATACGGTAAATCCTATTACGATCTCAAGAAGCAGCGCAATTATATCAGATGCGACTGCCCTGTCAACAGCCTTGATCACGATCAGCATGATCACTCCTGCAATCAGCTTCTTCCAGCTGCATTTTACGATCGTATCCGGCATGAGATAACCATTGCAGTTCTTTAAATAAAGAACTGTGATGACCGTCTCCGCGATCAGGGATGCCACTATTGCGCCGTATCCCCAGTATTTCGGGATCAGCACAAGATTCAGGAGCAGGTTCACGACAGCCCCGATAATAATATACCTGGCACTGAGTTTCCTGTAACCGGCCGGTGTATAGTACTGAGATCCCAGGCAGTTGCTGATTCCGATGATAATGACGATCGGGCTCATCAGTATCAGCATGGTCACGACTCTGTCATAACCCGGTCCAAGGAATATGGGCACAAACCTCTTGGCGACACCGATCACTCCGAAGCACATTCCGATTCCCATAAAGAGAATGTAATTAGTGGAGTCTGCGATCCTTTCCCTGATCTCATCATACCTTTTTTCAGCAAAGAGAAAAGACAGCCTCGATCCCAGAACCATGTTGAGAGATGAGAAGGTCAGTGCTTTCATCATATTGATGATCTGCATCGTATAATGATAACATCCGTTTTCTGCCTTGTTCCTGGTGATCACGCCGATCAGCGTTCTGTCCAGGACCGTATAGACGCTGGTAGCCACGGTAGGCACAAAGTAGATCAGTGTCTCATGAAAATGCTTTCGGAAGGTAAGTGTTCGAAAATCCACCTTCTCCACAAACCGGGGTACGTAGAGCCACATGGAAAGATTTCCGATCATCATGGACGCCGTGATGATTATGATATACAAAAGCAGGTCGTCCTCTTTTTTGACAAAGAGGAACATAAGGACAACCCCGATCAGTTTACAGGCTGCGTTCTTCGTAACAGTGTACTTGAACTGCTCCATTCCGGCAAAAAACCAGGAAATATCAAACATTGTGGAGAGAAGTCCCATAGTAAGGACAAGATAGATCACCTTGTACTGCGGGGTAAACGCTATAAAAGCGAACCAGACCGCTATACATACAGATGATGTCATGACCGTCATCAGCTCGATTTCCCAGAACAGCCTGCTTCTCATCGCCGCGTCATCCCGTACTCTCGCGATCTCTCTGACGCCGTAAGAAGCTGTCCCGAGGGCTGCGAACATGGCAAAATATGTCATGATCGAATTCGTATAATCATATACGCCGCTCTGGTCAGGACCCAGCACTCTCGCTATATATGGAGCAGTAATGATAGGAAGAATGATCAGCAGCATCTGATAGAGCGTACTGATCGCGATATTCTTCTTTAAACTAGGCTGCGTGTTCAATCTTTTTCCTCTTATTGCCGGTACATTGCAAATGTTCCTTTTTCCTGTGCCACATCAAAAGATCGAGAGCGTACCAGATCCCGAACATGGAGGCATTTTCCGCAGGAAGTAATAATAAGTTATTAAACATTGAGTACAGGGCGATACTGATCATCCAGATTGCGAGCGTTCTGTCATTTTCCACTACAGACGCATAAAGAATGATCGTGTAAAACACAAGGATCATAATAAAGACGATCAGGCCGAAATAGATCATATCCTTTATGTACGCGCTGTCAAGGTAGAAATACGCTCCTTTCGTCGAATCGGTATTCTCCTTGATCTGGGTGCCAAACAGATGGACTCCGTAAGTGTCAAGTCCCTGTTTGGAAAGAGCGACTCTCTTATGGGAGAAAGAGTTGAGTTTCGCCATCCACTTGACTTTTGAGTTGTAGATACTTGAAACGTAATAGGTTATAAATGCAGTCAGAGGGAAAAAAGTCGCTGCCAGGATCCTGCACGGAACATTGTTCCTGATAAGAGGGATCCGGAACTTCACTATGATCACATACATTGCGATGAAAAGCATACAGATCGCGAAAGGCAGTGAAGTATCCGTGACCATGTATAACCAAACCGTTATTGCTGACATCAGGATGATCAAAGGCCAGGGAACAGTCTTTCTCTGTGCGATCCCTCCGTTCCTTCCGGCTCTGTCAGGCTCCGTAAAGACATAGAAAGTGCAGAACAGGATGTTCATGAAATTAATAGCGCCGAAAGTGACAAATACGAAGTTCAGATATTCCCTTACACGGCCGTTGATCTCGCTTCTTTCCAGTTCATTGTACCCTACTGAATAAGACAGCACCGGAATGAGCCACAGCACAACACATGCGGCAAGAGATACCTTGCAGATCCGGCGGAACGAGATATTTCTTGCGCCGTAAACCAAAAGAAGGACCTGGATCAGGGGCATTCCGGTGTTTATGTTCTGCTGAACCACTATAAAAACAGCTGCAGCTGTAATGAATACCGCGGCAGCTCTTTTATGCAGAGTTGTTTCTGTAAGAACAATCTTGACGAAAAAGATCAGCATGCAGAAGTAACGTGTAACTGTCAGTATTTTCTCGCCGAAAAGCTCGAGGAAGATCGTTCTGCTTATATAAAACTGGATCAGCCAAAGAACGAGCCCGGTAAAGAAAAGGATCTCGCCAAAACTGACGTGGATCCCCTCATGATCCAGCCTGACCTTAGCCCGTTGATAATTATTAACTACCATTCAAATCCGTCCTCTTGTAATATCTGAACCCGTCAGAAACTCTCATTATATTTCTTGTGGAAGAACTTCGCTTTAAGGAATGAGGCACCTTTCTTGATCCAGTCCACCTTCTCAATGTAGACAAGGGGAAGGACCTTGATCGAAGAAGTACTGATCGCACCTGTTTCCACCTGCCTGTCCAGCCAGACATTAAAAATGATCTCGCTGATCCTGCCGTAAAGCCGTCCTTCAAACGCGTCCAGAAGACTGTCGTCGATCCTCTTCTCAAGTTCCTCGAGGATATCAAACAGCCATGTGCAGTAAATATTAAAATGAGCGCGGTCCATGATGACCATGTTGAACATGTAGCCGTGAGTCTGGTTCAGAACTTTGTCATAGGAATCCAGAAACTCGGGACACCTCTCGGAGAGGACCGCTCTTGTTGCATCCAGATGCTCTGCATAATGCGTATGCGCGTAATGGGAATACAGAGTCTCGATAAAATAATGCTGGGGCGTAGGGACAAAGATCTCATACTTGCCCAGCATGGGACGAAGTTCCTTACCTGTGAGAATTGAATCAAACAGATCTTTTCCTCTTCTCTTCCCGCCGAAATACCGCCTGTAATGCACAAGTCCAATATAGTCGGATTCCAGATTCTTCCAGGCCCAGTAGATTCCCGTGAGCTCGCAGTAGCGGGGATTCTTGAGAGAGATATTGTCCCCCTCATTATCCTTCTGATATCCGAAATCAAGAGGATTTCCCTTGGCGTCCCTCTTTCCCTCCGCGCCGACATGGACGGGAAGATAAAGCGGGTCATTGGGCATTCTGTATTTTTTATGTGTAGCTACGACAATCGTAGCGCTCAAAGGTTTCTCTGACATTTTTAGCTCCAAAGAGATTTAAAGATTACCATTTCAATACTATCACAATGATACGCTCTTTTTCAACAATAAGACTCAATAAAAGAAACACGCATCCCCGAATGAAAAGAATCTGTATTTCTTCCGGATCGCCTCTTCGTAAGCGTTCAGAACCTTTTCTCTTCCCGCGAACGCGGATACCAGCATCACAAGTGTTGATTCGGGCAGATGGAAATTTGTGATCAGGGCATCCATGACCTTAAATCTGTAGCCGGGATAAATGAAGATCGACGTATCATCAGATCCCGCATGCACTGTTCCGTTTTCATCGGAAGCGCTCTCTACTGTCCGGCACGCCGTAGTGCCCACACAGATCACCCGGTGCCCCTCCCTGCGGGTCCGGTTGATGAGTTCCGCCGCCTCATCGCTCACCTGGTACCACTCCGTGTGCATATGGTGATTTTTGATATCGTCAACTTTAACCGGCCGGAATGTTCCAAGTCCCACATGGAGCGTTACAAAGGCAGTGCGCACTCCCATTGCGCGGATCTCGTCCAGCAGTTCATTTGTAAAATGAAGTCCCGCTGTAGGCGCAGCGGCGCTTCCCTCATACTTTGCATAGACCGTCTGGTACCGGTTCCTGTCATTTAGTTTATGGGTGATGTAAGGAGGAAGGGGCATCTCGCCAAGCCTGTCCAGTACTTCTTCGAAGATCCCTTCATACTCAAATTCCACCAGCCGGTTCCCCTCATCGAGAATATCGAGGATCACAGCCTTCAGGCTCCCGTCGCCGAATGTTACCCGGGCTCCCGGTTTCAGCTTTTTCCCGGGCCTTACAAGTGTCTCCCATCTGTCGGCGCCAAGCCTTTTTAACAGCAGGATCTCGACGTTTGCACCGGTATCTTCTTTTGTACCCAGCAGTCTTGCGGGGATTACCTTGGTATCGTTCAGGACCAGTGTGTCACCGGGCTTTAAATATTCTTTAATATCACTGAAGACCCTGTGCTCGATCTTTCCCGTGTCCTTATCCATGACAAGAAGCCGGGAGGATGCTCTGTCCTCCAGCGGATCCTGCGCGATCAGTTCCTGCGGCAGGTCAAAATAGTAATCCGATGTCTTTAATCCGGTAATCTCTTCCATACTGTCCATCAACTCTTTCGTATATGTCCGTTAAAAGTTTGTAAAAGATGCATCCCGCAGAAATGCTTTATATCCGCGGTATGTCTCATAGATATCAGCTTTGCTGACCGCTTCCCAGGGGGAGTGCATGCTCAGGACCGGAACTCCGCAGTCGATCACATTCATTCCGTAAAGTGCCAGGATATAGGCGATCGTTCCCCCGCCTCCCATGTCCACTTTCCCTAGTTCCGCAGTCTGTGTGCACACGTTCGCCTTTTCAAGTATTCCTCGAAGATGCGCGATATATTCAGCATTTGCATCGTTTGAACCCGATTTTCCTCTGCTGCCGGTGTATTTGGCAAATGTCATTCCTTTGCCAAGGAAAGAAGTGTTTTTCTTTTCAAAGGCAGCTCCGTAAGCCGGATCGTAGGCAGCGCTCACATCAGAGGAGAGCATGCAGCTGTTTGCCAGCGCCCTGCGCATGGACAGTTCACTATACTCTCCGCACAGATTCATTACTTCCGCCAGCGCGTTCTCAAAGAATCGCGATCTCATTCCTGTCGCCCCGACACTGCCGATCTCTTCTTTATCTACAAGGAGCGTGCAGCTGGTCCTCTTAAGATCATGTGTCTCGATTTGTGCTCTGAAGGAAGGATAGGCACAGGCTCTGTCGTCCTGTCCGTAGCCCAGGACCATGCTCCTGTCAAAACCGGCGTCTCTGGACTTCCCGGCAGGCACGATCTCGAGTTCAGCGGATTCAAAATCCTCCTCACAGATCCCGTAATTTTCAGAAATAATTCCAAGGACCGCTTTTTTGACCGCGTCTTTGCCGCTTTCCTCTTTCCCGTTTTCCGTCTCCGCTCCAAAAGTAAGCGGCCTGCTGCCAATGATCAGATCCAGGGCTTCACCTTCCACCACTGTGGAGGCCGGCTTCTTGAGCTGATCCTGAGAGAGGTGGACCAGAAGGTCCGAAATAAAGAATACCGGGTCGTCCTCATCCTCGCCGACGCGCAGGATCACAGTCTCACCGTTCTTCTTAACGATCACGCCATGGATCGCGAGAGGAATCGTCACATACTGATATTTCTTGATACCTCCGTAATAGTGTGTATCGAGAAACGCGATCTCATTGTCCTCATACATGGGATTCTGCTTGACGTCAAGACGGGGCGAATCAATATGTGCTCCAAGGATATTGATCCCGCTCTCAATGGGATCAGAGCCGATCTCAAACAAGACCATCGACTTATTCATCCATACGCTGTAAACCCTGTCACCGGCAGACAGTTTCTTTCCCTGTCTGATCGCTTCGCTGAGTTCTATATAGCCGTTCTCTTCGGCTTCATTTACAAATCTGTCGACACATTCGCGCTCTGTCTTTCCATGATCAAGAAAGTTCTTGTAGTCGTCAGCCAGATCCATGCAGGATTTCAGCATTCCCGGGTTGTAAGTATTCCATGCATTTACTCTTTCCATTGATCCTCCTTGCTAATACAATGGCGGCAGATAAGGAAGCCTTCATCATATATTTCAATAAAGAAGTGCATCTTCATACACAGATGTATAAGATGCACCCATTCTTTCATTATGTCAAGTGCCTTCCGGCAATCAGTTTCCAGGATTTTACGTATGGCATAATAATACCTGAAACGCCGCTTCCGTACTTTGACTCCTAGCACGCATGCCAGGTGGGTTCCCGCAGCTCAGACCTTTGCCTTCCACTGGCAGCGCCGAAGCGCCGGAGGCATGACAGCCGTAAGAGCGATATAAGATTCCCGTTTAAAGTAATTGTAGGTTCAAAATAACGGAAATGTTGGCCTTTCAGGCAATTACATTATAACACATTCCCCACTCTTATACAATCTGCATCAGATTGGCTCAGTCTGCGAGATCAGCCATTCCTGATCAGCTGCGCTAAGAAGCGGCATGATCTCAATGCGCACTCTCTCATGATATTCATTGAGGAGTTTCCTTGTATAAGGAGTCAGATAATCGGGATCGATCAGGTTCCTGTCAAAAGGAACCAGCGTGAGCGGTTCAAAAGAGAGAAATCTTCCGCTCTCGTTCTCTATATGATCCACTACCTCAAGGATCGTCTCGATCCGGATCCCGTATTTTCCTTCCAGGTATACGCCCGGCTCATCCGACACGATCATGCCGGGTTCAAAAGGTTCATCGAGTCTTCCGGGAAAGACTTTCCATCGGATAGAGGGCGGCGACTCGTGGACCCCAAGGTAATACCCGATCCCATGGCCTGTTCCGCACTTGTAATCGAGTCCCTCTCTCCACATCGGCTCTCTTGCCAGAATGTCCAGATTGGCGCCTGTACAGCCATCCATAAAGACCGCTCCCATCAGCTGAAGATTCGACACTGCTGTAAGAGTATAATGCTTCTTCATATCGTCTGTGACGGGTCCCAGAGCGATCGTTCTTGTGACATCCGTAGTGCCTGTGAGATACTGGCCGCCGGAATCCACCAGATACATTCCCTCG
Organism: uncultured Lachnospiraceae bacterium; assembly: GCA_902785055.1. Taxonomy (GTDB): domain Bacteria; phylum Bacillota; class Clostridia; order Lachnospirales; family Lachnospiraceae; genus CAG-791. The sequence goes on from CACZXG010000065.1 coordinate 13,754, forward strand.
GGTCTGAGTTCGGCATCCGAAACTCCGGGAACCGCCTCATAATGCATCATGGCTGCGTTGGGTCCATATGCGGAGATCGTCGCAAATGACAGGTCCATGAAATCGGAGATTTCGGACCTCATCTGATCAAGCCGGCCGGCTGCTTCGGATTCCCTGACGGGTTCTGCATCCGTATCGGCGACGCGCTCTGTCAGCCACCTGATGAATCTGCACATCACAGCGCTGTCCCGCTTGTAACATCCGCGGATATTGGCGATTTCCACGCCATTCTTTACGCTCTTAAAATGGCCCACGGGGCTCTTTTTTGTTATTAGCCCGCAGTTTCCCGCTCTTTTGCCCAGTCCTCCTGCCGCCGCCAGGTAAATGCTGTAGCTGATGCAGTCCTGATCGCACAACATATCCCCTCTGTGATCATAGATCGAGAGGAAATCTTCGAAATCATCATATGGAAGGATCGAAATTCTGTGCAGCGCCGCATATGAGCGAAGTTCTCCGGTAACCTCGCCGTCCTGGATAAACAGATATACATTTCTGTGGTCGACTAATATATGTGCGAGGGCAACAGGGTTGCAGGTCACATCCTCTCCCCTGATATTGAGCAGCCACATAATGTTGTCAAGTTTGCTGTCAATATAGGACTCAGTGCCCTCCTGACGCATCACTTCCCTCAGGCGGCCGAGTTTGGATTCAATATCTTCACCCGTGTAGTCATCTTCCAGGACCATTACAGGATGGCAGGGAAGGGCCGGACGATCAGCCCATATTCCGTCCGCGAGGTCCGAAGCGGTGTTCAGACTGCCTTTTCTGCGCTTCATTATTTTTTCAAGCGCTTTTCCTTCACGGCAGGGGATGCACCTTCCGTCAAAACCCAGAACGCTTCCCTCTTCCATCTTCTGATCCAGATATTCCTCGAGGGAAGGCACGCCGGGCTCTCCCGTCTTCATAAGGATAATGCCGGATCCTTCCAGCTCTCCTGCGGCCTGGATGAAATATCTTCCGTCCGTCCACAGGCAGGCCTCATCCGGGCGGACCACCAGTGTTCCGGCTGATCCCGTAAAACCGCTGAAATACTCTCTTGCATGGAAATGATCCGCGGCATATTCGGAATTGTGATAATCAGCAGTAGGGATCATATAAGCGTCGATCCCGCTCTTCTCCATCGCCGCACGGAGTTTTTCTATTCTGTCTGCATGAATTGTGCTCATCTTGCCTCCGTAGTCTTTACCTCACACCTTCGTTTACAGGTTAAGAAACTTCTTTACTTCATCCTTCATCTGTGTCCTGTCACAAACAATATTGTGAAGAACAGGCGCATCTCTCAGATCGCTTACCGCCTTGGGCACGGGAACGCCGGCAACTTCGCTCAGTTTGTCGGCAAGTTCCAGATCCGGAAGCGAAGTATCTTTGCCGAGAGCCGCCATAACAGAACCCTCAAATTTGAAGGGGCTTGCCGTGGAATCGATCACTGCAGGCGTGAGATCCGAGGCTGCAGCGCGGTATCTTCTGTAGACACTGCTTGCAACAGCAGTATGGGGATCGATCACATAGCCGTCGTTTTCATATACTGTGCGGATCTCTTCCGCTGTCTGCTCCTCATCCGCGTAGCCGCTCACAAAATCACTGAGCTGCGCTCTCATTTCAGGAGTAATGCTGTATCTGCCCGTTTCCTTCAGTTCTTTCATGAAGGCGGCACACTTTTCCGCATCATCTCCGCTGATGTGATAGATCAGTCTCTCGAGATTGGAGTTCGATGCGCAGATCAGTTTCCCTACAGGAAGGCCCATTCTCTTGGCATAGTACGCTGCAAGGATATTGCCGAAGTTTCCGGTGGGAACCACAAAGTTCACCGGATCTCCCTCTGCGATCACTCCGTCAGCGAGAAGCCTCGTGTAGGCGTATACATAGTAAACGATCTGGGGCGTGAGACGTCCGATATTAATGGAATTGGCAGAAGAGAACTGCATCCCGTTCTGCGCCATTTCCTCCACCAGAGCCTTATCCGTGAAAAGATTCTTGACGCTGGTCTGAGCATCGTCGAAATTTCCGTTGATACCGATCACTCTCGTATTGGCGCCGACAGTAGTCACCATCTGCCTCTCCTGAATAGAGGACACGCCGTGCTTGGGATAAAAGACCATGATCTTCGTCCCTTTGACGCCCGCAAATCCGGCAAGAGCAGCCTTTCCGGTATCTCCGCTGGTAGCTGTGAGGATCACGATCTCCCGGCCGGAACCGTTCTTCCTCGCCGCTGTTGTCATCAGATAGGGCAGAATGGAAAGTGCCATATCCTTAAAGGCGATCGTAGGGCCGTGGAACAGCTCAAGATACCACGCATCTCCTGATTTTCTCAGAGGCGCTATCTCGTCTGTATCAAACTTGCTGTCATAGGCGCTGTCAATACAGTTTTTCAGTTCCTCCTCAGTATAGTCCGAAAGAAGAAGGCGCATGACCTCGTAAGCCACACCGCGGTAGTCCATCTTCGCAAGGTCCGCAAGTCCTGTCTCAAGGGCAGGAACAAAAGTTGGAACGTAAAGACCTCCGTCCTCGGGGAATCCTCTCAGGATTGCCTGGGAGGCGGTGATCGGCGTACTTTCTGAACGGGTGCTTCTGTATAAGATATCCATCAGATTGCTCCTTTCTGCAATGATCTATGGGAGTTAGTGTATCACAAACGTTTGGTAATAGCAAAATGGAAACTGAAATGATAGTATAGATATGTATTTTGTGATTATAATACCTTTTTTCCGTCACTTTTTTGACAAGAGGCCAGTATGCGTATTATCAGTAAATCAATCGACTTCAGCGCGCAGGATGAACTTCTGCAGGCCATAGCGCCGTTATCCGATTTTCTCCTGCTGGACATAGAGACCACAGGTCTGAGCGCGGAACATAACGCGGTCTACCTGATCGGCTGCATCTATCACCAGACAGACGGCTGGAACCTGATCCAGTGGATGGATAACACCGGCAATGAGGAGAAGGAAGTTCTCTCCTCCTTTCTCCTGTTTGCTTCAGGTTACCGGATCCTTGTTCATTACAACGGCGACAGATTTGACATTCCTTTTCTCAGAAAGAGAATAGAACTCCATTCCCTTACGGACACCACCGGCGAGGCGCAGACATTGGATCTGTACAAGGTTATCCTTCCTTACAGACGGGTTCTCGGGCTTCCTGATTACAAACAGCAGACCATGGAGGCTCTTCTGGGCACCGGCCGCGTCGAGGACAAGAGCGGCGCGGATCTTGTCAAAGTATATAGACGTTTCATCGTAGATCCCGAACCGGAACTGCTCACAATGCTCTTAGGGCACAATGAAGCTGATGTCACCGGTCTTTTATCGCTTCTGCCCCTCATGATCTACAGAGATCTTGACAGCAGCGAATTCCGCGTCAGAAAAGCGCAGGCCAATTACTATACGGATCATGACGGCACCCGCAGAGAGGAACTGTTCATCTTCTTCAGGCTCGGCAGGGCTCTTCCCGCGCCGGTATATGCATCCGCAGATCACTGCTATGTCAAAATAGAGGGGGATGAAGGGGTCCTCAAAGTTCCGCTCTATACCGAAGTTATGAAGTACTTCTACGCCAACTACAAGGACTACTATTTCCTGCCCGAAGAAGATATGGCCGTGCACAAGTATCTCGCCTCTTATGTGGAAAAAAGCCGCCGGATCCAGGCCCGTCCCGAGACCTGCTACACGAGAAAGGCCTCCTCCTTCCTGCCCCAGTGGGATCTCTACCGCACGCCTTTCTTCAAGAGATCCTACGAAGATACCGAACTTTTCTTCGAATTCTCGGACGACTGCAAAAAAGACCGAAGCTTTCTCTGCGGATACGCAGCCTATGTATTTGCCCATATAAAGAACGGCAAATGACAAAATCATTTATAAAGAACAAAAAAGAACTGCAGCGAAATGATCTGTCATTTCACTGCAGTTCTAATTTTTGTTCTTTCGATCCGAAAGATCAGTGCTCACACTTTAAGTGCGGATCACTCCTCGTCTCCGGCATGGGATGCGATATAAGCATCTACGTCAACGGAAGCGACATCAGCATCTTCGCGTGCACGCTCAGCTGCGCGTTTCGCTCTCTCTTCCTCGATCAGAAGCTGCTTGACGCTGAGGCTGATCTTGTTGTTGGACTCGTTGAAGTCAACGATCTTAGCTGTGACTTCCTGACCGATCTTGAGTACATCAGAGGGTTTCTCGATGTGCTCTCTTGCGATCTGGGAGACATGAAGCAGTGCATCGATACCGGGCTCAAGCTCTACGAATGCGCCGAAATCAGTCATTCTTGCTACAGTGCCTGTAACCTTTGTTCCGACTGCATACTTCTCAGCAGCGCCTGCCCAGGGATTCTCCTCAGGGAACTTCAGGGACAGAGCGATCTTGGTACCCTGGATATCCTTAACCAGGACACGAAGATTCTGACCAACCTTGAAGACCTTCTTAGGATTCTCGACACGGCCCCAGCTCATCTCGGAGATGTGAAGCAGGCCATCTGCTCCGCCAAGATCCACAAATGCGCCGAAATCGGTAATATTCTTAACAGTTCCCTCAACTACATCGCCGGGCTGGATGGTGGAGAAAAGCTTCTCCTGCATCTCTTTGCGCTTAGCCACAAGCAGGACCTTGCGGTTGCCGATGTATCTGCGTCTGTTGGGATTGTACTCGGTGATCATGAACTCGATCTCCTGTCCGAGATACTTGTTCAGATCCTTCTCATAGGTATCGGATACCAGGCTCGCAGGGATGAATACTCTGACTTCATCAACTACTACACTGAGTCCGCCGGAAAGGACCTGTGTCACCTTAGCTGTGAGAACTTCCTTGTTGTTGTAAGCTTCTTCGATGCGCTTGTTGCCGCGGTCAGCTGCCAGTCTCTTATAGGAAAGAAGGACCTGGCCGTCGCCGTCATTAACCTTGATAACCTTGACTTCAAGCTTGTCGCCAACATGAAGCACTTCTGTGAGATCCACAGATGAATCATTCGTGTACTCGTTACGTGTAAGAACGCCGTCGGACTTGTAGCCGATGTTTAAAATGGCTTCGCCCGGCTTTACGTCGATGACTGAACCTTCAACTGCCTCCCCCGTATGAATTGTCTTAAAAGACTCGTTAAGCATTTGTTCAAAAGTCTGCTCTGACATAATTTTGAACCTCCTCTATGATATTCTTTGGGGTCGACGCCCCTGCGGTGATTCCTATGATCTGTTCATTTCCGGCAGGAGAAAGATTAAGGTCACGCCACGTTTGTATGAAATACGTGTTTGCACACTCCCGTTTGCAAATCTCATAAAGCTTCGCCGAATTCGAACTGCTCCTGCCGCCGATGACGATCATGATGTCCGCCTTCGATGCAATTGCCTTCGCTTCCGTCTGACGCTCATGTGTAGCATTGCAGATGGTATTCATACATCGTACATTGTATCCTTTTTCAGTTAAAATAGCAATGATTTCTTCAAATTTGTTTGCGTTGAAGGTGGTCTGTGAAACGACACAGATATTTCTCTGATCGCCGGCAGCTGTTTGTTCGGGAGCCTTCCCTTCAATAAAAGCTCTCGCCTGCTCCGTATTTTCAATCACCGTTACGGGAACGCTGGACCATCCCATGATCCCGCGCACTTCAGGATGAACAGGATTTCCTATGATCACGATCTCATATCCTTCGGCGCTGTTCTCCTCCACGATCCTGTGGATCCGCTTTACGAAAGGGCATGTGGCATCCACGCACTTGGCGCCGGTGGCGCGCAGCTTCTCGTCCTCTTCCCTGGAGATGCCGTGGGAGCGGGTGATGATCGTCCCGCCGTGAATATCCGCGAGTTCTTCATCCGACGCGATCACATGTACGCCCTTTTTCTCAAGATCTGCCACGACTTCCTCGTTGTGTATGATCGGGCCGTAGGTGTAAATGGGACCGCCTTTTTTTACTTCTTCATATACAGTTTCCACTGCGCGCTGTACGCCGAAGCAGAATCCGGCGCTTTTCGCAGTAATGATCTCTGCCATACCAGTCACTTCCTCGTTTTATAAATCAGATTGATCGCCGCAAACCCTGTGGATCAGCCGCCGATCTTCTCATCGATGATCGAAAGGATCTTCTCAACCACTTCGTCAATGGTCATATCGGATGTATCTACAAGGACCGCATCTTCAGCCTGTTTGAGAGGCGCAATGGGGCGGGTCATATCCCGATGATCGCGCTCACGGATCTGTGCCTCGATCTCTTCGAGGTTTGCAGTCCCGATCTTCTCCATCAGTTCGAGAAATCTTCTCTTCGCTCTCACCGCGACGCTTGCTGTCAGGAATATTTTGACCTGAGCATTCGGAAGCACGACCGTGCCGATATCCCTTCCGTCCATCACTACGTTCTGTCTGCGGGCCAGCTCCTGCTGCAGCTCCATGAGCTTTGTGCGGACGTCTCCGTTTACACTTGTTCTTGAGGCCATATCGCTTACTTCGGGAGTGCGCAGAAGGCTGTTCACGTTTTCCCCGTCAAGCAGGACAACCTGCACGCCGTCTCTGTACTCAATCGTGATGTCCGCGCCCACACAATTCTTGCTGATAGCAGCCGAATCATCAGGATCGACTCCAAGCCTGAAGAGGTAAAGCGCCATTGCGCGGTACATTGCTCCGGTGTCTACATAAATATAATTCTTCTCTGCCGCCACTCTCTTGGCGATGGTGCTTTTGCCCGCTCCCGCAGGTCCGTCGATAGCTATATTGATCATAATTTCCTCCCTGTAATCTGTCATTTTATATCCGGATCAGCTTAAGTCGTCTTCTGCCGCGCATTCACCGGCCAGGTGTCCTGTGGACCATGCGATCTGCAGGTTGAACCCGCCCGTATGGGCATCCACGTCAAGAACTTCTCCGGCCGCGTAGAGTCCCTTTACGACTTTGCATTCCATGGTTGAAGGATTAAACGCCCTGACATCAAGTCCGCCTCTGGTTACGATCGCTTCCGCAAAGCCGCGCGTCCCGGCTGCATGGATCGGAACGCTGTGGATCAGTTCTTCGAGGCGCTCGATCTCCTTATCATTCATCGAGGAGGCTGTCCTCTCTCCGATTCCGGTCATCCCTGCTATTTCTTCTGCGAGGCGCTGAGGGAACAGCGTTCTGATCACCGTCGCCATCTTCTTTCCCGGCGCCGCCTCTGTTTCTCTTTTTATCCTGGCGCAGAGCTGCTCTTTCGTCAGCGCGGGCTTTAGATTGAGTCTCAGGGAATAACCTTCCGGATGACTGTCAAAATCCATATAGCAGGAAGCTGTCAGTACCAGAGGACCGCTTATTCCGAAATGAGTAAACAGCATCTCGCCAAAGCCCTTATAGAGCGGCTTCTTCTTTTTGCGGTTCTCTCCCTCTAAAGGTCTCTCCAAAGTCAGTTCGACGTTCTTTAATGCCAGTCCCTGAAGGCGGCAGCACCACTCTTCCTGTGTCGTTACAGGCACCAGCGACGGCGCAGGCGTTTTGACGTCGATTCCCAGCTCTGACGCCATTTTATATCCGTCTCCCTCGGAACCTGTGGATGGATAGGATCGCCCGCCGGTGGCCAGGATCACAGCGTCCGCGTCGATCTGTTCTCCTGAACGGGTTTCAATTCCGATAACCCGTCTCACGCCTTTATTTTCAGCAGTCAGAATACGTTTCACCGGGCAGTGATAACGGATCTGCACACCGCGGCTTCTCAAATGCCCCAGCAGCGCCTTAGTGACATCGGATGCGTGGTCCGATACCGGGAAAACTCTGTCGCCCCTCTCTGTTTTGACCGGACAACCGTTGTCCTCAATGAATCCCATCATCTGCTGAGAGTCAAATCCGTATACAGCGCTGTACAGAAACTTCGGATTTGAGACGATATGCGTCCAAAACTCCTGCATATCGCAGGCATTAGTCAGATTGCATCTTCCCTTGCCTGTGATGTAGATCTTCCTGCCGGCCTTTTCCGTCTTCTCCAAAACAGTGACCGCAGCGCCCTGATCCGCCGCAGCACAGGCAGCCATAAGACCTGCCGCGCCGGCTCCGATGACAATAATATGTCTTCTGCCCTTCTCTCTCTGCATTCCTTCCTTATCCAACCTTCAGTGTGTACTCTTAGTTCTCTATAGCGCAGCAAATATGCGGATCCCTTTACGGTACCGCATTTTCGAGCGCTATGTTCACAGTATAAACCGCCTCAAAACGAACTGCAACGGTAAAGAAATCTGTTTACAACGGCGCCCGGCATAATTACAATCATTTATAGAGCTGCAGGCCGGTCCCGGGAGGGGTGCCCCCAAGGTATTGCCGGTGTCTAAGTGCAAGAATGAATCGGAAAAGATTAGAACACGCGGCAGCCGGTCACAGATAATAAAACACAAAGAAGGTGCGCATCCGCGCACCTTCTTTTATTGTATCTTATTCAGATTCCGGATCGGGATCCGGTGAAAGAGCCAATTACTTGTAGTTGACGATCTTTCCGAAGTCTTCCTTCAGGGAAGCGCCGCCGATCAGGCCGCCGTCGATGTCGGGCTGTGCGAACAGCTCAGGAGCGGACTTGCCGTTTACGGAGCCGCCGTACTGGATGCGGATCTTCTCAGCTGTGTCAGCGTCATAGATCTCAGCGATGAGCTCACGGATCGCATGGCAGACTTCCTGAGCCTGCTCAGTTGTGGCGACCTTGCCGGTTCCGATAGCCCAGATAGGCTCATACGCAATGACCATGGAAGCAGCCTGCTCAGCTGTAACACCGATCAGATCGCTCTTGAGCTGCAGGCGTACCCAGTCAATGGTAACGCCGGCTTCTCTCTGTGCCAGAGACTCGCCGCAGCAAAGGATGGGAGTAAGGCCATACTCGAATGCCTTGAGAACCTTTCTGTTCAGGAAAGCGTCATCCTCTTTGTAGTAATCTCTTCTCTCAGAGTGGCCGATGATAACATAATCAACGCCCGCGTCCTTGAGCATAGCTCCGGAGATCTCACCTGTGAAAGCTCCGCTGTCCTTGTCAGAGATATTCTCTGCGCCGACCTTCACGTTGGTTCCCTTAACTGCCTCAACAACGGGAACGATATCGATAGCGGGCACGCAGTAAACTACGTCCACGTCATCGTTCTTTACAAGGGGAGCAAGCATCGCTACGAGTGCCTTTGCCTCTGTAGGGGTCTTGTTCATTTTCCAGTTGCCGGCCACGATTTTTCTTCTTGCCATTGTTGTACTCCTTTGATTATTGCTTATTCAGGGGCAAAACACAGTTCTGCCCCTGTTTTCGGATCGAATGGAAATTATTTGTCGTCAGCTGCTGCTACGCCGGGAAGCACCTTGCCCTCAAGGAACTCAAGGGAAGCGCCGCCGCCGGTGGAGATGTGGCTCATCTTGTCGTGGAAGCCCATCTGGTTAGCTGCTGCCGCACTGTCGCCGCCGCCGATGATGGTGGTTGCATCTGCGTCAGCCAGAGCCTGTGCTACGCACTTTGTGCCGTTAGCAAGGATCGGGTTCTCGAATACGCCCATAGGTCCGTTCCAGACAACAGTCTTGGCATTCTTGATAGCATCGCTGTAAAGAGCGATGGTCTTGGGGCCGATATCCATGCCCATCTTGTCAGCAGGGATCTTGTCAGCGTCAACAACTTCTACCGCGATCTCAGCGTCGATCGGATCCGGGAAGGATTCTGTGACAACTGTGTCAACGGGAAGAAGCAGCTGTTTGCCAAGGTCCTCAGCCTTCTTGATCATCTCTGCGCAATAGTCGATCTTGGTCTCATCTACGAGAGACTTGCCGATCTCATAGCCCTTAGCCTTAAGGAAGGTGTAAGCCATGCCGCCGCCGATGATGAGGGTGTCGCACTTCTCAAGGAGGTTGTTGATAACGTTGAGCTTGTCAGCAACCTTAGCGCCGCCGAGGATCGCTACGAAAGGACGTACCGGATCTTCAACTGCCTTGCCGAGGAAGTCGATCTCTTTCTGCATCAGGTAACCGACTACGCAGGGGCTCAGATACTCAGTAACGCCGACGTTGGAGCAGTGAGCTCTGTGAGCGGTACCGAAAGCGTCGTTTACGAAGCACTCTGCCAGGGAAGCGAGATCCTTGGAGAAAGCCTCGCCGTTCTTGGTCTCTTCTTTTCTGTAACGGGTGTTCTCAAGAAGAACAACATCTCCGTCCTTCATAGCAGCGACTGCAGCTCTTGCGTTGGGGCCTACAACTTCAGGATCTGCCGCGAAAACGACAGGCTGGCCGAGGCACTCAGACAGACGTGCAGCTACGGGAGCCAGGGACAGCTCAGGCTTGGGCTCTCCCTTCGGCTTGCCGAGGTGGGAGCAAAGGATGACCTTGCCGCCATCAGCGATCAGTTTCTTGATGGTAGGCAGAGCCGCTACGATACGGTTGTCATCAGTGATAACGCCGGCCTTGAGCGGAACGTTGAAGTCGCATCTGCACAGAACATATTTGCCCTTTACGTTGATATCATCAACGGATTTCTTATTCAGTCCCATAATAATATTCCTCCTTTAATAGAACAGGGGTCCGGTCCAATTTAGACCGGACCCCTTAGGCTTTTCAGGTCAAAAGACTACCTGTCGGTAAGACAGATCAAGCGCCGAGAAGCTTGCCGAAGTGCTTGATGGTGCGAACCATCTGGCTGGTGTAGGAATTCTCGTTGTCATACCAGGAAACAACCTGAACCTCGGTTGTGCCGTTGTCAAGAGGCAGAACCATGGTCTGAGTTGAATCGAACAGGGAACCGAAGCGCATTCCAACGATATCGCTGGAAACGATCTCGTCAACGTTGTAGCCGAAGGACTCGTTGGAAGCTGCCTTCATAGCTGCGTTGATCTCATCCTTTGTAACAGTGCCTTCAACAACAGCTGTAAGGATCGTGGTGGAGCCTGTAGGTGTAGGAACACGCTGAGCTGCGCCGATGAGCTTGCCGTTCAGTTCAGGGATAACAAGGCCGATAGCCTTAGCTGCGCCTGTGCTGTTGGGAACGATGTTGATAGCTGCTGCACGGGATCTTCTCTTGTCACCCTTTCTCTGAGGTCCGTCAAGAGTCATCTGATCGCCTGTGTAAGCATGGATTGTGCACATGATACCAGCCTTGATGGGAGCCAGATCATTGAGAGCCTTAGCCATAGGAGCCAGGCAGTTGGTTGTGCAGGATGCAGCGGAGATGATCTTATCTTCGCTTGTCAGGGACTGATGGTTTACGTTGTAGACGATTGTAGGAAGGTCATTTCCTGCAGGAGCAGAAATGATGACATGCTTAGCGCCTGCATCGATGTGAGCCTGTGCCTTAGCCTTGGAGGTATAGAAGCCTGTGCACTCCAGAACTACGTCAACACCGATCTCGCCCCAAGGAAGCTCAGCTGCGTTAGCCTTAGCATAAATCTTGATGTCCTTGCCATCAACAGTGATGAAATCCTCGCCTGCGGAGACTGTGTCAGCCTTCTCATATCTGCCCTGTGTGCTGTCGTACTTGAGCAGGTGAGCGAGCATAGCGGGAGAAGTAAGGTCGTTGATCGCTACGATCTCAAATCCCTCTGCGCCGAACATCTGACGGAATGCCAGACGGCCAATACGTCCGAAACCATTAATTGCTACTTTTACTGCCATGTTTCTTTCCTCCTAAAA
>CACZXG010000066.1 GCA_902785055.1 uncultured Lachnospiraceae bacterium
GCCGCTTTTTTATCAAGTTCAATGTCGATCACACCGCCGTCTTTCATAGTAATACGAATCATAGCGATCAGTTCCTTTCTGTTCAGACCCGTTCTTTCTGTCTGCGGGTCAATGTCAGTCTTTCCGTCTCCGGTCTCAGCCTACTCTGACGATCACCGCGCGCTTGTCGAGCTCCGCATGCCTTTTCACTGCGGTCATGCGGGAATAGTGTACAGCGCCTTCCGGCAGCATGGGGTCATTGAAAACAAGCTCATTGACATCACTGCCGATCAGGAGCATACACTGTGCTCCCTCGATCCACCGGATCGGTTTTCCATCCTTTTTGCACACCCAGCTGTAGCCGGGGTGGGTAGGCTTCATATTCTCGCTTGCCCAATAGATCACCGGAACGCCCTTGCCTATTCCTTCTGACAGAAGTTCATCGGTAGATCTGCCGGTGGCATCCTCCGCCCTGTAGGGAACTCCCTTCTGCAGGAAGCAGTCATTCATTGCCTTGATCAGTACGCCAGGATAGCATCCGAATGCATTCTTCTCATAGGGGCTTCCGGCGAATTTCACCTCCGGATCGCATCCTGTGAGTTTCCCTTCCTTGCGGCTCATCTGCCCCTGAGGAAGGAAGAAATCCACGAATTCATTAACCGTGATCCTGATTCCCAGATACCTCAGAAGCATTACGGCACACAGGCACTCATCGCCGGCCGGCCATTCATCAGTCTGTTCAATATGCGGAACCTTTAATATCGTTCCCACAACTGCCTCCTTTGCACCGTCTGTCTTCTACCAGTTGCCCTGTGCGTGTCTCTCGTAAAAAGCGTTGATTTTGTCATAAGTGTCGTCGTCGATAACGTGCTCGATCCTGCAGGCTTCTTCCTCCGCTGTCTCGGGATCCACGCCGATCGCGGTCAGGCATTTTTCCAAAAGCTTGTGCCTGGAATAGATCCTCCGGGCGACCTCTTCGCCCTTGGGAGTCAATGTGATGTACCCGTTCAGGTCCATCTCCACCATGCCTTCTGATTTCAGTTTCTTCATCGCAATACTGATGCTCGGTTTGGAATAGTTCATCTTATTGACGATATCAATAGACCTGACGTTTCCATTCTGCTCACGCAGTATCAGGATCGTCTCAAGGTAGTCTTCAGACGACTCATGGCTTTTCTTCATATCCTAAATACCTCATTCAAAATCTTAAGGATTATAACGAAAATTCAAATATTAGCGCACCGTATGCCGGAAGATCAAATTCAATAAACTGGTCTCTTCTGTCGCATTCGCCTTTCTGGGCCTTGATCACTTCGGGTACGCTTGTCTCGCCGGCGCCGCCGAATACCAGCTCCGTGCTGTTGAGCAGAAGCTTGTACTGCTTGCGTACCGGAACGCCGACTCTGTAACCTTCTCTCTTCATGGGCGTCATGTTCAGGACGAACAAAAGGGCCTTCTTCTGGGAAGGGCACTTGCGGAAGAAGGAATAAATGCTTCTGTCCGCGTCATCCGCGTTGATCCACTCAAATCCGGACCAGTCGTCATCGATCTCATACAGGCACTTGTGGCTTCTGTAGATCTCCAGAAGTCTCTGCATATAGTACTTCATGCCGATATTGAGATAGTTGTCGTCCTTGCCCTCTTCAAGTCTCCACCACTCGAGCTCTGTAGCTTCATTCCACTCATGCTCCTGGCCGAATTCCTGACCCATGAACAGCAGTTTTTTGCCTTCGTGGCCGAACATGAAAGTGTAGCCCACACGCAGGTTGGCATACTTATCCACCTTGTAGCCGGGCATCTTGTTGACCATGGAGCACTTCAGATGTACGACCTCGTCGTGGGACAGAGGCAGGATATACTTCTCAGCGCTGTTGTAGCTCATCGCGAAGGTGAGTCCGTTGTGATTGCCCTTTCTCATGATCGGATCCAGCTTCATGTATTCGCAAAAGTCGTGCATCCAGCCCATGTTCCACTTGAAGGAGAAGCCGAGGCCGCCGTCCTCAGGCTTCGCTGTGATCTTGGGCCATGCAGTGGACTCCTCGGCGATCGTAAGGAAACCGGGATATGCGCCGTGGATCTCAGAATTGAGGTGCTTGAAGAACTCGATCGCATCAAGGTTCTCATTTCCGCCGTACTTGTTGGCAAGCCACTGGCCGTCCTTCTTGCCGTAGTCAAGGTACAGCATGGAAGCGACAGCGTCCACGCGGATTCCGTCGATATGGTACTCGTTGATCCAGTAGTTGACATTAGCGATCAGGAAGTTGGAGACCTCTTTCTTCGCCAGGTTGAAGATCCTGGTGCCCCAGTCGGGATGCTGTCCGCGGCGCGGATCGGGATCTTCATAGATGCATGTGCCGTCGAATTCCGCAAGACCGAACGCGTCGGGGCAGAAGTGTGCGGGCACCCAGTCAAGGATAACGCCGATATTGTTCTTGTGAAGCGTGTCTACCAGGTACATGAAATCCTTAGGATGTCCGTATCTGGATGTGGGTGCATAGTAACCCGTCACCTGATATCCCCAGGATCCGTCGAAAGGATGCTCGGAAATGCCCATGAGTTCCACGTGTGTGAACTTCATGACCTTGAGATACTCGGCGAGACGGTCAGCAAACTCTCTGTAATTGTAGAAACCGTCTGCGCTTCCGTCGGGATGTTTCATCCAGGAACCGATATGGCACTCGTAGACCGCCAGAGGCTCGCGGTTGGGATCCTTGCCGGCGCGGGCTTTCATCCAGCGCGCATCACCCCACTTGTAGCCGGAAATATCGACAGTGCGGGAAGCTGTGCCGGGGCGCAGTTCTGCCCAGTTTGCGTAAGGATCAGCTTTATATTTCTTGGATCCGTCCTGCGTTGTGATGCAGTATTTGTAAAGTTCGCCTTCGCCGAGTCCGGGAATGAACAGAGTCCAGATTCCGCCCGCGTTGTACTTCGTCATCGAATGCGTTTCTTCATTCCATCCGTTGAAAGTTCCGATCACATGGACTGCCTTGGCATTGGGCGCCCAGACTGCGAAGAAGATTCCCTTCTCTCCGTTCTCCTCGGACGGATGAGAACCCAGCTTCTTATAGATCTGATAATGTGTGCCGTTTCCGAACCAGTAGGCGTCATCATTGGAAATGAACACCTTCTTGTCCTCAGGCTTCGCCAAGGCCTTCTTCACTGCCTTGGGAGCAGCCTTCGCGGCTGTTGTCTTCTTAGCAGCTGCCGCACTGCTCTTCTTGGTTGTAGCTGTTTTCTTCACTGCCATCTTACCATACCTCCTGATATTTGTTGCTGCAGACGCCTTCGGCGGAATAACCGCGGTCGGACCGGCTGCTACTGCTGCGGTGTCCGGATATCCTGATCCTCTGTCCCGGTCCTGCGCATTGTTTATATATCTCAATAATGAAGGAAATCCTTATCCCTCAGAATAATTCTCTGTGCTCCTCCCTTTCTTCGGGAGAAAGAATCCACAAGGCTCGAGATCGTCTTGCGGCTCGCGTAATAAAGCGCCTCGTCCACGATATCCCTGATATCTTCCAGCGTGACACTGTGATCCACAGTCTGCATGGACATGATCCTGCTCTGAAGAGCATTTATACCGTATTCATCGATCTCACACTGGAGCTTCCCTGCATACTCTCTGGCATAGCCGAGAAGCGTATCTACACTCAGGGCTGCTATATCCACTCTGGCCGGGAACATCTCTTTCATCCTCGGGTGATCGTTCAAAAACGCGTCCATGACGCCCTTTCTGTCGATCATGATGATCAGGATGCTGCGCTCCGGCACGGCAAGCATCTCGCAGAGGGCCGCCGCCCCTTCCTCGCTCATCATGGAGGCTTTCTCGATGATAAGAGCGCCGAAAGGCATTCTCGGTATCACGCGAAGGACATTCTCCCTGGTGATATATCTGCCTTCCGATTTCGCGATCTGTCCGACGAAATTGGGATTCTTCGCCCGGTACCGAAGTACCAGTTCCCTTGCAAGACTTAACGTTCCTGCTCCTTCATCGCCGGTGATCACGACGTTGCCTCTTCCGCCCTCTAAGAAGATCCTGTCGAGCGCGTCCGTGAGCTGCCTGATGGAATCCTCGGAGTGAAGATACATCTGTCCCTTGCCGCTCTTGCCGTCCGTTCTGGTCAGCGTCATCTGCTCAACGGCAAACTCTTTCGGGAATACTCCTCCGCCTTCCGTCACAAACAGGCTCGTGTCATAGCCCGCGTTCTCCTCGTCATTGTCTCTGATCTGAAGCGCTTTGTGCACTTCCCCGGGATCCCAGGATTTGGTAGAACCTGTGTTTTCCCGGTTCGCATCGCTGTGGCGGGCAGTCTGCATGCTTACAGGCTTCTGCGGCGGACCGTCGTCCTCAAGTCCGTTGTACTCGTAGAAGTCCCGCTTCACCTTCTCCCACTCATTCATGATCTCTTCGAGATTGAGCTGTCCGGTGATCTGCTTCTCCGGCTTGGGATCCTCCTGTATGACCATCGCGTACTGTCCGTCTGTCTCCTGGCGCAGGTAGGGGTCATAGTTCTCCAGGTTCCGAAGCCCCCTGGCGATTGTCTCCTGCATTCTCTCCTGCGAAAAAATAGATTCTTCCACAGAACTCACTTCAAAGGAGCGGTCTTCAAACACTGCTTGATCCGTTGCTGGCACCGGCGCCGCACCTCTCGCAGGCCTTCCGGGCCTGTCCGCGCTGCGCTCTGCCTGTCTGTCCTTTCTCTCCCGGCTCTTTTTCGCCGGTTTCTTCTTCAGCTCCCCGGGGCTGATCCTGTAATCTTCATATTCCCATGGGATCTCAGCCACCTCCGGCTCCCTGTTGAGCGCGGGGATCATTTCCTCATTCTTCTGATTCTCCGGTTTTAGTGCGGTACCGGATCCATCCGGATCGGCAGCGGCTTCTTCGGGACTTCCCTGCGCCTGCCCGGCTGCAGTTCCTTCCTCCTGACCCGCTCCTTCCCCGGCGGAAATACTCAGTTCATCGCCGGCAGCACTGTTTTGCTCATCACCGGCGGCACTGTCTGTTCCCTCTCCGGCGTCAGCATTCTGATCCTCTCCGGCAGCACTGCTCCCGGCGTCCGTTTCCGAACTTCCGGAACGATCCGGCATCCGGATGGTCCCCGCATCGGCTGCGCCGGCGCTTTCCGCGCCGCTCTCTTCCTCTTCTTCCTCTTCCCCGTTCATCTTCCTGAAAAGGGCTTTCTGTTTCACGGTCAGTTCCGTGAAGGAAGCTTTGAGTTCCAGCGCCTTGTACACATACTTGCCGTACCCGAAAAACGCGACGATCTCATCGCATTGGGAAGCGCAGAGAGTCCTCTCTCCGGCTTCCAGATACAGCCTGGCAAGTTCAAAGGCCCACCTGTCCCGGTAATCATTCCTGGCCAGGTCCTCCAGGACGGCGATCCTCTCGTTTACGCTGACATTCTGTGCCTTGTACAGTTTGTACTGAAGCACATAGCGGTCCGCGTCTCTCGGAGCGACATTGATATACTCGTTATAGAGCTGCAGCGCTCTGACATAATTTCCGAGTTTGAGTTCAAGCTCACACAGAGAATAGATGATCTGCCTTCCGTACGGGCTCTTGGCATAAGCCAGTTCCAGTACACGTTTGCTGTCGTGATATCTTCGGTTTAATTTATAGACGTCGCTGACTCTGCAGAGTGTCCTTACATTCTTCACTCTTCGCCAGTCCACCGAATCGGCGACCTCCGCCGCCTCCTTGAATCGACGCTTTGAGATCAGCGAATCGATCTCGCTGATCGTAACTTTCAGTTCATATTTATCCAACTTTAGACCTCGGCTGTTACTCGTCACAATTTACTACAAACCGGTCTTCACCTGTCCAAAAACAGGGCAAATTCACTAATTTCAGTTTATCATACGCCTATAGCAATGTCAAAAACCAATGCCCGTAAGGCGGCTTCAAATGCTCTCTTCCTGCACTTTCAGATCCGGGTTTAACTTCAGGGAAAGCTGTGCGAACTGCTCCAGGGAGAGCGCCTCGCCTCTCACGGTCGCGGGAAGCCCCATCTCTTCCAGAGCTTTGGTCACTTCTTCCCTCGTATACTGCTTCCCGCCGACACAGTAGCCGTGGGATATCGCGTTTGCGAGCGTCTTGCGGCGCTGGTTGAAGGCTGCCCGGATCAGTCCGAACATGACCTTCTCATTGCATTCCACCGGCGGTTCCCCGTAAGCCTTAAGGCACAGGACACTGCTGTCCACACCGGGCCGCGGGATAAAACATGACGGGCTCACCGTCATCACCGCTTCAGGCTCCGCGTAATACTGAACAGCCAGCGACAGGGCTCCGTACTCCTTGTTTCCGGGGCCCGAGCGGATCCTGTCCGCCACCTCTTTCTGAACCATTACCGTGATGCTCCGAAACACATTCTTCTGCTCCAGCAGCTGCATCAGGATCGGAGTGGTCACATAATAGGGAAGATTAGCCACCACCTTGAGCGGCTTTCCTTCATTGTACTCGTCACAAATCCCCCGCAGATCAGTCTTCAGGATATCCTGCCACAATATTTTGACATTGCCGCAGTCCTCCAGAGTCTCCGACAGGACCGGTCTCAGGCTCTCGTCGATCTCGACGCAGACCACCCGTCCCGCCGCCTCCGACAAAAGCTGCGTCATACTGCCGATCCCGGGCCCGATCTCCAGCACACAGTCGTCCTTCGTGATCTGCGCGGCGTCGATGATCCCCCTGATCACGTTCGCGTCGATCAGAAAGTTCTGGCCATACTTCTTGCGCGCCCTGATCCCGTATTTTTCCAAAATATACCGGGTAGCCCCCGGTGTCGCTAATACTTCTCTCATGTATTCCTCTTTCTATATAATAAGCGAAAGCTTTTTACTCTGTGCTGCCCAGCCGTTTATAAGCGGTACATCGTCACAGCATTCTGCTCCGTCACCCGAATTACTTCCTCTTCCGAGATTCCCTTTAACTCCGCCAGTTTCGTGACAACATGGGGAAGGTACAGCGAGCAGTTCCTCTTTCCCCTGTAAGGCACCGGCGCCAGATACGGACAATCTGTCTCCAGGATCAGGTGCTCCAGCGGGATCTCGCGCGCGACCTCAACAAGCTTTCTGGCATTCTTAAAAGTAAGGACTCCCCCGATACCGATGTAGAATCCCATCTTCACAAATTCCCTTGCCATCTCCACACTGTAGGAAAAGCAGTGTACCACGCCTCCGGTCTTTTCCGCAAGATTCTCCTTCATGATCCTCATTGTGTCCGCCGCGGCTTCCCTCGAGTGCACCACGACAGGAAGGTCCACCTCCCTTGCCAGCTGCAGCTGCCTGGCAAACCAGTGCTTCTGGATCTCTCTGTCAGGCTCGGGCCAGTAATAATCAAGCCCGATCTCTCCCACAGCCAGAGCCTTCTCATCCGCAAGTTTTCCCCTGATCTCCTCCAGCAGCTCCTCCGTCATCTCCGCGCAGTGCTCCGGATGGATTCCCAATGCGCAGTAAACGTGCGGAAACCGGTGCGCAAGGTCAAGGCACTCATCTATGCTCCGGGGAGACGCGGCAATATTCACCACGCGCCCGATACCCGCCTCAGGGAGCCCCGCGAGCAGCTGTTCCCTGTCACTGTCAAATGCCTCGTCGTCATAATGTGCATGTGTATCAAATATCATCTCAGTCCTCTTTTACAAAAAAAAATAAAAAAGTCTTGCATTTCCAAAACTCTTCCCCTATAATAACACTTGCGTCACGGATAAGAAAACAATTTCGTCGCACAAATACAATATGCGCTTCTAGCTCAGCTGGTAGAGCACCTGACTCTTAATCAGGGTGTCCAGGGTTCGAGTCCCTGGAGGCGCACGCAGAAGACTGTTGCACTTACTGATCTGTTCAGTAACTGCGGCAGTTTTTTTGTTGTCATAATATTCATATTTTATACATCGATTCATGAATCAAATCCCATAAAGTCACTCCTTTTCCCACATTTATTAAGAATTTATTACAATATATGAATAATTTATTTGCATCTTCGTCATTTATTCGTTATAATCAACGTAAAAATGTTTAATAATTTGTGGAAGGAGTTCCCTTATGAAACGCAAACTGGCTCTACTTTTGGCTGGATGCTTAGCAATTACCCCCGCGGCTGCGGGTTATTATCCCGTTCAGGCTTTTGCCGCTGAAACAGGCGCCGAAACAGAATCCGGCGTACAGTTACCGATCAGCGTATCGGTCAGTGACGAGAATGGGAACACCCTCACCGCGATCAGCGAAGATGCCGCTCAAACAGCAGATGCCGGACAATACAGCGTGACCGTCGGAGATACCCGGCAGCTCACAGCTGTTATGGAGCAGGGTGAAGGATTTCCCGCTCTTTCGGTCTGGAGCAGTGAAACTCCCGAGATCATTGATATTGATGACGACGGCATTATAACTGCAAAATCTGAAGGCACAGGCCTGATCACACTGAGCATCTCCAGTGACGCCAGCCAGGTTCCCACAGAATTTAAATATGAAATCATCGTCAGCAAGGCTGAAGGCGAGTTTTCTGAAACAGCCGCTGAAGAGTCAGCAGATGCTGACACCTCTGCAGCAGAAGAAATCCTTCCTGAAGAAACAGCCGCGCAGGCTGGGGTGCCTGCAGAAACTGTAGTGACAGCCGATGAAGAAGCTGCCGCAACTGCAGTGACAACAATTGAAGCCGCAGATACCGCTGCAACCGCAGCCACAGCAGCTGAAGCCGCAGATCCTGATGCAGATCCCGCTGCCGCAGCCGCGACAACCGAAGCTGCAAATCCTGATGCAGATCCCGCTGCTGCAACCGCGACAACTGAAGCCGCAGATCCTGATGCAGATCCCGCTGCTGCAACCGCGACAACTGAAGCCGCAGATCCTGATGCAGATCCCGCTGCTGCCACCGAAGATCCCGCACAGACAGCCACAGCTTCCATCGCGATGAACTCCGCTGTGCAGACCGGAAACGCTTCTTCCCTGGTCGATCCTGCCCAGGGCGACGCCCCCGTCGTGACACCTCACTGGGAAGGCAGCACTTCGAACTGGAGTTATATCACCGGCGACGGCACCAAAGCCACCGGTAAGGTGGAAATTGACGGGCAGACCTATATTTTTACGCCCGAAGGATTGATGAGGACCGGATGGGCCAAATACGGCGATTACTGGTACTATCTGGAGAAAAGCGGTCAGATGATAAAGGGCTGGCTCAAGGTAAACGGATCCTGGTATTACCTTAATGATGACGGCGCAATGAAGACCGGCCGGCTTGATCTTGGCGGCACTTCCTACTTTTTTGACGAATCCGGCAAAATGCAGACAGGATGGACTATATTCGACGACAAGTGGTATTATCTTGGTCCCGGCGGCTCCATGTTGAAGGGCTGGCAGTATGTCGACAAAAAATGGTATTACCTTACAAGCGACGGCTCCATGAAGACCGGCCGGCTTGATATCAGCGGCACCTCCTACTTTTTTGACGAGTCCGGCGTCATGAAGACCGGATGGGCCAAATACGACGGCGACTGGTATTATCTTGGTCCCGGCGGTTCCATTTTGAAAGGCTGGCAGTATGTCGGCAAAAAATGGTATTACCTTACAGACGACGGCACCATGAAGATCGGCTGGCTCGAAACAGACGGCGACTGGTACTACCTGGGCGCGTCCGGCGCCATGATGACCGGATGGCTCAAATCAGGAGGTTACTGGTATTACCTGGACAATTCCGGCGCAATGAAAACCGGCTGGGTCAAAACAGATGGCTGCTGGTACTACTTTGACGCGTCCGGCGCTATGAAGACCGGATGGCAGCAGCTCAACGGGCGCTGGTATTACTTCAATCCGGATGGTGACATGAGATACGGCTGGCTCAAGGACAACGGCAACTGGTATTACCTTGGCGCTGCCGGATACATGAAGACAGGTTCCCAGTATATAGGCGGCACATGGTATTACTTCAGCGCTAACGGAGCTCTCGCGATCTCCACTAATTCCTACAGCAACACGCAGGAGTTTATTGAGTGCATCGCGCCGCTGATCATTAAATACGCTCCCCGGTACAATGTCAAGGTCATCAGCCCCATCATCGCCCAGGCGATCCTTGAGAGCGCTTCCGGCGAATCGAGCCTTGGCAAAAAATACAACAACTTCTTCGGTCTCAAGTGCGGAACACTCTGGACCGGAAAGAGCGTAAACCTCAGCACCGGAGAGGAATATACACCGGGACATTACACAACGATCTCCGCCAACTTCCGTGTCTTTGACACGATGGAGGAAGGCGTCAAGGGATATTTCGAGTTCCTGTTCAACAACAGGACCCGCTACAACAACCTGATCGGGGAGACTGATCCCTACGAGTACCTTGTAAAGATCAAGGAAGACGGTTACGCGACTTCCAGCAAATATGTCCAGAACGTCTACAATGTGATCCTGCGCTATGACTTGACCAGATTTGACCCGTGATTTATAAGGAGTATTGATGATCAAGAAATTTTACACCTGCTTATCTCTCATACTGATGCTCGCGACAGCCGCACCGGTGCTGTCCCCTGCACTTCCCGTACAGGCCGCGGCAGATATCACTGCAGACGGCTCAGTCAGCACGGGATGGGTCAGTAAGTCCGGAAACTGGTATTATTTTGACCAAAAAGACGGCCGGATGAAAACCGGCTGGATCAAAGACAAAAACAAATGGTACTATCTCAGTTCCAAGGACGGAAAGATGGTGACAGGCTGGCTGGTCCTCAATCCCTCCGGGAAGAAATACTACCTCCAGAAGGACGGATCTATGGTCCAGGGTCCCGCATGGGCATCGGTCGGCAGCGGCAAATATTTCATCAACGAAAACGGCGAAGTCTCGAACGGATGGGAGTTAAAAAACGGAAAATGGTACTACTACTCAACTGACGGCACCACTGTCAAGAACAGATGGGTACTCTACAAGAACCACTACTACTATCTGGCTTCCGACGGAGTCTGCGCGGCCGGCACAGTTAAGATCGACGGCAAAGAACACCGGTTCGGGAAAAACTGCGAACTGCTCGGCACTATCCCCTCTTCTGTCGCCGCCGCGGCTAAGGCACCGCTGACAACCGAAAAGCTCAAGTCCGGCGCCGCGTATATCGACACGGATCCGGGAAGCTCCGCTTCCTCCGCCAAGACAAATACTGCTTCAAGTGAAGTGAAAGAGGACGCCTCAAAGGCAGCGGCTGCTGCCATCACCAAGGTCGTCGGCAAGCTCAACGAGACCACGGAATCCAGAAAGCAGTTCGTCATACAGATTGCCGGTTACGTCCGCAAATACGCTCCTCAGTACGGCATAAAGGTCTACAGCCCCATCATCGCGCAGGCGATCCACGAGAGCGGCTGGGGAGAGTCTTCTCTCTCTGCCAAATATCACAACTACTTTGGCCTCAAGTGCGGTACTCTTTGGAAAGGCAAGAGTGTAAATCTCTCCACCAAGGAAGAGTACTCCGCCGGAACGCTGACCACGATCAGGAGCAATTTCCGCGTATATGACAGCATGGAAGAAGGCGTCAAAGGATATTTTGAATTTATCCAGCTTAAGCGCTACGCCAACCTCAAGGGCGTTACAAGCCCCAGGCAGTATCTGCAGAACATCAAAAATGACGGCTACTGCACCGGCAGCCAGTACGTCGACCACACGATGGCGATCATAAACCTTTATAACCTGACGCAGTTCGACAATTGATGCCGCGATAGTAATGGTATCCTCCGACCACCCGAAAATGGAGATCACAGAAGTTGGCTAACGATACTGAATTTACCCGGGAAGATATCAAATATATGAAGGCGGCCCTGAAACAGGCCGAAAAGGCACTCGCCATAGGCGAAGTGCCTATCGGCGCCGTGATCGTGGAAAACGGCCGCATCATCGGCCGCGGCTACAACCGCCGCAACACCGACCACACTACCCTGGCCCACGCCGAGATCACCGCGATCAGAAAGGCCAACAAAAAAGTCGGTGACTGGCGGCTTGAGGGCTGCACACTCTATGTCACGCTGGAGCCCTGCCAGATGTGCGCCGGCGCGCTTGTCCAGTCCAGGATCGACAGAGTCGTGATCGGAGCGCCCAGTTTTAAATCCGGCTGCGGCGGCACACTTCTCAACATCCTGCAAAACAGCGAATTCAACCACCAGGTCGCCGTGGATAAGGGACTTATGCAGGAAGAGTGCACGCAGATTCTGCAGCGCTTCTTCAAGGAGCTGCGTATCCGAAATAAAATGCGGAAAAAGGCTGACGGAGGAAATCCATCTTTTGATTGACTTTGCCGGCTGAATCTACTATATTTACACATATGGGCGCGACAGCGCCCCTTAATTTAGCCGTCCTGCTCTTCGGGGCGGAGCCTTAACAGCTGCCTGCCGCTTGCTGTGATGAAGTTTGGGTCTTACGCAATGATTTCCCGTGAACCGTGTCAGATTGGGAACAAAGCAGCACTAAGCGGGCCCTATCATGTGCCGTGAGGGTGCCTGGCGGAGCAGTAAGCACAGTAACGGGTTAAGGTTCCGCCGCGAAGAGCATTTTTTGTCGAAGCCGTCTTGTGATCGAGGCTGTTTAGAGTTCAGAAAGGTTCGATATGAGTTTAGACAATATCATGGATATGACTGACTGTACGCTCTGTCCCAGAAGCTGCAGAGCGAACCGCGCCGAAGGCGAAGTGGGCTATTGCAAGGAAGACGCGGAGCTGTATGCCGCGAGGGCTGCTCTGTATTTTGACGAGGAGCCTGTGATCTCCGGACACCACGGAAGCGGCGCCGTATTCTTCTCAGGCTGCAACATGGGCTGTGTCTACTGCCAGAACTATGCCATTGCAAAGGCTATGTCCGGCATGAAGATCGAACCAGAGAGGCTCTCTGAGATCTTTCTGGAGCTTCAGGACCAGAACGCCGAGAACATCAACCTGGTGACGCCCTCCCACTATCTCTACCTGATCATTCCCGCTATAGAAAAAGCGAAACGACAGGGTCTTTCGATCCCTGTCGTCTATAATACCGGCACTTATGAGCGCGTGGAGGCTATCAAAGCCCTGGAGGGCCTTGTGGACATCTGGATGCCCGATTTTAAATATATCTCTCCCCGGATCTCCCTGGCCTACTCTCACACCCCGGACTACTTCCAGTACGCCTCCAAAGCCCTGGCGGAAATGGTCCGGCAGTGTCCCGAGCCGCTTTTCGCGGACGGCACCTCCTCCATCGACGCTGAGGACGACGCAGACGATCCCGTTATGGTACGCGGCGTCATTGTAAGGCACCTCGCCCTTCCGGGCTGCGCCGAGGATTCCAGAGACATTCTGGATTATCTTCACTCCACTTACGGAGACAGCATTTTCATCAGCCTGATGAACCAGTATACGCCTATGCCCCAGGTCTACGGCGATCCCAATCTGGGACGCAAGCTGACAGCTGAGGAGTACGACGAACTGGTCAACTACGCAATCTCCATCGGTGTCACAAACGGTTTCATCCAGGACGGTGAGACCGCCTCCCAGAGCTATATTCCCGCCTTCGACGGGACAGGCCTTTCCGGGAACAGAGACCGCCGCTGAGATCGTCTCAGCGGGCGGCTTATTTCCTGCGTCTCTCCAGTTCCTTCATGTAGGCATTTACCATCAGGGCGATCTTGAGGGTCATAGCGTCCTCAAAAGTCCTGATATCAAGCCCGGTACTCTTCTGCAGTTTCTCAATGCGGTAGACCAGCGTATTTCTGTGGACGAAGAGCTGGCGGGCTGTCTCCGACACGTTGAGGTTATTATCAAAGAAGGTATTGATGGTCGTCAGGATCTCCTGGTCGAACTCCGTCATCTCACCGCTCTCGAAGATCTCCTGGATGAACATCCTGCACAGGTTCGGCGGCAGCTGATAGATCAGGCGCCCGATCCCGAGTTCGTTGTAAGAGATCACTCTCTTTCCCGCATAGAAGATTCTGCCCACATCCATAGCCATCCTTGCTTCCTTGTAGGAGCGGGACAGATCCTTGAGTTCCTCGACGATCGTGCCGTAGGATCCGCGCGCATTGACCATAGCTTCCATATTCAGCATATCCAATGCCGTCTTCGCGGCATCTTCGATCTCCTTATATCCCTCTTTTTCATCGAGGGACTTGATAAGGATCACACTGTTCTCATCCACTTCCGTCAGATAATCGCCGTTCTGCACGGTGAACAGCCCGGAGAGCATCTCCGAGGCAATCTGCTCCGACTCCGCGTTGATCTCAAAAAGAATGATCGCCCTGCGCACGCTGCCCGCGATATGTAGCTTCTTGGAACGGTTATGGATATCCACGAGCAAAAGATTGTCCAGCAGCAGGTTCTGGAAGAAATTGCTGCGGTCAAACTTTTCCTTATATGCGACGATCAGGTTCTCGATCTCAGCGGCCGCGATCTTCGCTACCATAAACGTGTGCTCCGCGGTTCCCTGGGCTGTCAGCACGAACTGCAGCTCGTCGTCTTCCATCACCTTGAGATAATAGCTGTTCCCGACGATCTGGCTGTCCGCCGCCGACTGGGCAAACCCTGAAGCCATACTCTTATCCGGTGCTGAAGCGCCCTCTGTCTGCGCCACGACATTTCCGTTGATATCCTGTACGCAGAACTCTATCTTCGTGATAGTCCGCAGTTGTTCAAGGCATCCTCTAATGATCTGTGATGAAACCATGTAAATCCTCCTGTATGGACTCCTCTCAGGGATCCGCCTGCTTCACATCCTCTCATCGGCAAGCCTTTTCCCCTATTACACAAAACGAGTGCCGCACTGTTATTATCAAGTGCGGCACCCTCATGATAACTGATTATCATGCCCTCAGGCAATGGCAACTATTTATTAGTTGGCAATTGTCAGCTCGGTCTCCTTGTCGAAGATGTGGATCTTCTTGGTATCGAAGGTGTACTTAACTGTATCGCCGGGGCGAACCTTTGTTGTAGGCTCAACTCTTGCAGTGATGTTAGCGCTGCCGAGATCGAAGTACAGGAATACTTCTGCGCCGAGAAGCTCGTAAACGTTGACCTTGGACTCGAACTGATAAGGAGCCTTCTTGTCGCCCTTGACTTCGATGATGTTCTCAGGACGGATACCGAAGGTAACCTGCTTGCCGTTGTAACCGCCGTCGATGACAGCCTTAGCCTTGTCAGCGGGAAGCTCGATGGACTGTCCCTCGACATCGAGGAATGCCTTGCCGCCTTCTACTCTTGCGACAGCGTCGACGAAGTTCATCTGAGGAGATCCCATGAAGCCTGCTACGAACAGGTTGCAAGGGTTGTCATAGAGGTTCTGAGGGGAATCGATCTGCTGAACGATACCGTCCTTCATAACGACGATCCTGGAACCAAGGGTCATAGCCTCTGTCTGGTCGTGTGTAACGTAGATGATGGTGGTGCCCAGTCT
>CACZXG010000067.1 GCA_902785055.1 uncultured Lachnospiraceae bacterium
TCAGGAACTCAAGGAGAAGATCGGAGACCTCTACCGGGCCTGGAAGGCGGGCCAGGGGGCGGAGCCCAGGCTGGTCTCAGACCTCCTGCAGCCCGGAGACCTGGTCATCCTGGTCATCCCGATCGACAAGGCGGCGCCCAAGGGTCGCCTCATCCTGCCCCAGCAGCAGGTCATCCGCGATATACTGGACGCCGGCTGCAGTGTGCTCTGTACACAGACGGAGGGCGTCACCAGGACCCTGGAGGGCCTGCGCACACCGCCGGCCATGGTCATCACCGACAGCCAGGCCTTCGCGGAAGTGCAGAAGGCTGTTCCAGATAGCATACCGCTCACGTCCTTTTCCATCCTCATGGCCCGCTACAAGGGCTTTCTGGAGACAGCGGCCCTGGGCGCGGCCCACATCGACCGCCTGCAGGACGGTGACCGGGTCCTCATCGCAGAGGGCTGCACCCACCACCGCCAGTGCGACGACATCGGAACGGTCAAGCTCCCCCGCTGGCTTCGCACCCGCACAGGCAGGGAAATCGTGATCGAGACATCCTCCGGCACCGGCTTCCCGGAAGACCTGATGAAATACGCGCTGGTCATCCACTGCGGCGGATGCATGCTCAATGCCCGCGAGATGCAGAGCCGGATCGGCCGGGCTGTCGCCCAGAATGTGCCCGTTACCAACTACGGCACTGCCATCGCCTTCATGAACGGAATCCTGCAGCGCAGTGTCGCCATGTTCCCGGATCTGGCCCGGAAGCTGTCAGAGGTGTAGATGATTCTACGCAACTAGTGCGTTCGCGTTCACCCGCTCGATCGCGTTCCGGATGCCCATCCAGACACTGAGGTCTGTGAAGACTTCCACGACGCTACCCATGGCATTAAACGGAGCCTCCTGAAGAACGGAGAGGTCTTTCATCATGCCGTTGTGGACAATGTACTCTACGATCTGATTGACAAAGTAGATCTGCCGGCTGTCCAGGCTGGTATCATTCAGATAATCCGCGAAGGCTTCCTTTGCGGCATTAATATCCAGGCCGACGATCTCCCGGACGAATTCGCCCAGGGGCTTGCTGCCGTACTCCGCCTCATAATCCTCTTTTGTACCGACCTCGCTCCAGAGAATCTCCTCCAGTGTTTTCACATCGGTTTCGGTGAGCGGGATGTTGTTCTTCAACTTGTGGATCGCAAGGTTGTCCTGGTGCTGTCGGATATAATATTCTGCTTTTGCTTTATAATTCTTCAGATCATCGCTTTCCAGATCGGATTCTTTCCATTCCATGGAAAGAATCTGATCATCAAAATCGGTATCATAACGAATGACTTTCTTCGGCAGATATTTCATCAGATCGCGGAGATTTGCCCTGATATGTTCAAATTCATTAATTCCGGCATTTTCCACGTAATCGGTATGGAGGATCTGATCGATCAGCTCTGACTGCGCCATGATCTCAGGGATATTGGCGACACTTGCGATGCCGGCCACCTTCGTGATCAGGTCGTGCCTGGCTTTTGTATATTTCTTCCCGACAAGATAAGCCAGCTCAATGCCGTACATCAGAGCGTCAAAACGAAGCGCCGATGCGTCATCGGGCTCCGGCTGAATCAACGGAGCAAGTTCTTCCCGGACCAGCAGTGTATCCTCGTAGGTAAGGGCATTATAATTGTCCTTGCTCGCATAGAGATCGACGTACTTCAGATGCTGGCGGACAGCAAAGTTATCCCTGTTGAGCTCCTGCACCTTTCCGGCCATGTGTGATACAAGGGCTTCTCTGTATGCCTTCAGCCGTTGCTCCTGCTGGTACTGCAGCTCTTGCAGCTTATAGGCAATCTGGAATTCCAGGTTGAAGATTGCGCCCTGCAGGGCGATCATATTGGCGGTCGGTTTCCCCTTGTTCATGCGGAAAAACTCAAAGTTACCGCAGAAATCAAAGATATAGAAATTGTTTTTGTCTTCTCCGTCGATCAGACCGGGGCAGAGCCTGGTCCCGCGGCCGATCATTTGCCAGAACTTGGCCTTGCTCATAACCTTTTTGAAGAAGACCAGGTTCAGAATCTCCGGAACATCAATTCCTGTATCAAGCATATCTACAGAAATGGCAATCTGCGGGAGCTTGTCCGGTTCCGAGAATTCATCGATCGCGCTCTGTGCGTAGGTCATATAATTGTCAATGACCTTCGCAAAGCCATTTAAATGCGGGTACTCTTTGTTAAAGACTTCCAGGATCTTTTCGGCATGATTATGATTTTTGGCAAAGATAATGGTCTTCCCGATCTTTGCGCCGTAATCGACTTTCAGCCCGTGTTCCATCAGGACATTCAGGACCTCCCGGATGGTATCCTCATTGAAGATCCATTCATTCAGGGCAGAAGAGGCAATGCTTTCCGGAAGCTCCCCGTTTTCATCCTCAAAGGTATCTTCATAGATCTTCTTGTCTTCCTCAGACAGATCATCGTACACGATGCCCTGTTCAATGAATTTCAGCTGCGTCTCCACGGACATGAAATCGACCAGGTAGCCGTCCTGAACCGCCTGCGCCAGATCATAGCCATAGGTGGGGACACCATTTTCAAGTTCAAAGATCTCGTAGGTGTTTTTATCGATCTCATCCTTGGGTGTTGCCGTCAGACCGACCAGCGGGGCGTCAAAGTAATTGAAGATATCCCTGTATTTGTTATAGATAGACCGATGAGCTTCATCGCAGATAATCAGGTCGAAATGCCCGCAGGTAAAGAGCTTGCCCTGATCATCTTCGACAGAATCAATGCAGTTCATCATGGTCTGATAGGTCGAGAACACGCAGTGGGCCGTATAGTTGTCCTTTTCCTCTACCAGGTTGGTCACGGAAAGATCCGGCAGGAGATTCACAAAACTGCGCTTGGCCTGCGTAACCAGGGAATTTCTGTCCGCCAGAAACAGGACGTCACGGATCCAGCCCTGTTCCTGCAGGACCTTTACCAGTGCAATGACAGTTCGTGTCTTGCCGGAACCGGTCGCCATGACCAGGAGTGCCTTGCGGCGGTTCTTCTTTCCGAAGCTGTCACAGACGGCTTTGATCGCAGCCTCCTGATAATATCGTCCGGCAATGTTCTTATCGATAGAAACATAGGAGAGGCTGGACCGCATCGCCTGAAGATTGAATAGTTTTTCCAGATCACGTTTGGAATAGAGACATGCGCATCTGCGCTCCGGATACAGATTGTCCTGGATCCTTGTTTCGAAACCGTTCGTCAGGAAGATCACGGGACGGCGGCCATATTTATTCTCTAAAAGATCTGCATAAAGCTTTGCCTGCTGGCGGCCTTTTGCAACATCCACACAGGTGCGCTTTGCCTCGATCACAGCCAGCGGCCTGCCATCATCGCCGTACAGGACATAGTCTGCATAGCCCACTTCTGCCTGGTTCGGCATGCCCTGCAGTTCCACCTCATTGATCCAGTCTCTGCCTTCGGTCCATCCGGCATCCTCCAGCATGGAATCTATATAGATCTTCCGGGTCTTATATTCGGAGATATCCAGCGGTTTGGGGACATAGGTCTGCTGCTGTTCTTCACGCCGCGCAGTCAGTTCCTCCTTCAGTGCCGCGTTTTCCCGGATCAAGGCCTGGAGATCAACTTCAGAAATAATTGGTTCGGCAACGACCGGCTCCGGATCCTTTACTTCGCAAAGTGTCGGATCGAAAATTCTCTCTGTATATTCATCTCCATAACAGTAGGAGATGAAGTCCATGAAAATAAATAGGTTTTCCAGACAGAGGAGGGCCTGGTCTTTTGTGATCGTTCTCCCCGTATGTGCCGCCTTATTTCCCATTTTCCGGATGAAATCCAATCTGACCCAGAGACTGTTGTCCACAACGCCGCGGAATTCCTCTGTACTCAACAGGCTGACCAGCTTGTCATCCCAGGGCATGACCAGAGAACCGTCAACGGAATACATCCATTTGACTGCGAACTCCATCGCCCTCCGGCAATTGATCACCGATGCCGATACATCGATTGGAAGAATCTTCTCCGCTGCGATTGCGATATCAGCAAAACTCTCGAATGTTTCTTCTGCTAGTAAGAAATCAAAGTTGGTCATCGTGATCCCCCTTCAAGATACACCGGATATAACGGTATAATGGATTCTATTTCCCGAATTTCAATAGGAGACCTGCTCTTTTCCTTATTTGCCCTTCTATCAATCTGAGGATTCTGTCGGGCAGGTTATATCTGCTGTGTTTCCTGAATCTGAAAGTCAAAAGATGCCTCAGCTGTTCTCTGTTTTCTTCATCCATATAAGAAGCTGCTGTCGCGATAAAATCATCGTAAACACAAGGCTGAAGCGTGTCTGCATACGCCTCCAGCGCATCTTCTGACCGCAGGAAGTCTTCCCCCGCATAGTTGAAGAGGGAATTTCCATGATCAAACAGTGGCGCCGGTGCTTTCACCCGGTTTGTTTTGCTGTCAATGAGCAGGCCGAAGTTGCCGAAATGGCGATCTGTATTACACACGACTGCGTCAAAAATCAGCATATCCCTGAGCGACTTTTCAAAAGCCGGTCCAAGTGTACGATAATACTCTGCAACCGCCTTTATTCCGCCTTTGATAATGATCCTTCCAACAGGAATGTATGCAGTCTCCCTGTCTGTGAACAGCTCACATGTAGAGCAGAGCAGTCCTTTCCACCTGGCAAGGCCATAGGAAACTGCGTCGATTCCCATCGTTTCGGCGATCTGGGAAGCATAGAATTCAGAATATGGTTCGTTTCCTGTATTCGATGCGCCGCTCGTACCACCTTTATAGAGAATAATCTTTCCGGATATCCGGCGCCAGCACTTCGGGAGCATTCCATTCGTTGTGAACTCCGGGCTGGATCCAAACGTGCTCCTTATACTGCTTCCGTAGCCAGTAAAGGCAATATATGCAAGAATCCGGCTGAACCGGTTCTCATAGAGGTTGCACTTATCAAAGTTTCCCTCAAAACCCTCTTCTGTAACCCAGTAGCTGTCATTCAACGACAGTCCCCTGCTCACGGAAATAATACGCATAGGCCTGTTGATGCTAAGTCCACACCTGGCCAGAAACGATCTGACAAATGCCCTGTTTCCCGGAATCGTTCTCCGCTTCAGCCATCTGCCGATATTCTCCTCTGTGGGATCGCCCATATCCAGGGGAATCAAATGACGATCAGCCTCATTGATCCAGTGAACTGTGATTTCCGGATCACTTGAATCCTCAGTCGCGTGAAAACTGATCAGGGGAGTATCAAATATCTTTAAAGTATAATTCATAAAAACTCCTTTCGGAGCGGTCGGCATGACTCCGTACGGCTTCAGCCGAGGAACTCTTGTATCAGACTGTAGAATAGCTGATGTATCTTATCAATTCCTAACTGCAAAACAAGCTTATATTTAGAATTGCATACTCTTCCGGAAAATTTGGATTTGTCGACTTGATTAACAAAGTCAGCAAATTGTTTTTGGAGTTCAATCGGTGGAACCGGAATTGTCAATTTTTCAAGCAATCTCACTCTTATTCCGGTAACAGTACTGCCTGAAGATTTTTCCATATACTTACGTTTAAAATCCTCGGTAGAAACAGCATATTCCAAATATGCAGGAATTAGTTTCTCTGTTTGCAACGTCACAATCCTTTGTCCGATATAGAATTCTGTATCAAAATGAGGAATTCTACAGACATTCCCCAAAGGCGCCTCTGTTGTAAATACAACGTCTCCCTCCTTTGGAAAGCCTCTTACCATTACTTTGTCATATGTTTCTTTTGAGATATACTCACGAGGTTCCATGCTCATTTTGTGCATTTTAATGTTCTTCGCAGTTATAAATGGTAGGCCTGACTCAACCTTCTCCGGGGTCTTCCCTCGGTAATCGATAATATTGCATAGATTTAGAAGAGAATCCTCAGGATATCCCTGCTTAAACACCTCGACAAATCGGGCTTTGATCAAATCGTCGAAAGCAGAGAGCTCCTTCTTACGGTTGTCAATTATTGTCGTTATCAAATCAAACTGAGAAGTGATGCGGTTCTGATTCATTATTGGTGGACACTCAATTTCAATAGACTTTAGATCAGCAATATTAGCCCTCGGCATTTTTGCGCCACTTGTTTTCCCGTTTATATACTCCACAAAATGAGGTGAACGAAGAAAATATGTTAAATATTTCCTTGTAATGACCTGTTCATTTGGCTTCAATGGCAACATTTCTGATGTAGCATAACCCGCTCTATCAGGAATCACTACTTTGTTTAAATATGGTCGAAGTTTGGAGTACAGGACATTTGTCTGATCAAATGATACTGTGGAAGCTCCGATTTGAGAGTAATCAACGTATACATATTCCAGTACTTTGCCAGTATTACTTTCAACCACATCAAGATTAAGCAACCAGTACTGATCATTATCAGCGACCATCCCTTGACTCACTGGTGCTATATCTCCAAGACGATATTTTGCCATCTCTTTTCCCCTGCAAATATCAAGTTATCCTATACAGTTCATGATCACACTGATCATCATTTCCTTCTCTTCCGGACGAGACTCTGCAATCATGATTGTCAGTGCAACTAATGTATGGTCGTCAAGCAGTTTCTCGCCGTCGTCCTTATACAGCATCCCGTTCCGATCCAGAAAATACAGGAACATGGTCGCCGCAATTCTCTTGTTGCCGTCCCAGAAGCTGTGATTTTTTGTTACAAAATACAGTAGATTCGCTGCCTTTTCCTCCACGGTGGGGTATATTTCCTGTCCTGCAAAAGACTGGTAGATATTTCCGATGCTGCCCTTAAAAGAACCGTCTTTTTCACTTCCGAAAAGGTCGGATTCAGCACCAAAACGCATCTGATCGATCACCCGGCGGCATTCTTCATAGGTCAGAACATATGCGCCCGTGGATCCTTTTGGACGCTTCATAGTCTGATGATCATAATCATCAAGAAGATCCAGGGCTCTGCTGAAGCTCTCTACGACATTTAATATCTGCCTGGTATCGAGGTCGGTTTCGATCCGTTTCATCAGCCTGACCGCTTCGCCAAGCTGCTTCATCCGATATTCGTTTACCGCATAGCCCTGTATGATATACTGCTTCAAAACAGAATTGGCCCATTTGCGGAATTCCACACCTCGTTGAGATTTTACACGATATCCGACAGAGATAATCATATCAAGATTATAATGCTCCGTCTTATATGTTTTTCCGTCTGCCGCAGTTGTCGCAAATTTTGCGACAACTGAAGAATCGACCTCTTCTTTCAAAGCATTATTTATGTGTTTACCGATCGTTTTCACGTCGCGGTCAAAGAGCTCAGCCAACTGAAGCCGGGTCAGCCAGACTGTGTCATTGTCAAGCAAAACCGGCAATGAGACTTTCTCATCGCTGCTTTGAAAAAGAATCACTTCTTGCTTGTTCTGCATAGTATCTCCTTTGTTATTCCTTCAGCAGCCGTTCCAGTTCATCCATTTCCTCGCCGATTTTTCTTTCCAGCTCGCGAAGTTCTGCCATGATCTCCTCTGTCGGAGGATATTCCACCGGCACGTATACTGTCTGCTTATATTTGTTGATGGAAAGATCATAATCGTTGTCCGCAATTTCCTGCTTTGGCACGAAAAAGCTCTGGTCTGTGCGTTTGCGTGCAGCTTCTCCGCCGAGGTTCCGGAATCTCTGGATAATATCCGGAATATCATTTTCCTTTACCTCGGTGCGCTTGTCATCCAGGCTGAACCCATCGGCTTTCATATCATAGAACCAGACCTGATCCGTCCCGCCGTGTCCTGTCTTTGTGAAGATCAGGATGGCAGTAGAGACACCGGCATACGGCTTGAATACACCAGAGGGCATGGAGATCACAGCCTGCAGTCTCTGGTTTTCGATCAGCTCCTTCCGGATCGCCTTGTGAGCCTTGGAGGATCCAAACAGCACTCCATCCGGTACGATACAGGCGCATCGTCCGCCCACTCTCAGCATCCGGACAAACAGGGCCAGGAACAGAAGCTCTGTCTTCTTTGTCTTGCTGACCTTCAGAAGATCTGCAGACACTGTGTCATAATCCAGGGATCCCTTGAAGGGCGGATTTGCCAGGATAAGGCTGTATTTCTCGCGGTCCGGATTTTGATCGGAGAGACTGTCGCGGTATTCGATAAAGGGATTGTCCACACCGTGCGTCATCATGTTCATGGCACCGATCCGGAGCATCGTGCGGTCCATGTCAAAGCCATGGAACATGTGGTTCATATAATGGTCCTTGTTCTGCCTGTTAAAAAAGACACCTTCCTTTCGATTCTCTTTCAGATATTCACTGGCAGCCACCAGGAAGCCGGATGTGCCGCAGGCCGGATCGCAGATCACTTCGTCCGGACCCGGTTCCATCAGGTCGACCATCATACGGATGATATGTCTTGGAGTGCGGAACTGCCCGTTCACCCCGGCAGTAGATAGCTTAGAAAGCAGGTATTCATAAACGTCCCCTCGGATATCCGAAGATTTTACCTGCGCCATCTGGGCATAGAGGGTATCCATGGAAGTAACGATCTTATCCAGCATCAAGGGCGTCGGAATTTTGAAGATCGCATCTCCCATATATTTTGCATAGGCACTGTCCTTATCTCCATGCAGATTTTTGATGAAGGGAAACACCCATTCCTGAACCACACTGTACATTTTAGCCGCCGGAAAATCATGGAAGATGCTCCACTTTAACTGATTCCCGGCAATCGTCCGGTCTCCGATCCGAACCTCCTCCGCAAAAATGCTTTGATAGGGAAGTCCCAACATAGCTGCTTCCTTTGCGCGAAGATTATCCGAGTCATCCAGGTCATGGATGAACATCATATAGGTCATCTGCTCAATGACATCCAGCGGATTTGTAAGGCCGCCGGTCCAGAATATCTCCCAAATGCTGTCAATCTTGTTTTTCAGTTCACCTGTAATCATTAATGCTCATCCTCCTGATCCCAGTTCCATATGTATTTGATATAACGGCCTGCGCCGAGTTTGATGATCTTGCCCTGTTTCGTCAGTTCGGTAAGAGTCCTCTGGACGGTTGACTGGCTGACATCCGGCACCTGCTCCACCAACTCTGCCTTAGTGATTGTCCCGATGTGATTTTTAATTGAAACTGTTGCACACCGGCCTGCTTATCTTTTGTGCCTGAGGTCGGCAATGGTGACTGCCAACAGCAGGATGATCAATGCAAAGATGGACATCATGCCTCTGCGTATATCCCAGAAATCTGCCAGGATACCGATGAGACTGGGCATGAGGGTGGATACAAGTCCCGGAATGACGATCAGCATTCCCATACTCATAGAGTATTTTTCGAGAAGATCCCCGACGTCTCCGATGGCAGTGCCGTACATACCGGCCATGAAGAGGCCGAGTCCGACAGAACCAATCGTAACCGGAATAATGGAGCCCCCGAAAATAAAAAGGATAAAGCTGACAGCCACACCGATGGACATGACCAAAAGCATGTGAACAGGCCGGAAGATACGGCTGAGGGCTGCGCAGGCGAGTCTGCCGATGAGAACTGCCGCCCAGAGCAGGATGGACAGCATCTGCGCCTTTCCCTCGGAGACGAGGCCTGTGTCGACATAGTATGTGACCAGAAATCCCATGATGCAGGCTTCGATAGCCATGTAACAGGAGAGAAAGGCAGCGCAGATCCAGAAGACTTTATTGCGGAAAAAGCCCAGGTCCATACTGGTTCCTCTGCCGGGTTCCGGGTAGGCGTCTTTTTCTATTTTCATTCCGAGGCAATATAGCAGGATGACAATGCCGGTGAAAATCTCTGCTGTAAAGGCCCTTCTCCAGGAATCTCCGCAGACAAAGGCGATAAAGGGCGCGATACAGGCGCCGATGGCAAAGCAGGCCTGCAGGAAGTTGAGTTTGGAAGCGTCATTTCCGGACAGATTGCTGACGATTGAATTGTTGTAATTTCCGCAGGATCCCTTGCTGATTCCGGTCATGAGCATGGCACAGAGCAGGAGAATGGGATTTCCGGTGAACATGATCATGCCCAGACCGGCAAGTGCGAGATTGGCAAGGACCAGATAGGTCTTTTTGATGCCGAACCAGCCCGGAAGAAGAGGGGCGGCCAGACCGGCAAGAAAATAGCCGGCCGACTGTACTCCCATCATGATGCCGGTGAGCTTGTAGCTCAGGCTGTACTCAGTGCGAATCATAGGCAGGACGGCGCCTATGAGCAGAAGATAGATTCCCATAGATGTCTGATTAAGATACATACAGCGCAGCAGATATCTGTTTTGTCTTTTCCTCATCCTGTGTGATCCTATTCCTTTTCGTGTTGTGTTTCTTTCTGCTTTTCGTGGTCTGCTGTCCTCTTCGATGATTTGATTATAGGTGCTTTACCGGCAGATTTCCAGAGGAGTTACTGTCTGAAAATGTTATTAAACTGATGTGCACAAAGAGCGTGTTTTATGTTATCAAAGGGCTTGCCGCAGTATGAAAGAAGGCAAGGATCTTGTCAGTAAGCAGTTTTTTGGCACTGACACACCGGGGAAGCACTTTTGAGTTTCAACATCCCCGATCAGACGGAGAATGGGGTTGCTGGCGTACTCGTAGTCTCTCTTCTCTGTGAAGGAATCAACTATCTTACGGATACCACATCTGCGAAGGAGGTCGCAGCCTATGTACTTGTTGATAAAACCGTTGCCACCAACTGAAATGGCAGTGCATTCTTTTTTCTTTGACGGTCCTTGTGCTATACTTGAGTTGTTTGCGATAAGCCTGTGTGGCTTTGGGAGGCGGATGTGCGGGCGACGAAAACGGATACCGGATACCGGCATATCACCGGGGGCCATGTCCGGCAGAGCAATGGACATGGAATCCTGACAGAATGGAAGGTACAGTACAGGAAGAATTCGAGCTTATGAAATATAAAACATCTCAAAAGGTCTTTATGAATAAAGAGGTCTCTTTGCCGGACGGAAGCAGCTTCCCCGTCCTGACATTTGCGGCCTGGGAGGATCTTCCCGGACAGCGGCACTGCTTTACCACGCGCGCGGGAGGGGTCTCGGAGGATTATCTGGCCAGCCTGAATTTCCGTCGAGATCCGCCGGACCTGATAGAAACGGAGGAAAATCTGCTTGAGAATTACAGGAGGGCCGCGGGCTTTTTTGATGTCGCGCTGGACCGGATTGTCTGCGCGCAGCAGACTCACACCGCCAATGTCCGGATCGTGACGGAGGCGGATGCCGGCAAGGGCGTGACCCGCGAACGCGATTACACAGACGTCGACGGGATCATCACGGACATCCCGGGGCTGGTGCTCTTCACCTCGCACGCGGACTGTACGCCGCTCTATTTCTATGACCCCGTCCGCAGGGTCATCGCCCTGGCCCACAGCGGCTGGAAGGGGACCGTGGCTAGGATCGGCGCTGTCACCATCCGCAGGATGCAGGAGGTCTTCGGCTGCAGGCCGCAGGACATCCACGCCGCCGTCGGCCCGTCGATCTGCGTCGACTGCTATGAGGTCTCGGAGGATGTGGCGGAGGCCTTCCGCGGATGTTTTGGAAGCGCCTCTGCAGACGGCTCCGCCATGAGCTCTGCAAGTGCCTCTGTAAGTAATCCTGTCAATACGCACGGAAGGTCAGCGGAAGAGGGACTTTCCGGGCCGGAACCATTGAACACCACCATCCCCCGCATCCTGTCGCGGGGAAGGGCGCCGGGCAAGTACCAGCTGGACCTCTGGGAGGCCAACGCGCGGATCCTGCGGGAGGCCGGGATCAGCCGGGACCACCTGACGGTGACCAATCTCTGTACCTGCTGCAACAGCGGGGAACTCTTTTCCCACCGGGCCACTGGCGGCAGGCGGGGCAACCAGGGGGCCTTTCTCATGATGGAGTAATGGCAGCAATGAACCTGTCGGCCTCACGTGCTGCGTTTCCGAAAATCCGCCCTTTCCGACCATGCCGCTCGCCAGAGCGGCATCCGCGAAGAGAAATTCGCGAAGGCGATTTCTCTGATGCGATCACAGGTGATTGGGCCGTCTCGCGGCACAAGCACCGGAGTGAAAAATCTTGTATCAACAAGATTCTTCACTCTTCTTCCCTTTTATTTTCCGGGGAAATGCGTTACTATAGTAAAGGATGCCTGCTGAGAAACCCATGGAATGTTTCCGAAAGCAGGAGACTGATCACATAGGAAGGCCGGTTTGATCCGGAATGCCCGGTCATGAACTGATGAAACCATGACGGGATCCGATCATCATTCTTTCAGAGATGCCGACCGCGTTCAAGTAAGGAACTGCAGCGTCATCAATTGCATGGTCTGTGCAGAATCTGCGTATTCTGCCAGACAGAATGTACAGATGATTTCGCGTCAGTCCCTAAGCAGGAATGGAGGAACAAAATGAGCAAACTGGGCAGATTGTTACTGGGCAGCACAATTCTTGGCGTTGCGGCGGCAACCGTCTACTATTACCTGGAGGAGACTTCCAAGGACTCGATCTGCGATGCGGACGAGGATATCTTTTCGGACGAATATGAAGAAGACGAAGACGAGGCAGTGACGAGATCTATCGAGGAGGAGATCGCGCAGGATGAGGCGAAGAAGGCCGACTACGAAGAGACGGCCGCTCGTGTGAAGGCTGCTGCTTCCAGAACCTACACGACCATCAAAGAGGGCTCCAGCGAGGCCTATACCCGCATCAAGGAGGCGATCGGCCCCAGAGGTGAGACCGTGCTCGAGGTCGTCGGAGAGACCGCCGGCAGGATGAAGGATGTCTTCGCGGACGGCGCCGTCAAGGTGAAAGAAGCCCTGCAGGAGGAGGAGCCCGAGGAGGACATCTTCGCAGAGGACTATGTGGAGCCCGCAGAGGACGCTGACCTGGACGAGGCCGAGGCTGAGGCCATCGACGAGGCCGTGACCGAGGAGCTAGCGGAGGCACCCGAAGCCCCCGAGGCTGCGGAAGCCGCTGAAAAGGCGGAGGAGCCCGCAGCCGCTGAGGAAACACCTGCAGCAGAGGTCAAAGAGGAGGCTGCCGAGAGCGCGGGAGAGATCGCGGAGAAGTTCGAGCAGGCCCCCGACAAGGTCGAGGAGCTCTTCAGCGAGGATAAGCCTGAATAATCTGAATAATGTTGAATAGACGCCTGAGTCTGGATCGACGGAGGATCGTTGAACAGGCAGCAGGCTGAAAGAGGAAAAGCTGTATCCGGACCCCCGCGAGGGGGAGCCGGATACAGTTTTTTGTTTCGTCGGGACAGGTTTTCTGCTTAGGGAACCACTTGGGACGGTTCTCACCGGTTCTTTTTAAACAAATCGGGACCGTTCTCACCGGTTTTGTTGAAACCGGCGAGAACGGTCCCTGGTGGTCGTTGAAACCGGCGAGAACCGTCCCTGGTGGTTTCTGGTTTCTTTATCTTCTCTGGTTCATGGGCACGAATTCCTGTGTGCTGCCGACGTACTTGGTGGCGGGACGCATGATGCGGCCGTCGTAGAGCTTGTTCTCCAGGTTGTGGGCGACCCAGCCCGCGACGCGCGCCGTGGCGAAGAGGGGGGTGTAGAGCTCCTCGGGGATGCCCAGCATGCTGTAGGCAAAGCCGGAGTAGAGGTCGACGTTGGACGGGATCGCGGTGCCCTTGCGCTCCCGGACGACCTCCTTGACCGTGTCCTCAAAGAGCTTGTAGAAGCTGAACTTGTACATGCAGTTCTTCTCCTCAGCCAGGTTCCGGCAGAGCTTGCGCAGGATCTCCGCGCGGGGATCGCTGAGGGTGTAGACCGCGTGGCCGAAGCCGTAGACCAGACCGCTGTGGTCATAGTAGTCGTGATCCAGGATCCGGTTGACGATCGAGCGGATCTTGTCCTTGTCCTGGGTGTAGTCCGTATCGGCGATGACCTGGCGCATCATCTTGGCGACGGAGATATTGGCGCCGCCGTGCTTGGGGCCCTTGAGGGAGCCGATGGAGGCGCTCAGGGCGGAGTAGATATCTGTTCCCGTGGAGCCGACCACGACGTTTGTGAAGGTGGAGTTGTTACCGCCGCCGTGGTCCGCGTGGATGAGCAGAATGGCATCGAGGAGATTGGCCTCGTGGTTCGTGAACTTTCCGTCCGGCCGCAGCATGTAGAGGATGTTCTCGGCCATGGAATAGTCCGGGCGGGGGTAGTGGATGATCAGCGAACTCCGGTCAAAGGAGTGGACCTTGGTGTAGTAGGCATAGCAGCCCAGGGCCGGGAACTTGGCGATCAGGTTGATCCCCTTGAGGAGATTCTCGTAGACCTCGGTCTCATCCGGCGATTCGTCGTAGTTATAGAGGGACAGGACGGCGGACTGCAGCTTGTTCATCAGGTTGCGGGCGGGCTTGAGCAGGAGCTCGTTGGCCAGGAAGCTCTCCGGCAGCTCGTAGCGCATGGCCAGGCAGTTCTTGAAATTTTCAAACTCCTCCCGATCGGGCAGGTAGCCGAAGAGAAGCAGGAAACAGGTCTCCTCGAAGCCATAGTTTCCCTGCCGGTTCTGGATGAGATCTTTGATCGAATAACCGCGGTAGAGCAGATCGCCGTCGCAGGGGATGACGTTCCCCTTTTCATCCTTTGTATAGCCCACGACATCCGAGATCCGGGTGAGGCCGATCCTGACACCGGTCCCGTCGTCGTTCCGCAGGCCTTTTTTGACATTGTATTCAGAAAAAAGCTGATTGGGGATATCTGTATAATTGGATGAGCGGCCGAAATAGCGCGCGAGGATACTGTCATCGTTGAAGCGCACGTTACTCATGGGTGGACCTCCTGTTCTACACCCGCACCGGCACCGCAGCCGGAAAGACTGTTCAGACTATTCAGACTGTCCGGACCGTGGCCCTGCCGTGATCATGCAGGTGTTCTATGTGCATGTGTGATTATTTCGCACACATGTATACAAAAATGCATTCGATTGTTCGATTATACCATTTTCAAGAAAAAAGTCT